>CAJPFO010000158.1 GCA_905339255.1 Myxococcaceae bacterium
GCCGCCGGCGGACAGTGCCGACGAGCTCGAGACGGTCCGCGGCGAGCTCGCCGAGATCCGCGACCGCTGGATCCGCCTGAATGCCGATTTCGAGAACTTCCGGCGCCGGACGCTCCGCGAGCGCGAGGACGCCTTCGCCTACGGGCACGAGAAGCTGGCTAAGGATCTGCTGCCTGCGGTCGATAACCTGGGTCGGGCCATCGATGCCGCTCGAAAGAGCGGGGTCGGGGACTTGGAGAGCCTTCTGCAGGGCCTCGAGCTGGTGCAGCGGGACCTCGAATCGGTGCTGTCGAAGCACGGCGTCACCGAGGTGGAGGCCCTGGGGCAGCCGTTCGATCCGTCGGTGCACGAGGCCCTCGCGCAGCTCCCCGACGCTTCGGTGCCGGCGAACACGGTCGTACAGGTCTTCCAGAGAGGGTTCCGGCTGAGGGATCGGTTGCTTCGTCCGGCGCAGGTGGTGGTCTCGAAGGCGGGGGGGACAGACCGGGCCTAGCCCGAGCGCCTCCCGGAGCGGGGGGCGGCATGGGCAAGGTGATCGGGATCGACCTCGGCACGACGAACTCGTGCGTGGCGATCATGGAGGGCGGCTCGCCCGTCGTGATCGCGAACGCCGAAGGTTCGCGCACGACGCCGTCGATGATCGCCTTCACCTCGAGCGGCGAGCGTCTCGTCGGCCAGATCGCCAAGCGCCAGGCCGTCACGAACCCGGGGCGGACGGTCTTCGCGGTCAAGCGGCTGATCGGACGCAAGGTCGAGAGCGAAGAGGTCGGCCGCTTCCGCGAGATCGCGCCGTTTCCGATCGAGCCGGCCGAGAACGGCGACGCCTGGGTCGGGATCGACGGTCGTCTCCTCTCGCCGCAGGAGCTTTCGGCGCAGGTCCTCGCGAAGATGCGCGAGACGGCCGCCGAGTTCCTCGGCGAGGCCGTCGGCGACGCGGTCATCACGGTTCCCGCGTACTTCAACGACGCGCAGCGCCAGGCGACGAAAGAAGCCGGGCGAATCGCCGGGCTCAACGTGTTGCGGATCCTGAACGAGCCGACCGCCGCCGCGCTCGCCTACGGGCTCGGCGAGACGTCGAGCCGGAGGATCGCGGTCTTCGACCTCGGGGGCGGGACGTTCGACATCTCGATCCTCGAGCTCGGCGACGGCGTCTTCGAGGTGAAGAGCACCAACGGCGACACTTACCTCGGTGGAGAGGATTTCGACCAGCGGATCGTCTCCTGGCTGATCGAGCGCTTCCGCGAAGAATGCGGCATCGATCTGCACGCCGACTCGATGGCGCTCCAGCGACTCAAGGAGGCGGCCGAGCGCGCGAAGCACGAGCTCTCGTCGTCGCTGTGCACCGACGTGAACCTTCCCTTCATCGCCGCCGACGCGTCGGGGCCGAAGCATCTCAACGTGTCGCTCACCCGCGAGAAGCTCGAAGCGCTCGTCGCGGACCTCGTCGCGCGGCTCGAGGAGCCTTGCCGGATCGCGCTCGAGGACGCCGGGTTCTCTCGCGAGCAGATCGACGAGGTGGTTCTCGTGGGCGGCATGACGCGAATGCCGCGAATCCAGGAGAAGGTCGCCGAGATCTTCGGGAAGAAGCCCCACAAGGGCGTGAACCCCGACGAGGTCGTCGCGATCGGCGCCGCGATCCAGGGCGGTGTCCTGACGGGAGAGGTCGGAAACGTCCTGCTTCTCGACGTGACGCCGCTCTCGCTCGGCGTCGAGACACAGGGTGGTGTCTTCACCAAGATCATCGAGAAGAACACGACCGTTCCGACGCATCGGAGCCAGGTCTTCTCGACGACCGAGGACAACCAGAACGTCGTTCGCGTCCACGTGCTCCAGGGCGAGCGCGAGATGGCCGCCGACAACAAGACCCTCGGCCGCTTCGAGTTGGTCGGAATCCCGCCCGCGCCGCGCGGCGTGCCGCAGATCGAAGTGAGCTTCGACATCGATTCCGACGGCGTCGTGAAGGTCTCGGCGAAGGACCTCGGTACCGGCCGCAGCCAGGCGATCCAGGTGACGGCGTCGAGCGGGCTCTCCGAGTCCGAGGTGCAGCGGCTGCTCGCCGAGGCCGAGTCCCAAACGAATGCCGACCAGGAGCGGCGGCGTGGCGCCGAGCTTCGCAACCAGGCCGACGGCCTGCTCTACTCGACGGAGCGCACGCTCCTCGAGTTCGCCGAGCAGGTCGAGGCCGAGGATCGGAGCGCTCTCGAGGCGGCGATGGCCCGCATGCGAAAGGCGCTCGAGGGCTCCGACGTCGGGGGCATCGCCGCGGCCGTCGAGGAGCTCTCGAACCTCTCCTACAAGATGACCGAGAGGCTTTATGCCACACTCGGAGGCTCCTCCTCGAGCTGAGCCCGGGGAGGGGGCGGGCTTGCGGCGCGGGGGGGGTTGCGCGGGCGGCTCGCCGACCCCATAACCCGACCGGCGCCCGCCCGAGGATCGACGCTTGTCCCGACGCGATTACTACGACGTCCTCGGTGTCTCTCGCGACGCCGATGATTCCGCGCTCAAGAAGGCCTACCGCAAGATCGCGCTCGACTCGCATCCGGACCGCAACCCCGGAAACAAAGAAGCCGAGGACCGCTTCAAGGAGGCCTCCGAGGCCTACGCCATCCTCTCGGATTCCGAGAAGCGGCGCGCCTACGATCGCTTCGGCTTCGCGGGGGTGGGCGCGGGCGGGCCCGGCGCGGGGCCCGACTTCGGCGACCTCGGGAACTTCACCGACGTCTTCAACGATCTCTTCGGCGACCTCTTCGGCCAGCGCGGGGCAGGCCGCCGCCGCGGCCGCGGCCAGCGCGGCGCCGACCTCCGTTACAACCTCGAGATCGACCTCACCGACGCCCTGAACGGCCTCGAGTCGAAGCTCCGCATCCCGAAGATGCGGCCCTGCAAGGTTTGCGAGGGCTCGGGGCAGAAGCCCGGCACCTCGCCAGAGTCGTGCAGCCGCTGCCGTGGCACGGGCCAGCTCATGTTCCAGCAGGGCTTCTTCCGGATCAGCCGGCCCTGTGACGAATGCGGCGGCGCCGGCGAGATCGTTCGGCACCGCTGCAGCGAGTGCCGCGGCGCGGGCCGGACCGAAGCGTCCCAGACGATCTCTGTCACGATTCCTCCCGGGATCGAGGAAGGCCAGCGGCTGCGGCTCGCCGGAGAGGGAGAGGCCGGCATCGCGGGGGGACCGCCCGGCGATCTCTACGTCGTGGTCTCGATCCGTCCGCATCCGCTCTTCGAGCGCGATGGGATGGACCTCCATTGCGAGGTTCCGGTGCCCTTCGTGCAGGCCGCACTCGGCGCCGAGATCGAGGTTCCGACCCTCGAAGGCAAGGTCACGCTGCGCGTTCCGGAGGGGACCCAGTCGGGGACCGTGATGCGGTTGCGGGGCAAGGGGCTTCCGGCGCTACGTTCCAGCGCGCGTGGGGACCAGCTGGTCCGGATCTTCGTCGAAGTCCCGACGCGAATCACCGATCGACAGCGCGAGTTGCTCGAGCAGTTCGCGGCGGAGAGCGGCCACGAAGTCTCGCCCCAGCACAAGAGCTTCCTCGACAAGCTTCGCGATCTGTTCGGCTAGCGTGCGACGCGTCGCCCTGCTCGGGCTCGTCGCCGTGCTCGGGGCGTCGGGCTGCTCGACCTTCCCCGAGCTTCCGCGGCTTCCCGGCTTCGGCGAGGCGACGGCGCCCGCAGAGGACCGCAAGGAGTACGACGCGGCGGCGGCGCTCGCCAAGTCGAACCCGGAGCAGGCGAAGGCGCGGCTCGAGGCGCTCGCGCAGAAGGATCCGAAGAGCGACCTCGCCGACGAGATCGCACTCTCGCTCGCGCAGATCCATCGGGCGAAGCGCGACGATGCGCGCGCCGCTGCGGCGCTCGAGAGGGGCCTCGAAGCGCAGCCGCAGGGAAATCGGAGCGACGAGATCCGCTTCGAGCTCGCGCAGCTCGAGGTCGCGCGCGGTCGCAAGGAGACGGCCTACGTCGTCCTCGCTGCGATCCGCTTGCAGAATCTCCCGGCCGGCCAGCGGCGCGAGGCGCTCCGCATGCTGGTCGACCTCGCTCGCGCGCGGCGCGATCGCGTCGCCGAGATCGTCTGGCTCGCGAAGCTGCGAGCCGAAGCCGCCGATCTCGATGGTGTCCGGAAGGTCGACGGCGAGATCGACGAGCGCATCGCGGACCTCTCGCGTCCCGAGCTCGAGCGCGTGGCCGAGCGGCTC
>CAJPFO010000159.1 GCA_905339255.1 Myxococcaceae bacterium
TGAGGTCGACGCCGCGCAGGACCTCGATCTCGGCGACCTCGGTCCGGAAGACCTTTGCGACGCCCTCGGCCCGCAGCAGCTCGTTCGCCACGGCGGCCCCGGCGGCGGGCTCATTCATACCGGAGCCCCTCGGCCGGATCGAGGCGGGCGCCCTGCCGGCTCGGGAGGAGCGTCGCGCCGAGCGAGAGCACCATCGCGATCGCCGCGACGAGAACGATCTGCACCGGATCGATCCGCCACGGAAGCGACGAGAATTGATACACGCTCGCCGGAAGCGTATCGATCCCCGTCACGGCCTCGATCTGCTGCTGGATCCAGCCGAGCTGCGTCGTCACGATGATCCCGAGCACGACGCCGACTCCGGTCCCGACGATTCCGATCAGGGTC
Source organism: Myxococcaceae bacterium (assembly GCA_905339255.1). GTDB lineage: Bacteria > Myxococcota_A > UBA9160 > UBA9160 > UBA9160 > MYXO. Next base: position 388 of record CAJPFO010000159.1, read on the forward strand.
CCTTCGATCGCGAAGATCCGCTCGATGCTCTCGTCCCGGGCGCCCATCGCCTTCAGGATCGCGATGTCGCTCGACTTCTCCATGATCATCATGATGAGCGTCGCCACGATCACGAACGCTGCGACGACCATGATCATCGCGAGCAGCACGAACATCATGACGCGCTCGGTCTTGAGCGCCTGGAAGAACGACGGGAAGTACTCCTTCCAGTCTCGCGTGAAATACGGAAACCCGAGCTCTCCCTCGACGGCTCGCGCGACCCGCTGCGAACGGTAGAAATCGCGGACGCGCACCTCGATGCCGTCGACGACGTTCGCGACCCGCTTGAAGTCCTGGGCCGCTTCGAGGTCGGTATAGGTGAAGATCTCGTCCCATTGGAAGAAGCTCGACGAGAAGATCCCGGCGACCCGGAAGCGCTTGAGCCGCGGCCCGGGGCCGAGAGGGGTCGGCGGGCCGCCGAACGGCGAGACGAGGACGAGCGGATCGCCCACCGAGAGGCCGAAGGTGCTCGCGAGCTCGTGTCCGATCAGAAGGCCCGGAACGGGCTCGTCCTCCGGATCGGGCTCGGCGCCTTCGGCGGGCGGGATCGGCCGGGGAGCGAGGTCGTCGAGCGAGCCCTCGATGAGATCGTCGGCGAGGTCGGTCACCCCGCCGACACGATCCGGATCGACCCCACGCAACCGGATCGCGAGGATCCGCCCCTGCGTCCCGCGGATCATCCCCTCCGCGTCGACGTACGGCGTGGCGCCCCGGACGTCGGGTTGGGCGGTCACCACGTCGAGCACGTGTGCGTAGTCGCCGATCGGACCGACGCCGCTGTGCACGGTGAAATGCGCTCGGTTTCCGATGATCTCGTCGCGCCAGACGCGCTCGAAGCCGTTCATGACCGAGAGCACCGTGATGATCAGCCAGACCCCGACCGCCACTCCTCCCACGCAGATCAGCGTGATGATCGAGATGAAGGTCTGACGCCGCTTCGCCACCAGGTAGCGCGCGGCGATGAACCACTCGGCGCTCGGCCGCAGATCGACGAGCCCCGCCGCCGCGAGGGGGAGCAGACCGAGCAGGACGAGCGCGCCGAACGTCGCGAGCAGCGCGGCCCCCGCGAGCGCGACCGGCTGCTGCGGAATCGGGAGCAGCGCTGCGATCGCGATGCCGGGCAAGAGCGAGATCGCGAGGACGCGGACCCATCGCTCCGCCTCGCCGGGCCCGGTCGGAGCCGAAGGATCCGCCGCGAGCCGTGCCCGTCTTCGAAGACGGAGTGCGAGCCATGCCGCTCCCGCGACGATCACCGGCGCCGCCGCGACGACGAGACGATCGGTTCCTCCGACGAGAAGCGCGTAGCCGAGCCCGAGCACGACGAGACTCGCCGTGGCGAGCCGCTCCGGCGCCGCGCGTCGGATCGCGAAGCGCGAGAACGCGACGAACACCGCGACTCCGACCGCCGCCACTGCCGTGGCGCGAAGCCAGAGCGCGAGCGGAGAGAGCGCATCCGCAGCGGAGTTCTCGCCGAGTAGAGGCACCGCGAGTGCGCCGACGAGTGGCGCAGCGGCGAGTGAAGCCAGGGCGATGCTCCCGCCACGGCGCGCGGACCTCGCGAACCGCTCGAGGACCACGACCGAAGAACCCAGGAAGACGAGGGTGAGCGCGTTGATCCCGACGGCGAGAGCGACGATGAACGAGAGCGCCACGGTTCCGCCGGCGGTCGCCAGCACGTCCCAGAGCGCCTGGAGGATCACTGCGGCGGCTCCGGCCGCAGGTGCGGGAACAGCTCGACCTCTCGCAGCGTCGGCGCATCGGCCAGCACCATCGCGAGGCGGCCGACGCCGACCCCGAGCCCCCCCGTCGGCGGCAGACCGTGCTCGAGCGCCCGCAAGTAGTCCTCGTCCATCGGATGCGCCTCGTCGTCCCCGGCGCGAGCGGCATCGCGTTGCTCGACGAAGCGTGCGCGCTGGTCGTCGGGGTCGTTCAACTCGCTGAAGGCGTTTCCGATCTCCATCCCCGCGACGAAGAGCTCGAACCGCTCGACGAGCCGCGGATCTTCGGCGGAACGCTTCGCGAGCGGAGAGAGCTCGACGGGATAGTCGACCATGAAGGTCGGTTGCTGGAGCGTCGGCTCGACGTGCTCTCCGAAGAGATGGTCTACGAGCCGGCCCCAGGTCGGCGCTTGACCGGGGTCGAGCCCTTTCGCTCTCGCAGCGGCGGCGAGACTCGCGAAGTCGGCGCACTCGAGGATGTCGATCCCCGTCGCCTGTTCGATCGCCTCGCGGAGCGTGAAACGCGGATAGGGGCCCGCGAGCTCGATCGCCTTGCCCTGGTACTCGACTCGCGTGTGTCCGAGAACCGTCCTCGCCAGGTGCTCGACCATCGACTCGACGAGCTCCATCATGCCCCGGTAATCGGTGTAGGCCTGATAGCACTCGAGCATCGTGAACTCGGGGTTGTGTTTGCGCGAGACACCCTCGTTGCGGAAGTCGCGCCCGATCTCGTAGACGCGGTCGAGCCCTCCGACCACGAGGCGCTTCAAGTAGAGCTCGTCCGAGATCCGCAGGTAGAGCTCCTGATCGAAGACGTGGAGCCGCGTCACGAAGGGCCGCGCGGCGGCGCCGCCATAGAGCGGCTGGAGGACGGGGGTCTCGACCTCGAGAAAGCCCCGTGCGTCGAGGAACGCTCGAATCGCTCGAACCGTCGCGCTACGGACGAAGGCGACCCGCCTCGCGGACTCGTTCACGAGCAGGTCGAGGTGGCGGTGACGAAAGCGCGCCTCGACGTCCTGGAGGCCGTGCCACTTCTCCGGAAGTGGCCGGAGGCTCTTCGCGAGCAGCACGAGGCCATCGGCCGCGGCGGTGAGTTCGCCCGTCCGCGTCCGCCAGAGCCGCCCCTCGACCCGAACCGAGTCGCCCACGTCGAGGAGATCGAGGAGTTCGAGAACCGAATCCGGCGTCTCGCCCTTGCGGGCGCTCACCTGGAGCTTCACTCCGTCCTCGACGAGGTCGAAGAACCTGAGCTTTCCGAAGCTCCGCTGCGACATGATCCTGCCTGCGACCGCCACGCGATGCGACGAGGCCTCGAGTCGAGCGGCGTCGTCTCCTTCGTGCCGATCACGAACGTCGCGAATCCGCTCCACGCTCCCGACCCGGGCCGGGTACGGGTCGATCCCCCTCGCCCGGAGCGCTTCGAGCCGTTCGCGCCGTGCCGCCCGTTCGGCTTCGCTCATGCGCCCCCCCGAGCCTGCTCGGCGCGCCAGAGGAGCGTCGCGCGGATGAAGCGATCGATGTCGCCGAGCAGCACGCCCTCGGCGTTCCCGGCCTCGCAATCGGTGCGGTGATCCTTCACGCGCTGGCTCGGATGCAGCGTGTACGAGCGGATCTGCGATCCGAAATTGATGTCGCGCTTCTCACCGCGGAGCGCGGCGACCCTCGCTTCCTGCTCCTCGCGTGCGCGCTCGTAGAGCCGCGCGCGAAGGACCTTCATCGCCGCCGCCCGGTTCTTGTGCTGCGAGCGCTCGTTCTGGCACTGCACGACGATCCCCGACGGAAGATGCGTGATCCGCACGGCGGAGTCGGTCTTGTTCACGTGCTGACCGCCGGCTCCGCCGGCGCGGTAGGTGTCGATCCGGAGGTCGTTCTCGTCGATCTCGACCTCGATCGAATCGTCGATCTCGGGATACACCGAGACGCTCGCGAAAGCGGTATGACGGCGGTGCTGCGAATCGAAGGGGGAGATCCGGACGAGGCGGTGCACACCCTCCTCCGCCTTCAGGTAGCCGAACGCGTAGTCGCCCGAGACGGTCACGGTGACGCTGCGAAGCCCCGCCTCGTCGCCCGGCTGTTCGTCGAGGACCTCGAGGCGGTAGCCGTGGCTCTCGGCCCAACGCAGGTACATGCGGAAGAGCATCTCCGCCCAGTCGGCCGCGTCGGTGCCGCCGGCGCCAGCGTTGATCGAGAGGATCGCGTTGCTCGCATCGTGCTCGCCGCCGAGGAGCCGGCGAAGCTCCGCTTCGTCGAGGTCGCGCTCACTCGCTGCGAGGCGCTCTGCGACCTCGGCGATCGCGTCGCGGTCCTGCTCCTCGCTCGCGAGTTCGAGGAGCACCCCGGCGTCGTCGAGGCTTTGCCCGAGGCGAGCAAAGAAGGCCACTTCGCGCTCGACCCCGCGCTTGTCGCGAAGGAGCTTCTCGGCCCGCTCGCGATCGTTCCAGAGATCCGGACGACTCGCTTCTTGCTCGAGCTCGGCGAGGCGCGCCTTCAATCCGTCGGCGTCAAAGCCGCCTCCGCAGCTCTTCGCTCCGCTCGCGCGCGCGGCGCAGGCGCTCGGCGAGCTCGCCCGCATCCCATGCAGGCGCACCGCCCTCGACCGTCTGGCTCATCGTCACGTCCCCCCCGCTCGCGTGGCGCGGCCCTCAAGATGACAGATGCGGAGGCGGACGCCCAGCCACCGGTACGCCCGGACGCTCTTCGTCGGAGACGGCCTCGCGCTCGCCTCCGCGGGGGAGCCTGCGCGAGGCGACGAGCGCCACCACCACACCCAGCCAGCAGAGCCACGCGAAGACGTCCCCATGGCGAACGTAGAAGGTCGAAGGCGCGTCCGGCCCGCGCAACGGCACGTCGTGCACGAGCACCGCTTCCTCGAAGATCTCGGTCGCTGCGACGGTCCTCCCTCGCTCGTCGATGAAGGCGCTCACGCCGGTGTTGGCGGCCCTCGCCGTCCACAGCCGGCTCTCGGCCGAGCGCAGCTCGGTGATCGCGAGAAATTGGTACGGCGCTCCCGTTCGCCCGTACCATGCGTCGTTCGTGATCGCGAGCAGGAGCTCGCCGCCGTCTCCGGCGAAGCCCCGCATGAGGTCCGGGAAGAGGAGCTCGTAGCAGATCGGGATCCCTGCCCGGACGATTCGCTCGGCCTCGCCGCGCGCAATCGCATCGCTCCCGGCGGGCGGTCCGCCGCCGTCGGGGTCCAGGGGGAGCAGGACGGAGCGCGCTCCCGGGCCCGCCGTCACGTCGTCGCGAGCGATCCCCGTTGCCACCGCTCGCAGGAACCTGCCGAGCAGTGGGCGCCACGGGAGATACTCACCGAATGGAACGAGATGCGCCTTGTCGTAGCGATCGAGACGCCGGCCCTGCGCATCGAAGACGTAACCGCTGTCGAAGAAGCGCCAATCGTCCCGGGCGGGCTCGACCCCGACTGCGCCGACCACCATCGGTACGCCGATCTCGATCGCGAGCGCCGAGAGTCGCGGCCCGAACCCCGGTTCGGTCTCGACCGAGCCGGGGACCGCCGTCTCGGGCCAGACGACGAGCCGCGCCCCCTGCGCGACGGCGCGTCTCGCCAGATCCTCGTAGGTTCGCATCGTCGTGTCGGCGAACTCGGGGCTCCATTTCATGCCCTGATCGACGTTGCCCTGGAGCACCCCGACTCGGAGCGATCCGCCACGAAACGGTGGCGCCAAAGCCTGCGAGAACGCCCCGATGCCGAGCGCCGCCGCGACTCCGGCGCCCGCCACGAGCATGCGCCGGTGCGGCCTCGAGATCCCGGACCGCGCCGCCCCCACCGCGATCGCGAGCGCAGCGCCGCCGAGCGCCGTCACGAACGAGAGACCGAGTACGCCGGTCACGGGCGCGAGGCCGAGCAGCCATGGATTGCCGTGCTGCGCGTATCCGATCACGCCCCAGGGGAAGCCGGAGAAGACGAAGTGGCGCGCGTGGTCTCCGGCCACCCAGATCGCAGCGAAGACGAACGGGCCCGCGCACCCTCGACGCGCGAGGCTCGCGTAGACCGCTGCGACCGCCGCGACGAAGACCGCGGGGTAGAGCGCGAGGCCGATCGGTGCGATCACGCCGACCGCGGTCGGAGCGCGTCCGTAGACGGCGGTCACGACGAAGATCCAGTGGAGGATCGCGGCGTGTGCGAGCCAGCCCGAAATGCCGCCGACGAGCGCTGCGCGGCGCGCCGTCTGCCCGTCGATCGCGAGCAGCAGCGAAGCCGGAGCCAGCCACGCCATCACGACGCCCAAGTCGACGACACGACCGCCGACGACGTGCGGAAATGCGAGGAACGACGTCGCGACGAAGGCCACGACGCCGAACCGGACTCGCGCCCTCATGCCGGAAGCGCGCGACGCAGGCGCCGCTCCTCGGAGCGCATCCTGCGGGCTTCTGCGCTGCGAACGTGGTCGTGCCCGACGAGATGGAGAACCCCGTGGACGAGCAGCCGGGCCGCCTCGTCGTCGAGGCTCCGGCGCGCACGCCGTGCCTGGCGAGCCGCGACGTCGACGCCGATCACGACCTCGCCGAGGAGCGTCCCGCGATGCTCGGCGTGCGGCCCCTCGAGAAGCGAGAACGAAAGGACGTCGGTCGGACCGCGCCGGGATCGCCACGCCTCGTTCAGCGCGGCGATCTCGAAATCATCGGCGAGCGTGATCGAGAGCTCGGCGTCCTCGCGTCCGAGTGCGCGCAGCGCGGCCGTCGCACGACGACGCAGCAGGCGTCGATCGATCCGGAGCTCCGTGTCACTCCGGCGCCGGCCACCGATGCGGACCCTCACCGTGAATGGGTGTCGCGTACCGGCGCCCCGACCTCGCCGTCGGATTCGCGCCGCGACGTGTCACGGTCGTACGCTCGCAAGATCGAGGACACCAGCGGGTGACGGACCACGTCGGCCTCGGTGAAGCGCATGAAGCCGATCCCCTCGACGCCTTCCAGAACGCGAAGCGCTTCGACGAGGCCGCTCGTCCGGCCCGCCGGGAGATCGATCTGCGTCACGTCGCCGGTCACGACCGCCTTGCTGCTGAAGCCGAGGCGTGTGAGGAACATCTTCATCTGCTCGCTCGTCGTATTCTGCGCTTCGTCGAGGATCACGAAGGAGTCGTTGAGCGTGCGCCCCCGCATGAAGGCGAGCGGAGCCACCTCGATCGTTCCGCGCTCGATCAGGCGCGCCGCCTTGTCGAAGTCCATCATGTCGTGGAGCGCATCGTAGAGCGGCCGCAGATACGGGTTCACCTTCTCGGCCATCGAGCCGGGCAAGAAGCCGAGCTTCTCGCCGGCCTCGACGGCAGGCCGGGTCAGGATCACTCGCGAGACCTCGTGCCGGTTGAGCGCAGCGATCGCCATCGCCATCGCGAGGTACGTCTTTCCGGTCCCGGCGGGTCCCACGGCGAGAACGAGGTCGCTCTCGCGCATCCGCTCGACGTAGTTCCGCTGCGAGAGATTCTTCGCGCCGATCCGCCGGCGCGAACCGACGCTTCCGAGCACGTCCTCGTAGACGTCGGCGAGCGGCGTCTCGGGCGACCTCGCGAGCAGGCGAACGGCGTCGCGGACGTCACGAGGAACGATCGGAGCCCCACTGCGCGCCTGTGCGTAGAACTGTTCGAGGACCTTGCGGGCGATCGCGACTTCGTGCGCGCCGCCGATCAATCGCACCTCGTTGCCACGCGCACGGACCGAGACGCCGAGCTCCTGTTCGAGCGTTCGGAGCGTCCGGTCTCCTTCGCCATAGAGATCGGAGGCGGTCTGGTTGTCGTCGAAGATCAGCGTCTGGCGGGTCGAGGGCTGGTCGTTCGGCAGTGGGGTCCCCGCGAGGATGACGGCGCTCGGGCCGGTGTCAGCGCTCCGGCCGGAGCAGGACCGTGCCGTTGCCGCTGCGGCGGTAATAGTAGGGGGATCCCTTCGGAGGCGTCAACGCACCGCCGCTCGCTTCGGCCAACGCCTGGAGGTCGCCCGGTCCGTCCCCGTAGAGCGCGCGATGCGCGTCGACGCCGTTGCGGAGCCGTCGCGCCTCGAAGCTTTCGCGTGCCACGACGAGCGGGTCCGAGGCGACCACCAACGCCTCGACCGGGCTCGAGTCGATCCCGTGCAGCACGACTGCGATCGCGGCGAGGACCGCGAGGGCGACGCCGCCGGCCACGAGCGCCGCTTTCGGCATCGCGTTCTCGGGGGTCGAGACCGCGGCGCTCGCCACCTTGCGCCGAGACGGCTCGATCACCCCGGATTCGATCAGGTCCGCGACGATCCGCGACGCCTCGAAGGTGCCGAGTCGCGAGAGGTCGATCGCGCGGCGGAACGTGAGGCGACCATCGACCAAGAGGTAGACGCGCTCGGCGGTGACGATCCGCTTGCGCGCCTCGTCGGAGGCCTTGGCAACGTAGCTCTCGAAGCCGCGGCGCCGCCGCAGCACGGCGTCCTCGGGAGGAAGCGCGCGCGAAAAGCTCCGCCACTCGTCCACCTTGCGAAGGCCCTCCATGAGGACCTCCTCCGCGGCGAGAAGGCTCGCGGGATCGCGTTCGTGCGGGACCGGCTGCGCCGCGAAGTGGAACGAGCCTCGATTCTCCCGGAGCAGATCGAAGAGGGTCTCCGAGGTGAGGAACTCCTCGGTCTCATCGAGTTCGGATCGCGACACGAGCGCGTGATCGACCAGGTACCGGCCGAGGGGCTCGAGGCTCGACGCGCACTCCGCGAGTGCGCTCGCGAGGGGCTCCGGCGGAAGGACGCCGCGGCGGACGAGCATCTCGCCGAGCGCGGCTCCCGGCTGATCGCCGATCGGCGCCGCGGACACGATGGCGCCGGCGTCGAAGAGAAGCTGTACGCGCGCCGCCTCGTTCGAGATCTCGAGGATTCCGGTCTTGCGCTGTTGACCGATCAGCTGGAAGACCTCGCCGATTCCGAAATCGGCGAGGTTTCCTCGCAATGCGACGCTCATGCCCCGACCTCCCCGGATCGCTTCCCGAGAATGATCGTGAGGATCACCGCGTAGATTGCGACGCAGGAAAGCGCGGCCGCTCCGAACGCGAGGGGCCCCGCGGCGCCGACCGCGAGCGGGTCGGGGACGAGCGTACCGGGAGCGCCGAGGAGCGCGATCGCCCCGCATCCGGCGAGGGCGCCGCCGAGGCCGAGCCACGGCCGTCCCGCGAACACGCCGGCCGCCCCGGGAACCGCGAACGCTGCGACGAGATACGCCCTGCGTCGGTGTTCGGCGAGATTCGCGAGCTCGGCGAGCCGCTGCGACCGGCGTTCGGGATCTGCGCTTTCGGGATTGCGGAGCAGGCGATGGCAGGCCGTGCACAGGTCGCGGGCCGGCGATGGCGCGTCGCAGCGTGGACAGAGCCGCGCTCCGCAGTGACGGCAGGCGCTCGAGTGCCGAGCCCGCGCGAGCACCGATCCGACGACCGCGACGGTGGCGAGCACGCCGGCATAGAGCCCGGGGCTCTCGCCGAGCGCCCCCGGAGCGAGCGGCCGCTCGATCGCCCGTGCGGTCGCCGCGACGGCCTCGGCCGTCGTGGACCTCGTGCGGAGCAGCGCCTCGGGAAGTGGAAGGTCGATCGTGAAGCCCCCCGTGAGCTTCGCCTGGAGATCGAGGAGCGCGGTCGCGAGTGCCGGATGCTCGTGCTGGAGGCGTCGCAGCGTCTCGTCCTGGAGGCTCGGTCGGATCGCCTCCCCGTATCCGAAGGAGAGGTTGTAGAGGACTTCGGGACCTCCCCCGAGTTCGTCGGCGAGCTGATAGAGCGCGACCGCCGACTCGACGTGGCCGAGCGCCATCGAGACGTTTCCCGCATTGTTGGCGAGCGCCGCGTCGCCGAGCCCGGCTTCGAGAAGCGCGCCGTAGCCGTCTGCGGCCTCGAGCAGATCCCCGCGACGGCGTGCCGCGACTGCGAGCGCGCGCGTCGCGAGCGGATCCGCGCCCCTGGCACGCTCGAGGACCAGGAGATCGCTCGAAGCGAAGCTTCCGCGCTCGACTGCGAGCGCCGCCGCTGCGACCGCGTCGGGCTCGAAGGCCACGAGCGCCCGCGCGGTCGCGAGGCTTCCCCCCTGCACTCCGAGCGCGAGCAGAGCCCCTGCAACGAGCCCGGCAGCTCTTTCGCGCGGGCTGCCTCGAAGTGTGGCGAGCGCGACCGCAGCGAGTCCGAAGCCGAGGAGCCCCTGACCGAGGATCGCCGGGACGAGCAGCAGGAGGCCGAGCAGGCCCGTTCTTGCGAACAGCGGGAGCGCGGACGAGATGCCGTCGCCGAGGTCGTGCGCGGCCGGGAGTCCGTGTCGCAGGCAGACGAGCGCGAGGAAGACGAGCGCTCCGAAGAAGATCGCGCGGCCTGCTGCGAAACTCGCCGTGGCCTCGAACCACGCCCGCGCCTCGGGGTGCTCGGGCAGCGCCGCCACGGCAGCGATCCCCGCACCGAGCGCCTCGCCCACATGGAACTCGCCGAGAAGTGCCTTCGCGAGCGCCGCGCGCGCCATGGGAAGCTCGGGAGCAACGGCCGTCGCCTCGCGAGCCTGCTCGAGCCCGGAGCCGGCCGGATCCTCAAAAAGGAGCAGGCCGCGGGCGGGCGCGTCGAAGCTCGGGATCCCCACCCTCAGCGCGGCCAGGCGAGCGCGCTCCGCACGCTCCTCGATCGCCCCGGTCCCGCTCCACTCACGAAGCGGATCGGGGGCGGGGTCGGCAACCCTTCCGGGCGCCCCCTCCGTGCGGGGCGGCCCAACCTCCGGAGGTGCCTCGGACGCCTGGGCGGCCACGGCCAGGAGCAGTGGCGCGAGCCAGAGGAGCCCCCTCGGGCCGGCGGTCGCCTCCGCCACGAGCTGCATCTTCCCCCTCCGGGCAGGGATGCCCGGATTCCCTATCGGAAGCGCGGCGAGGCGGCTGAATGCGCCTGGCGGCGAACTCGCCCCCGCGTTTACAGCCGAGCTGCGAGCGCGTATCCTCCCGCCTCCCCGAGAGCTGGAGGAGCCCCGTGGCGAACCACAAATCTGCCGAGAAGCGCGCGCGTCAGAGCGAGCGGAGACGCGAGCGCAACCGGCAGGCGCGAAGCCGGATCCGGACCCTCGAAAAGGGCTTCCGGGCCGCGGTCGCCGAAGGAAACCCCGAGGCCGGATCGGCCCGGCTTCGCGACGTCGAGGCCGCGCTGCGCCGCGCCGCCGCCAAGGGGCTCGTGCCGAAGCGGCGAGCGAGCCGGCGCATCTCGCGGATGGCGAAGCGCCTCCACCAGGCCTCGGCGCCGAAGTAGCCCTCTCAGCTCGCGAGTCCGAGCACCAGACGTTCGAGCGCGATCGCGGGCGGGAGGCCTCCCGCCCCCTTGATCGCGAGGTCGGCGTCGTGGATCGCCCGGAGCGCCGCGGCGAGACGCGCTGGCGCAAAGCGCCGCGACTGCCGTTCGAGCTTCTTCGCCACGAAGGGCGGAGCCGCCACCGAAGCGCCGTGCCGCACGCGCAGCAGCTTGCGGAAATGCGACGCGAGCGTGCCGAGCACGACCTGCGGCGGCGTTCCGGCGTCGAGCAGACGGACGAGCAAGGGGAGCGCGTCTCGAACGCGCCCCTCACCGATCGCGTCGGTCAGATCCCAGACCGGCTCTTCCGCGAGCGTGACGAGACCGGCCTCGAGATGGGCGCGCTCGATCCGCGTCGCCGGAAGCGCCTGCAGCGCTGCCTTCTCGAGCTCGTGACGGAGCGCGAGGAGTTCGGGGCCGACCCGCTCGGCGAGGAGTTCCGCCACCCCCGGCCCGAGTTCGAGGCGCCGGCGCTTCGCCTCCGCGGCGATGAAGGCCACGAGTGCGGGTGCCGACGCGGGAGCCTCGCACGCGACGAGCGCCCGCGGCTCCGCAAAGGCCTTCACCCAGCGCGCGCGACGGTCCACCTTGCCGGCCGTCACGACGAGCACTGCGCCTTCCGGAACCTCCGCGACGATCTCCGCGAGCGCTTCGGTGAGCCCCTTGTCCTTGCGACCGGCCTCGGGCTCGCGAAGCCATACGAGACGCCGCGCTGCGAGCACCGGGAGCGTCCGGAGCGAGTCCCGCAGTCTGGCGGGAGACGTCTCGGCGCCTTCGAGGCGGTCGAGGTTGAACTCCGCGGGCGCCCCCGCGAGCACCGCCGCACGAAGTGCCGCCCACGACTCCTCGCGGAGCAGCGCCTGGTCGCCCGCGAGCAGGTAGGCCGAGCGGATCGTTCCGCTCGCGAGTTCGCGCTCGAGCTCGCCCGGAGTCACGGCATCAGGCGCTCGAAGAGCGCGTCGTGGACCCGGCTCGCGATCACGCTCGCCACGCGGCGAAGGGCCTCGTTCTGGTTGGTGAGGATCACCTCCGCGTCGGCGCTGGAAACGTAGATCTCGGATTCGGTGAGCGCCCCGGGATCGATCGGAACCCGGGTTCCGTCCTTCTTCGAGACGTCGAGCTGCAGGGTC
>CAJPFO010000160.1 GCA_905339255.1 Myxococcaceae bacterium
GGACGAGAGAAGGAGCGTGGGACAGGACAAGAGTCGAGCCGCCTACGGGAAACTCCCGAAAGCGCATAACCGTCCACGGAACCCAGGGCACCTCAGAGCAGCAGGTCGTACGAGACGTCGAAGAGCTCGCCCAGGCGCTTCACCAGGTGCTGCTCGATCGCCGTCTTGTGCGGCAGGAGCTGGTCCAGGGCGCGGTACAGGCGATCGTCGTTGACCCGCTCCGCCGGCAAGCCGAGCAGGTCTTCGAGGGCCGTGCGGCGGTACCAGTCCTCGGCGATGTGGAGCTCGCTCGACGGCTCGCACAGCCGCGCCAGCACCAGCACCGCAGCCATCACCGACCACGGCACCTCCTCCCGCCCTCGCGGCAGGCACTCCTCGCACAGCGTATCCAGCTTCAGTGCCTGCCAGAGCGTCCAGGCGAGCCAGACATCACCAAAAGACCGGCCGCGCTCCAGGCGGATCCGGTCCAAGCGGACCTTGGCCTCGGCTGCAGGGCCCGGCGGCGCCCCAAAGAGCCCCGGCTGCTCCGCGCGGCCCGTGATCTGCCGCGCCATCGCCTTGGCCCGTGCGCGTCCCTGGGCATCGAGCTCGCCGAGCTGCGCCACCGTCTCCTGGACGACCTTGCCGTTGCGGCGCACCGACCGCACCAGACGCCAGTAGACGTGCGACTTACCGTTCTTGCGGCGAACCGAGTGACGCAGATACACGTCGCATCACCCCCCGCCTCTCTTCTCTCAAGAAGAAACGCCGCAAACAAGGGGGTAGGTCGGCACTACACGCCGTTTTGCGAGGGCCGCACACGCACTTCCGCATACTTACGCCCGTGCGGAGGCCCGAATCGCCCCGAAATAGATCCGAACTGCGGAACTTGGGCTAGCGCGAGGCGTCGAGAAGGGAATCGATCCGGGCCACGTCGAAGCCACGAACGAGTTCACCGTCGATCTCGAGCACCGGGATCGAGGTGCTCCCCGTGAGGTGTCGCAGGTCCCGTGAGGCCTCCGGATCGTCTTCGATGTCTCGGTTGCGATACGAGACCCCGCGCGAATCGAGGTGGTCGAGCGCCTTCCGGCACCAGCCGCACCACTTCGCGGTGTAGATCACGACCTCCGCCCCCGGGGCCGGCTTCGCCGCAGCCGTCGAGGCGTGCCTCGCGAAGGGCGACGGGCCTCTCGAGCCGCGGGACGCCGCATCTGCTGGCGAGGTCTTGCGCTGCTCGACCACGATCGGCTTTGCGCGCGAGCGGTCGGCCTCCGGGATCGCATCGAGCGAATCCACGAGGTGGAGCGCGCCCGACGCATCGATCCAGCGGTAGTAGGTGCGCTGCGACTGCGGGCCGGGCGCCGGGCGCTCCCCGGCCGCTTCGGGGGGCTCGGGCGCGGACGCAGGGGATTCGTCCGGCGGCGCCGCAGGCCCCGTCGCGGATGTGCGAGCGCCCGATCCCGTGGGCGGGACGCCGGTCGCGGGAGAAGCCGCGTCTTCGGAGCTGCAGCCCGCGCTCGCCGCCCAGACGGCGAGTAGCAGCGCGAATCGGGATCGGATCGACATGGGCGCCTCTGCGATCGGGGTTCGGGGCTTCCCCCGGATCGGCAGCGCGGCGCCCCCGGTTGACCCTTCAGGCCCCCGGGTCGACGCGGATCACGCGCCCCCCCTCGCCGTCGGTGAGCAGGTAGAGGCTCCCATCGGGGGCGGTCCGGACGTCGCGGATCCGGGCTCCGAGATCTCTGAAAAGCTCCTGCTGGCCCACCACCGCGCCCTCTTCGAGATCGATCCGGCGAACGTGGGTACCGGCGAGCGCCGAGACCAGGAGATCGCCGCGCCACTCGGGGAAGCGCTCCCCGTCGTAGAGCGTCATTCCCGACGGCGCGATCGACGGCACCCAGTAGACGAGCGGTTGCTCCATGCCGGGCTTCTCGGTGTAGGGGCTGATGATCGCCCCCGAATAGTCTCGGCCGTGCGTGATCACCGGCCAGCCGTAGTTCTTTCCGGGCTCGAGGAGATTCAACTCGTCGCCGCCTTTCGGTCCGTGCTCATGGGCGTAGATCCTCCCGCTTCGCGGATCGCGGACGATCCCCTGCACGTTCCGGTGTCCGAAGCTGTAGATCTCGGGGCGAGCGGCGTCGGTGCCCACGAAGGGATTGTCGTCGGGAATGCTTCCATCGTCGCGGATCCGCACGATCTTTCCGAAATCCGCTTCGAGCGATTGCGCCTTCTCGCGATGCACGAAGCCGTCGCCGAGCGTCACGAGGAGGGTCGCGTCGGGAAGGAAGAGCAGTCGCCCCCCGAAATGCGCGGTCGTCGCCTTCTTCGGCGACGCCTCGAAGATCACTTCGAGATCTTCGAGCTTCTTTCCGTCGAAGCGCGCTCGTGCCACCCGGGTCGCATTCTCTTCCGAGGTCCCGCTCGCATAGGCCAGGTACACGAGCCGGTTCGTCTCGAACCCGGGATGCAACGCGACGTCGAAGAGGCCTCCCTGGCCCTCGGCGTAGACGGGCGGGACTCCCGCGACGGGATCGGGCTCGAGGCGTCCGTCTCGGATCACGCGGAGTCTTCCCGCGCGTTCGGTCACGAGCAGCGAGCCATCGGGAACGAAGGCGACGCTCCAGGGTGTCGAGAGCCCCTCGGCGACCGTCGTTAGCCGGTGCGCCGGGGGCGGCGCAGAGGGGGCCGCCGAGCTCGCCGTCTGCGCAGCGGGCTCGCTGCCGCAGGCGGCGAGCCCGAAGGCCAGGACTGCCGTCCGTCCTCGTTTCGAAAAGAGCATCGCATCCCTCCACACGGCCGTGTGGGGATTGGTATCGTGCGGGGGGCGTTCGGCAATGCGGGCCCCGCACGATGGGGACGAGGGGGATCGATGCGAACCGCGGCGGCCTTCGTGGCGGCGATCGCGACGGCCACCGTGCTCGGCACGGCGGCATCGACGCATTTCGTGCTCGAGGGCCTCGTCGAGGCCGGCGCCGAGATTCCGCTCGCCGACCGCATCGGCGCGGTGGGGCAGGATCTCGTCGGCCTCGGCCCGACCTACGCGCTCGTCGTGACTCCCGCGCTCGCGGTCTTCTTGCTCGTGGGCGCGAGGCTGCTGCGAAGCGTGCCCTTCCCGCCGCTCCTGGTCTTCCCGACGGCGGGAGCGCTCGCGCTCCTCGTGACGATGGCGGCGCTCCCCGTCGCGTTCGGAGTGATGCCGATCTCGGGCGCCCGCAGCGGCGACGGAGTGGCGGCGCAGATGGTCGGTGGGATCGTCGCTGGCGCCGTTTTCGCGCTCGTGCGCGGAGGATCTCTCGCCATCGCGGGCTCTCCTCGCGCGAGTGGAAGGATCTGACCCGGGCTTCTCGTCGCGCGGGTCTCGGGCGCTCGCTGCGGGGGGCCGCTCGAAGGCTCGACCGGGACCGTTCAAGGGACCGTGTACGTCGATCCCGGACCGAGCGGGATCCCGGCCCCCCAGAACGCGAGGAGAAAGAGCGTCCAACCGATCAGGAACGTGACGCTGTACGGGAGCATCATCGCGACGAGCGTCCCGATCCGCGTGTCGCGGCAATGACGCGTGCAGTAGACGACGACGAGCGGGAAGTACGGCATGAGCGGCGTCACGATGTTCGTCGTCGAGTCGCCGACCCGATACGCCGCCTGCGTGAGCTCCGGGGAGATCCCGACCTGCATGAGCATCGGAACGAAGATCGGTCCGAGAAGCCCCCACTTCGCCGACGCCGATCCGACGAGCAGGTTCACTCCGGCCGTCACCATGATGAGGCCGACGATCGTTACCGCCGACGGCAATGCGAGTGCGCGCAGCGCGAGAGCGCCCTCGAGCGCGATGAGCGCGCCGAGGTTCGAGCGCGTGAAGGCGTCGAGGAAGAGCGCCGCAAAGAACGCCATCACGATGTAGGGCCCCATTCCGCTCATGGCGCCGGTCATGCCCGTGATCACGTCACGATGCGAGCGGACCGTTCCGGCGACGACCCCGTAGACGACCCCCGGAACGAGCGCGAGCACGAAGATGAGCTGCGCGATCGATTGCATGAGCGGAGCCTTCGCCTCGACGAGCGAGCCGCCCGGCGCGCGAAGCGGCGAGGTCTCCGGAGCGGCGCAGAGCCAGAGCGCGAGAAGACCGAGCGCGAGCGCAGCGAGAGCGGCGGCGAGGCCCCGCCGCTCTCGTGCCGTCGGCGGTGCCATGGCGGCGGTCGCGGCCTCGTCGCCATCGACCGGGCGGCCGGCGAGCCGGGGCTCGACGATCCGATCGGTCACCCACCAGCCGAGCGTCACCACGAGGAGCGTCGAGGCGGCCGTGAAGTACCAGTTGCAGAGCGGGCTCACCTCGCGTGCGGGATCGACGATCTGCGCCGCCGCCTGCGTGAAGCCCTGGAGCATCGGATCGAGGCTCGAGGGGAGGGGGTTCGCGCTGAAGCCGCCCGACACCCCCGCGAACGCCGCGGCGATCCCGGCGAGGGGATGGCGGCCCGCGGCAGCGAAGAGAACCGCTCCGAGCGGGATCACGAGGACGTAGCCGGCATCGACGGCCAGATGCGAGAGGATCGCGACCAGAAGCAGGACGGGGGTGAGGAGCGTTGCGGGTGTGACCGCGAGCAGCGCACGGAGCGCGGCGCGCACGAAGCCCGTGTGCTCGGCGACGCCAACCCCGAGGAGCGCGACCAGCACCACACCGAGCGGCGGGAAGCCGACGAAGGTCCGCACCATCCCGGAGAGGAAGTCGGTGAGGGCCTTGCCCGTGAGCTGGCTCGTGATGGAGATCGGGGAGCCGGTTCGCGGATCGATCGCCGTGAAGGCGATCGGGGCGAGAAGCGCCGAGAGCGCCCAGGTGGCGAGAAGCGCCACCAAGAAGAGCATCGCGGGGTCGGGAAGCCGGTTGCCGAGGCGCTCGACTCCCGCGAGCAGGCGATCCACGCGAGAAGCGGGCGACTCTTTCACGCGCGTGGAGGATCCCCCAGCGCCGATCTGCGTGTCAACGCCGGGCCGCGCCGGTCACGCCTCATCGCCACGAAAAGAAGCCCCCTCCTCCGACCGGGGTCGGAAGAGGGGGCCCGATCCGAAGACCGCGATCCGGATCGCGGTCGGTCTCCTAGGCGCGCCGCCTGCCGCGGATCGCGAGGCCGAGCATGCCCGCCGCCGCGAGGAGCAGCGTCGAAGGCTCGGGCACCACCGTCGCGTAGCCGACGAGGGTTCCCGTGATGCTCGCCGTCACGATCGTTCCGCTCAGGTCGAGCTGGAGGTTGGCGAGGTTGATGTTGAGCGTGAGCTTGCGGAGCAGCGGCTGGTTGATCAGATCCGGCGCCGTCACCGACGAGGTCGTCGTGCCGTTCGCCGCGAAGAGCGGGCTGAACGCCTGCTGGTTCGCGTCGGGAACGACCTGGCCGATCAGCGAGAGCGAGAGGCCGTCGAAGTTCACGAGCGCCGTGTCGATGCCGACCTGGATTCCCGCGGAGCTGAAGTTCGTGCCGCTCATCGCGATCACGCTCGTATTGAGCACGTTCAGGAGCACGTTCTGGAAGTTGAGCACACCGGCGTCGCCCTGGATGAAACCGCTGAGAGCCGAGATGTGCACGCGGCCACCGAAGACTGCCGAAGCCGTCGTCGTGTTGCTGTACTGCCCGTTCGGGTTCGAGCTGTTGGTATTGCCGGGGTTGAATGCCGCCGGGTTCGGGCGGTAGCTCCCCGAGTCGAGCGCGAAGACGTCGCCCACCGGATTCGTGAAGAACTGGATCGAGCTGCCTTCGACGTAGTCGCTCGACACGAGGCCGTCGATCTGAGCGGTCCGGCCGACCGTCCAGCTCCCGCCGCTTCCGGTCGTGGCCTGGTTCCGCACGCGGACCGTGACGTTCTGACCGCTCAGAACGAGCGACTGATCCGGAACGGCGAGCGTGATGCTGCTCTCGGCCGGGTTCAGGTCCCAAGAAACGGAAACCGCTTCGGCGCGCGGCGCCGAGAGCGCGACGCCGAGGGCCAACCCGACCCAAGCGCCTTTCGTCCTGCTGCTGATAGCCACCTTCGGCTCCTTCCCAGTAAGCCTTGGTTCGAGCGATCGATGGTGGCCTCCGCGCGGACAGCTCTTGCCCCGCGGACGGCACACCCGCTCGACCACCGAAAAGCGAGCAAGCCCCGTGCCAGTCGGGTCGATACGCATAACATATTGATTCGAAAAGGTTATTCTTCGAATCAAACGACCGTTCAGCGGCCCGTGGGAAAATCATTTCCAGAAGCGGGAAAAGAGCTTCCGCATCGCCGCCCGGCGCGACCGGGAAGCCGAGGCCGCATGGCCGTCCTAGCTCTCGAGCCGGCGCACCTCGACCCGGGTGTCGCGATCGTTCATGCCCGGGTGGCGTGCTCCGAAGGTCGGCGCGAGGTAGGGGTAATCGCCGACGAGCGCGAGCGGGTTGAGCGGCGTGGCGAGAACACTCCGATGCCCGCTCCCGCCCTCGAACTGGTAGTCCTCCCAAGCGTGATACATCACGACTTGCCCGGGACGGATCGCGGCCGAGAGCTTCACGCGAACCCGGAAGCTCCCGACGTCGTTCGAGACCTCGACCCGATCCCAATCCGAGATCGCCCGCTCGCTCGCATCGGGAAGCGACATCCAGAGCAAGGGCTCGCCGCGCTGGAGCCGCAGCAGCATCGCATCGGCGCGTTGCAGCGAGTGGATGCTCCAGCGCGTGTGCCCTCCGGTCATCTGCAGCGGACGATCTCCGCCCGCTTTCGGGGGCTCCTTGAAGACGGGAAGGGCTTCGCCGAGTTCGAGATACCAAGCGTGGTCGATGTAGAACTGCACCCGGCCCGTGAGGGTCGGCCAGGGCTTCTTGTCGCGGACGTGCCAGAGATGCGGGACGATCGGCTCTGCGGCGGCCCAATCCGTCGCCGAAGTGGCGTTCACGGGTCCTCTGCCGAGCGAGGTGATTCGCGCATGGCCGCGCTCGACCACCTCGTCGAAATCCGTGGTGTCGAGATTCGTCGAGCGCTCGACGAGACCTCTCGCGAACTTCTCGGCGTCCCCCGGACCGAACTCTCCATCGAGACCGATCCGATCCCCGGCACGATCGAGGCGGAGTTCCTGCCCCTTGCGGCCAGGCACGGCCGAGATCCCGCGCTCCTTGGCGCGCTCCTGGATTCGCGAGGCGAGGCGTGACGCGATCTCCCATTCGTCGCGAGCCTCTCCCACCGGAGTGGTCGCCGCACGCGCGGCATGGACGAGCAGGAACTGGTTCACGAAGCTCGAGGCGTTCGGCTTCTCGTACGAGGCTGCGACCGGAAGCACGTAGTCCGCCCAGCGCGCCGTCGAGCTCATGCGCAGATCGGTCACGACGACGAGGTCGAGCTTCGGCCAGAGCACCTCGAGCAGGCGGTGCGCGCTCCGCACCCTCCGCAGCGGGTTTCCCGCCATCACGAGCAGCGCGCGCGGACGTTTTTGCGGCGACGGCTCGACGAGCTGCCAGCCACGTTCGAGCGCCTCATCGACGTACTCGCGCACGTCGCGCGGAAGCTCGCGGCCCCACGGCTCGGCCGAGACGTCCATCACGCCACCGTGGATCTGCCAGAAGAGCGTCGCGCTCGACATGCTCTTCCCCTCGACGAAATGTTCCGAGAGGGCGCGAAGCACTTCGCGCGGTGGCGGCCGTCGCAGGAGATGGTCGCGAAGCAGCGTCGCCAGGTGCCTGCGCTCGAGCTTCGTATCCGAGGAGAGGAGCCGGTTCTCGCCGAGGATCGGGCCGTGTCCGTCGGGAGCGAGGTTCGAGACCGCCGCGTAGCCCGCGCCTCGGCGACCGAGATGACCGCAGAGGACGAAGACGAGGATCTGTGCCCGCATGATGGCGTCGCCGTGGTAGATCTTGCCGAGGCAGAGGCTCTCGACGTTCGATGCGGCACGTGCGCCTGCGAGCATGCGGGCGAGCCGGCGGATCACGTCGGGGGGCGTTCCGCAGACGCGGCTCGCCGCTTCGGGCGTCCAGCGCGAGATCTCCTCGCGAAGCCGCTCGAAGACCGGCTGGACCCGGATGCGGCCTTCGAGCGTCTCGACCTCCCAGGTGCCTTCGAGGGCAGGATCGCTCGCACCGAGCGCGAGGGTTTCGGTCCCGGCGACCTCGATCGCTCCGCGCGTCCGGTCGTAGCGGTAGAGCGTTTCGTCGGATCCCCCTCGCCGCAGATCCGATTCGCGGAGGAATCTCGACGTGTCGAGCCGGACCAGGATCGGGAGGTCGGTCTGCTCGCGAAGCAGCGCCTCGTCGTAGAGCTTCTCGTCGAGGATGAGTTTCGCCATCGCGAGCGCGAGCGCAGCGTCGGTTCCCGGCCGCACCGGGACGAAGAGATCCGCGTGGATCGCCGTCGCGTTGTAGTCGGGGGCGATCACCACGAGGCGTGCGCCCCGGTAGCGCGCTTCGGTGAGGAAGTGGAAGTTCGGGATCTGCGTGTACGCGGGGTTCCCGCTCCAGACGAGGATCAGGTCCGAGTCGAAGAAGCCCTCGGTCGAACGCGCAGTTCCGATTCCGCCGTAGGTCACGGCGGCGCCCTGTTGCTGGTCGCCGATCTCGGGGTTGCAATCGAGCATCACGCAATCGATCGCCTCGGCGAAGCGCTGCGCCGCCGCGTGCGCGGTGGTGCCGATGCCGTTGGTGCCGACGTCCATCACGACCGAGTCGGCGCCGCCCTCGACGATCGCATCGAGGAGACGATCGGCGATCTCGCCGAGCGCCTCGTCCCAGGAGATCTTCTCGAAGGCTCCCGAGCCGCGCGGGCCCTTGCGGCGAAGCGGGGTCTGGACGCGCGAGCCGCCTTGCTCGAGCGCGCTGTAGGCGCAGCCCTTCTGGCAGCCACGAGGATTCGGATCGGGAACCCCCGGATGGAGGGCCGGGTAGTTTCCCGCCTGCTCCTCACGGACGAGTTCGCCGTCTCGCAGGAACACATCGAAGCCGCAATGCGTCTGGTACGCGCAGTTGTTGAAGTGGCTCGCCTTCGCCGTCCGGTCCCAGGTCCAGCGCGCGCGCCAGCGGTCCTCGAAATCGCCCGTCTCGCGAGGCGAGGCCACGGCACGCGATCGGGGAGGCTCGCCCCGGGTCTCGTCCCGCGTGCATCCCGAGCCGATCGGAAGCCCCGCGGCCGCCGCGGCGCTGCCGGCAACCTTCACGAACTCGCGCCGGGTGAGCCCGGACATGCCGCCTCCCTTCTCGGGCCGCGCGGCTGGTTCGGCGCCCGCACGAGATCCGCGCCGTGCTGCTCGCGGCACGATACGGGAGAAGCAGGCGCGAGCAAGCGCTCCCTGCCGGACCTCGCGGCGCGTCCCTCGCGATCGCCCGTTGCGGGCTCGCGAGCCTCGAGATCTTGCCCCTCGCTTGCTCGCGCGTGGTAGCCTCGCCGCGATCGCGAGGGGGGGACGATGCATCGCAGATGGCTCCACGGCCTTCTATGCCTCGGGCTCGTCCTGGGATGTGATGGGGATGTCGGAGCGCCGCCTCCGCTTTTCGAAGGGATCGTCGTCGCGCGCGATCTCGCGACGGCGGGCGATCTGGTCCTCGTTGCGAACGATGTGGAGTCGGCGCTCGGGGCGCCGAGTGGCGCGGTGCCCGCGGAGACGATCCACGATCTCCTCGTCCTCTCGGGCGACGAGGATGGGCTCGAGCAGGTGGGAACGTTCGACGCGCCGCAAGGCGAGGATCGCCGCTTCGCGCGCCGCGTGGCCGTCGACGAATCGGCCGAGCTCGCGTTTCTTGCGCTCGGCGACGAGACCGACTCGGGAGCCGTTGCGATCGTCGATCTCGCCGACCCGTCGAGCCCGCAGGGGCGGGGCACGATCGAGGTCGGGCACGCGGTCACGGGGCTCGCCGCGCAAGGCGGGCTTCTTGCGACGGTCGGTCCGGGCGGCCTCGAGCTTTTCGACGTGAGCGATCCCGACGCGCCGCTCCCGCTCGGTGCCTTCGATCCCACCGACGACGCGGGCCTTTCCGACGTCACGATCGAGGGGAATCTCGCCTACGTCGCCGGGACGACGGCAACCCCCCCGATCCTCTTTCTCACGCCTCGCATGCTGATCGTCGATCTCGGAGACCCCGAGGCGCCGGTGCTGCTCGGCGAGCACCGCTCGACGAGCGGATTCCAGGCCCTCGGAGTGGCGGTCGAGGTGCGCGGCGCGCGCGCGTACCTGCTCGCCGACCTCGGAATCGACGTCGTCGACGTCTCGGATCCCCGCTTCCCGTACGGCGTCGGGGGCGTTGCTCCGCAGATCCGTCCCGTCGCGGGGCTCTTCACCGACCTCGAAGTCATCGGAACGGTGGCGCTCGCCGCGACGCGCGCGCAAGGCGTGTCGGCGATCGATCTCGGATTCCCGCCGGCCCCTGCACTGCTCGGCGTGCTGCCGGGGACCTCGGCCGTGGGCTCGCGAGCGGCATCGGTCGCCGTCGGCGGCAGGTTTGCGCACGTGGCCCTCGATCGGGCCGGGATCCGGAGCGTTCTCGTCGACGACGATGCCGATCGAGTCGCGACGCTCGTCGACGTCTGCCCCGGCGATTCCGATCCCGAGCAGGCAGACGTCGACCTCGACGGGGTCGGGGACGCGTGTGATCTCTGCATCGAAGTGTGGGATCCCGCGCAGGTCGACGCCGACGCCGACGGCTACGGGAACCGTTGCGACGCAGACCTCGACGGAAGCGGATTCGTCGATTTCGACGACTACGAGAGTCTTCGTGCGAGCCTCTCGAGCGCCGATCCGGTGGCCGACCTCGACGGCAATGGAGTCGTCGACCTCGCAGACCTCGCTCGCATGCGTCGCACCTTCTTCGCGCCACCCGGCCCGTCGGCCCGCGCGAGCGCGTCGCCGTAGCGCCCGCGCCCGATCGCGTAAGGGCGACCCGGTGGGTCGCCGCTGCCCGCAGGGACGCGCCCGATCGCGTAGGGGCGCCCCGGTGGGTCGCCCCCGAACGAGCCGCCTCCCATGGCGGGCCGATCTCCTAGACGTCGAGTCCGACGGCGCGCATGAGCGCGAGCGCGTTGCTTCGTGCGACCACGCCGGGGCGAAGCCGATAGTCGAAGCGCATCTCGCCGTCGACGAGCTGATCCTCGAAGTGCACGTTCCGTGCTCTCGGGGCGAGATCATCGGCGATCCGCGCGAGAGCGAGGTCGTGCGTCGTCACGAGCCCCACCGCACCGCGTTCGACGAGGCTTCGTACGATCGCCTCCGCTCCGATCCGACGGTCGTGCGAGTTCGTCCCGTTCAGGATTTCGTCGAGCAAGAAGAGCAGCGGCGTCTCGCCCTTCGCGTGCGCGACGATCGCTCCGATCCGCGTGATCTCCGCGTAGAACTTCGAGGCTCCCGATTGGAGCGAATCGAGGATCCGGAGCGAGGTGCCGAGGACGAGGGGCGAGAGCGACATCCGCTCTGCCCTCACCGGGGCTCCGGCAAACGCGAGCACGGCGTTCGTGCCGACCGTGCGAAGCCAGGTGCTCTTTCCGGACATGTTCGATCCGCTCACGACGAGGAGGCGGAGATCGTCCGAGAGCGCGAGATCGTTTCGCACGGCGCGTGCCTCGGGGAGGAGCGGGTGCGCGAGCCCGGTGGCTTCGTAGCGGGGGCCGGCGGCGAGGATCTCGGGGAACGGGTCGGCCGGGTGTTCGTAGGAATGGCTCGCGAGGGAGCAGAGCGCCTCGATCTCGCCGACGGCCGCGAGCCAGCGCGGGACCGCGGCGCCAGAAGCCCGGCGCCAGGCGTCGATCGCGAGAGCGAGCTGTGTCGTCCAGAGCAGGAGCGCCGCGATCGGGGCGAAGATCTGGTTCTGCCTCGCCTCGAGGAGTTCGAGCAGGCGGCGAAGCCCGGCGAGCCGTCGCGAAGGCGGCTCTCCTTCGCAATCGAGCGAGGCTCGCAACGCGGCGAGACGCGGGGACTCGAAGCGCTCGGCTTCGATCCGTTCGAGGAGCGTCGAGAGCAGCGCGAGGTCGCGCGCCGGACGCCCGGCGGAGCGAACGACCTCGACGACGCGCGAGCGCAGTCGAGTCGCGAGCAGACCCTCCGCGACCACGACGGCCACGAGCGGAAGCGCGCCCGTGCCGAGCTGCCACCACGCGGCGGCGGCTCCCACGAGGAGCACGACGAGCCCTCCGGCTGCCGCCCTCGCGAGTCTCGAGACCGGAGCTCCGGGCGCGCTCGCCCAGGCTCCGAGCAGGGCGGGGTCGACGCCGGCGCGGACATCGGCGCCGAGCCTCGCGAGATCCTCGCGCAGATCGAGCCGGGGGCGGAGCTCGGCGATGGCCTCTTGACGCTGCCGGATCTCGCCGGCGGCAGCGGGCGAGAGCAGCCACCCCGCCAGCGTGTCCTCGCCCATTCGAGTCCGTGCGCTGCACAGAAGCTCGAAGAGCGAGCCGCTGCCGAAGAGGTCGAGATCTGCCGCATAGAGGTGTTCGGGGTCGAGAAAGCGCTCCCCGCTCTCGCCGGTCCCGGCCCAGCGATCTTCGAGCCGCGCGATTCCCCGCTCGTAGAATGCGGCCGCACGCTCGAACTCGGTACGCGAGCGGATCACGGAATCGTGCCAGACGACGAGTGCGACGAAGGCGACCACGGGAGGAGCGAGCCAGAGGAGCGACGCCTCACGCGGGCCGAAGACGAACCACGCGACCACCACGCCGGCGGCGAAGACTCCGAGCCGGAGGTTCGAGAGCCGCCGTTCGCGCCGGAGCGCGAGGCCCGCACTCGCTTTCCTTTGCTCGAGGTGGCCGGCGTAGACCTGGAGCGGAGACTCCTGCGTCACGGTGTTCCGAGCAGGCGTGCGCCGGAGCCGGCGACGAATGCGTTCGCGTAGGCGGTGGCGAGCGCGGCGCGCGCGCGCTCGATGCACTCGTGAAGCCCGCCGCCGAGCGCGAGACCGGCCGCCACCGCCGCCGCGAGGGCGCAGCCCGTTCCGTGCACGGGCGCGCCTTCGAGGCGCTCGGCGCGGAGCCAGCGGAGCTCGTGCCCCGAGGCACCGCGTTCGGCCAGGAGATCGTCTGGAGCGCCGTCGCGGTGTCCGCCCTTCACCAGAACGGCTCGCGCTCCGAGCTCGTCGAGGAATGCGCGCGCGGCGATCTCGACCGCCCGCTCGCTCGACACGTCGCGTCCCGTGAGCCGCTCGGTCTCCGGAAGATTCGGCGTGACCAATGTCGCGTCTGCGAAAAGACCCACGAGCGTCGCGACGGCGCGACGCTCGAGCAGCGGTGTGCCGTCGCTCGCGGCGAGCACCGGATCGATCACGAGCGGCGGTGGATCGGGGCGCCCTCGAAGGAGCTCCGCGAGTCCGAGATCGACCATGCGGGCGACGTCGTCGCTCGCGAGCATGCCGAGCTTCACGGCGTCTGGACGTACGTCTCGAACCAGGATGCGGATCTGTTCGAGAACGACGTTCGGAAAGGCCGGCAGCACGCGATGGACCTTCACCGTGTCCTGCACCGTGATCGCCGTCACCACCGCGGCGCCGTGCACGCCGAACGATCGGAAGACCTGGAGGTCCTGCTGGAGGCCGGCGCCGCCCGTCGGGTCCGAGCCGGCGATGCTGAGAGCGATTCGCACGCGGCCGATGGTAAGATCCGCCGGCTTGCGGCGCACGACGACCCGCGAGCGAGGAGGGCGCGATGCGGAACCGGATGCGGAGCTGGGGTGGATCGAGCCATGGGGTTCGCCAGGGGCTCGCCTTCGGCGCGACCCTCTTCGTGGCCCTCGTCGCGCTGGCGGCGGACAAGGGCGCGGCCGAGCGAGCGGCCTCCTCGGGCCCCGACACCTGGTTCGCCGAGACCGTCTCGCAGGGGGACGGCGGAGTTCGCGTGATGCAGACGTGGTCGAAGGGCCGAAAGCTCCGCGCCGAGACCACGATCGCGGGGCAACTCCTGCTCACCATCGTGAACGGCGACACCTACTACAACCTGATTCCCTCCGCCGGCGTCGGAATCGCGATCGCTCGCGCGCCCCGAGCGCTCGAAGACGATCGGAAGGGGGGGCGCCCCTTCGGCCGCGACACCGAGCGGATTCTCTCCCGCGGCGCGGAAAAGGCGGGTAGCGAGCGCCTGATGGGCAAGGATCTCGCGGTCTACCGGATCAGCAACGGAGACATTCGCGAGGAGGTCTGGGCGACCGACGATGCCGAGAAGCTTCCCGTGAAGCTCGTCTACACCGATCGCAAAGAAGGCGAGACGGCCGAGACGCTCTTCAACTGGATCCGTGGCGTCCAGCTCTCCGACGCGTTCTTCGAGCCGGACCCCCGACTCCAGATCGAGAAAGTCAGCTACGAGGATTTCGCCGAGCGCGTGAAGGAGGGCAAGGCGGTGGGGTTTCCGCCGCTCTTCACCGATCTGCTATCGGGCCGACCCGAGCGCGGCGCTAACTGACCCATTCGATGCTGGCGTCGGCGATGGCCGGGGGCTCGCTTCCGAGCACTGCGAGCTTTCGCGCGATCGTGCCTGCAAGACCCCGGAAGGCTCCCGCCGCGTCGCTCTCCGGTGCGTAGACGACGATCGGCTTCCCTGCGTCGCCGCCCTCGACGACGCGCGGATCGATCGGAACCTCGCCGAGGAAGTCGACGCCGAGTTCCTTCGCCGTCCGCAAGCCTCCGCCACGGCCGAAGATGTAGTAGCGGCGGTCGGGCAGGTCCGGCGGCACGAAGTACGACATGTTCTCGATGATGCCGAGCACGGGGACGTTCACCTTCTCGAACATCTTGAGTCCCTTGCGGGCGTCGATCAGCGAGAGGTCGTTCGCCGTGGTGACGATCACGGCGCCGGAGAGCGGCGCCTGCTGCGTGAGGGTGAGCGCGGCATCGCCCGTTCCGGGAGGCAGATCGATCACCAGGTAATCGAGGGTTCCCCAATCGACGTCCTTCAGGAACTGCGTGATCAGGCCATGGACCATCGGCCCGCGCCAGATCACGGGGGAGTTCTCGCTCACGAAGAACCCCATCGACATGATCTTCATGCCGTACGCTTCGTTCGGAAGGATCTTCCGCTCGATCGTCCGAGGGCGCGCGTGCTCGCCGAGCAGGAGCTGGAGCGAGGGCCCATAGACGTCGGCGTCGAGGATGCCGACCGTCGCGCCGAGATCTCGAAGCGCGAGGGCGAGGTTCACCGCCGTCGTGCTCTTGCCGACGCCGCCCTTGCCCGAGGCGACGGCGATGATGTTCTTGACGCCCGGCAGCGTCTTGACCCCGCGCTGCACCGAGTGCGCGACGATCTTCTGGTAGACGTTGGCCGACACGTTGGTGACG
>CAJPFO010000161.1 GCA_905339255.1 Myxococcaceae bacterium
CGGTCTCTACCTCGCGGGCGCCGTCGCGGGCCTCACGGACGTCGACGCGATCTCGCTCTCGATGGCGCAGCTCGCGGACGACGACGCCGAGAACCTGCGGACGGCCGCCGTGACGGTGACGATCGCCGTCGCGTCGAACACGATCTTCAAGACGGCGCTCGCCGCGTTCCTCGGAGCAGGGACGCTCCGACGGATCCTGCTTCCGGCGGCGGCCGCGGTCCTCGCCGCGGGCGGAGCGGTGGTGCTCTGGCGGTAGCCGACCGCTCGCGCTTCGCGTCGGGCCGAAATCCCCTCCGCCGGGGGCGTGACCCCGGCGGAGGGGCGCGCGCGGCATCCCCCCGCGACGCTCAATTTTCGCGCGGACGTCGTCCGGCGCGGGCCAAGCCGGCAAGGCCGCCGAGCAGGAGCAGCATCGAGAGCGGCTCCGGTACGGCCACGAAACGCTGCTCGACGAAGGGAAGCGCAGCAAACGTCCCGGAACGGAGATCGAGGCTTCCGACGACGTGCAGCGACGCGGCGCCACCGAGCGCGAACGCGTCGAGGCTCGAGCCGCCGACGCCCGCGACGTCGTAGACGAAGAGCGAGCCGAGCGGCGTCCCATCGTCCGCGAAGATCGACTCGGCCACGTACGCCTGGGCGCCCGCGCCGAGAGCGATCCCATCGGAAAAGAGGGACGCGCCGAGGATCCCGCTCGGTTCGCTCGTCGACACGTCGTACGAAAGGAGCATCGATCCCGACGCGCCGAGCAAGGTCGAGAGCGGGCCGGCGATCCGGAAACCGTCCGCGAGCACCTGCACCGGGTAGGCGTCGAGGGACGTCGGAAGATCCCCGCCGAGCACGATGTCGAAGTTCGAGAACGTCAGAACCCCCGCCGAGAAGCTCGTCCCGTTCGCGAGGGCATCGAGGTCGAGGGCCGGGGCGCCACGCGGAGCCCCGGCGAGAAGCGAGACCAAGGCGATCACGACGGCGATCGAACGCCTGCATCCATTTCGGTGCATGAGACCCCCAACAGTGGACCTCGCGTCGTGGCCCGGCTCGATCGAGCGCGACCACTTTGCGAAGCGACGTGGGGGAGGCATCGGTGCCGCTCGGGCCGGCCCGCGTGAGCGTCCTCACCGGTGCCGAGCCGATCGGACGCGCGAGCAGTGACGGAGATCACGTCACGCTCGCGCTGCTCGCGCTCAGAGCCGGGACGCAGTGATCGTCACGTCGGAGCGCGCCCAGGCCTCGCGGAACTGCGCCTCGACGTCGTCGGCGGTAGCCCGCTTCTTCTGGGCGCGAAGGCTCTCGGCGAGTCCGTAGAGCGCCCATCCATTTCCAGGATTGCGGGCGAGGTCCTCGCGATAGACGGCCTCGGCCTGCTTCGGCCGGCCGGCACGCAGCAAGACCGCACCGAGCGCCTGTCTCTCCGGGAAATACCAGGGCGGCGGTTCCATGTAGCGGAGTCGGTCCTGCAGGGCGACCGCCTGCCGGAGCTCGCGGATCGCCAGGTCGAAATGCCCCTCGGCCGCCGCGAGCTCTCCGGCGAGATCGTGCGAGGCGATCTCGAGCAGGGCGCGCGCGGAGTTGACCTGCGCCATGAGACGCTCCGCGGGCATCGCCGCCGCCGCGGCTTCGAGCTTCGCGAGCTCGGCGCGGGCGTCATCGATCCGGCCCGTGCGGAGGCTCGCGAGGCCGCGCGCGTAGTGCCAGATCGCCGTGTTGAAGGCGAGTGCCGGATCGGGCGCCGGCTCGGCGAGCACTTCTTCGAAACGCCCGAAGCGAAGCAACACGAACAAGGGCGTCACGCCGACGTACTCCATCGCCGGCATCTGGGCGAGCATCTCGGGCGGGTTCTCCCGCGCGAGCTCGCGCGCCGCTTCGAGCGCCTTTCCGCTCTGGCCATCCATTGCCGCTGCGGCCCAGAGGAAGTCGATGTTGTGCGGGTAGTAGAGCATGCGGTACTCGGGCCCGCCGCGTCGGCTCGCGAGGTACGCGCGATCGACATCGATGGCGCGCTCGTTCGCAGCGACGGCCTTCTCGTAGTCCCCGACCCGCATGTGCACGTGGCTCGGCATGTGGACGAGATGACCCGCACCGGGCGCGAGGTCGGCGAGGCGGCCCGCACTCGTGAGCGCGCGTTCGGGAGTCTTCGAGGCCTCGACGGCATGGATGTAGTAGTGGTTCGCGCCCGGATGCCCGGGGTCCTTCTCGAGAACCTCCTCGAGGATCTCGACGATCTCTTCGGTTCCGGGGCGCGGGGTGCCGTCGAGATCGTAGAGATCCCAGGGGCGCAGGTTCATGAGCGCCTCGGCATGCAGGACCCGCGCGTCGAGGTCCTCGGGATGTCGACTCGCGAGCTCGCGCATCGCATTCGCGTACGCGAGATCGAGCTTCGAGCGATCGGCCGGGGGCGGATTCGCATGGCGAGCCGCGAGCGCGTCGACGTAGCCGCGTTCGCGTTCGCTGGCTCCCCCGGAGACACTTCTAGCGTTCTGGATCGCGCGCCACGCGCGCGCCTCCCGCTCCGGATCGACCGGACTGTTGTAGTTCGGACCGGCGGCGAAGCCGATTCCCCAGAAACACATCAGAGTGTCTGGGTCGAGTCGCGTGCACTCCTCGAAG
Source organism: Myxococcaceae bacterium (assembly GCA_905339255.1). Lineage (GTDB taxonomy): Bacteria > Myxococcota_A > UBA9160 > UBA9160 > UBA9160 > MYXO. Next base: position 2,605 of record CAJPFO010000161.1, read on the forward strand.
GCGAGCGTCGCCTCGTCGTAGTTGAACGCGAAGAGGAGCCGAAGGCCTTGATCGAAGAACGCCTGCGCCTCCGGCGACCGCGTCGTGATCGGATGCCCGTGATCCGAGAGACCCTCGAGCCGCGGGGGAGCGACGGGCTCTTCGGACGGGGCCCGAGACGCCGGGGAGCCGCCGTCCTGGGCGCATCCGATTCCGAAAGAGAGGACCAGGGCTCGTGCGACGGACCGAAGCGGGATGCGGGCCGTGCTGGGCATGGGAGTCTCCTCCTTCACCCCCCGCTCTGGCATCCTAACCGCCGCTCGAGCCGGGTCCATGAACCGTCCGGTTCACTGCCAAGGAGCCAAGCCGTGGGAGAGCGATCGCACGATTTCGTGATCCGTGGAGCCTCGATCATCGACGGGTCCGGCGCGGCTGCCTGGACGGGGGACGTCGCCGTGCGCGGCGATCGGATCGTCGCGGTCGGCGAGGTGAGGGAGCCCGCGGCGCGAAGCGTCGAGGCCAGCGGCCTCGCGCTCTCGCCGGGCTTCATCGACGTCCACAGCCACGACGATTTTGCAGTGCTCTTCGAGCCCGAGATGTCCGCGAAACTCTTGCAGGGTGTGACCACCGACGTCGTCGGAAACTGCGGTCTCGGTGCCGCACCGCATCGGGAGGCGGCGGTGACGGCCGCCGCGTTCACCCCCGGGCGCATGCTCGCTCCCTACGAGGGGTACGCGGGCTACCTCGCGGCGATCGACCGCGACCCTCCGAGCCTGAACGTCGCAGCGCTCGTCGGCCACGGAACGATCCGGGCCGCTGCGATGGAGAACCCGGCGCTCGAGAGCAGCGAGGTCGAGCGCGGCCGCATGCGTGCGCTGCTCGAAGAGGGTCTCGAGGCGGGAGCCGTCGGCCTCTCGACCGGGCTCATCTACGAGCCGGGACGAAACGCGCGCGAAGACGAGATCATCTTTCTCGCTCGTGCGCTCGCCGGAGCCGGCGCCCTCTACACGAGCCACATGCGGGATGAATCGCTCGGGCTCGTCGATTCGGTGCGCGAGACGATCCGGGTCGGAGAGACCGCTGGCGTCGCCGTACAGATCTCGCATCACAAGGCCGCCGGCAGGGCTGCGTGGGGGATGGTTCGCGAGTCGCTTCGCCAGATCGACGAAGCGCGCGCACGGGGGGTCGATGTCGCGGCGGATCAGTACCCCTACACGTCTGCGAGCACGATCCTTGCAGCGGTCGTACAGAATCGCTGGATCGAGGGAGCGAGCGCCGCGGGAGCCGGCCGTGCCCTCGGCGGCGACGAGGTCGTGATCGCGTCGAGCGCGAAGCATCCCGAATGGGACGGCCGGAGTCTCGCCGAGATCGGCGCCGGCACGCACGAGAGCCCCTTCGAGACCGCGCGCCGCGTTCTGGCCGAGGATCCCGCCGTCTGGGCGATCCTGCACATGATGTCCGAGGACGATGTCCGCGAGGTGATGCGGCATCCGACGACGCTCATCGGATCCGACGGTCTGCCGACCGGCGGGAAGCCACATCCGCGGCTTTGCGGGACGTTTGCTCGGGTGCTCGGGCGTTACGTTCGTGACGAACACGTGCTCGGGCTCGAAGACGCCGTCCATCGCATGACGGGAGCATCGGCGCTTCGCTTCGGACTCGAGGGTCGGGGCTTCGTACGGCCCGGCTTCTTCGCCGATCTCGTGCTCTTCGATCCGAAGCGGATTGCCGATCGCGCCACCCCTTCCGATCCGCGGTGCCCACCCGATGGCATCGCGAACGTCTTCGTGAACGGTGTCGAGGTCGTTCGCGACGGACATCACACGCACGCACGCCCCGGCCGCGCGCTCCGTCGTGGCCGATAGGGCGACCCACCGGGTCGCCCCTACCACGTCATCGCCGGCAGATCGGCGTTGCGACCGCCGCCGCGGGCAGATCGGCGTTGCGACCGTCGTCGCGGGCAGATCGGCGTTGCGACCGTCGCGGCGGGCAGATCGGCGTTACGACCATCGCGGCGGGCAGATCGGCGGTGCGACCGTCGTCGCGGGCAGGGCGGCGTTACGACCATCGCGGCGGGCAGATCGGCGGTGCGACGCATCGTACGGCGCGCCGGCGCACGTTGCGAAAGGGTCGTGGCGCCCCGCGCCTGTAGCCACGCCCGGCGCCCGTTGCGGCGCCCTGCGTCCGTTGCGGCGTCCCGCGTCCATTGCGGCGGCACCGGTCCCGACTCGTCACCCCGTGCTCGTCACGGCGGTACCGGTTCCGGTTTCTTGGTAGGGGCGACCCGGTGGGTCGCCCTCAGGCGTCGCCTCCCGGGTGCGCTCCGCGCTCGCGAACGAGCGCGAGAAAGGCGAGGGTCCGCTCGGCGAGGTCGCGCGTCGAATGCATGCGCTCGAGCCTGCGCCGCGCGGCGCCGCCGAGCTGAGCGGCGACGGCCGGCATGCTCGCGAGCTGACCGAGCGTCCTAGCGAGCCCCGCGGCGCCCGCTTTCGGCGGGACGAGCCAGGCATCGATGCGCTCCCCGGCCGCGGCCGCGAGGCGCTCGGCCGGTG
>CAJPFO010000162.1 GCA_905339255.1 Myxococcaceae bacterium
AGACCTTCCTCGCGGTCGTCCATGCAGAAGATGACCTGGGCTTGCGGACGGACTTCCCGCTCGGCCCAACGGCCCCGCCCATGGTTCTGGGAGAGGGCGGCGAACAGGTTTTCGCGGTAATGGTTCTCGTAGGCCAACAGCCACAGATGGCCTTTTTCGCCTGCGCCGAGCGTGTCCAGCCAATGCAGCAGGCGTTCGGCCTCGGCCAGCGGCAAAGCTTCTAGGGATGATGCCGGGATGCCTAAATGCTGGGCCAGCCGGAACAGCCGCCAAGTGCTGCGGCAGACCGTGTGGCCTTGCGGTTGCCCAGTTGCCGGGCTGCGTTGCCAGGCCCAGATCCTGTCCGCCAGCCCGCGCCAGTTTTGAGGGCGGGAGCGTTCCGGCAGTCCCAAGCCAACGAGCTTCTGCGCGGCATCGGCCAGATGTTCGGGAAGCTCGTCGGCGAACAGCCTCTTCCGGGCCAACAGCTCAGAGGTGTTGCGTTCAAAATAGGCTTTGATGGCTGGCAATGTGCCTGCGATACCCCAGGTTGACCGGCACAGACGCTCGATCCAGAGCCGGTCGAGGAACAGCCGCACCGCAAGATAGTCCATCAACGAAGCCGGCATGTGCCGGTTGGCGGCGTATCCGGGGTGGTGGGCACGCCAGTTGATGATGCCGGACCAGCCCGGCAATTCCAGCGCCAGCCGTTCCAGATAATCCTTCCAGCGAGGTTCGGGAATCCCAAGTTTCCGCAGCAAGGCAATCACCGCGTCCACGGACTGCTCCGGCAATTCGGCGAGGGCCACCCGCCAGCCCGGCAACTCGGCCAAGGCAAAGGACAAATCCTTGTCGGCGCAGCGTTTCCAGGCCGCGTACAGCCCGTCGGCGCGGTCCGGTGAGCGCCAGGCGGCCAGTCCTTCATCCAGTTGGGAGGCGCAGAAACGGATCAACACCGGGCGGACTGGGTTCAGCAGATCCACACCGGTCAAAGCCAGCAGCAGGCCCCGGAGCGTGGAATCCGTGCCGATGGATGCCAGCAAGCCAGTCAGTTCTGTCAGGGAGTCGGCCCGGACCAGGTGATGGATGCCCGGGTTGACGGGGCAAGTCTTGTCCGTCCCCGCGTCGGATTCGCCCAGGAGGGATTCCGCCGTTTGCGGCGGGGTCGTGGTCAGTTCTTCCGGGTGCGGCCGGTGATTATCCAGGCCGAACACGGCAAGGCTGGCATCCCACAAGGCTTGCACGGCCTCCTGCTCGGACGGGTCCGAAGCCAGCAAAGCCTCGCGTTGGGCGTGTGGCAGGTCTGACTGGAACCGTCGCAACGCGCCCATTTCCTCCGCCTGCCACAGAAACCGGCTAGGCTCGATGGCATCCACCCCGAACAACAGGGCGGCGCGATGGACCTCGCGCCGGGTTATGGCCCTGCCGCCGATGCGGGCCGGTTCCTCGTGATCCTTGCCGAATTTGGCATCGAACGCCACGGCCAGATCCCGGTCGTCGATGCGGCCTTGGGCATAGTGCCGCCGCGACTGAGCCTCCGGCAGATAGCCGTGGATGCCGGTCAGTTTTTCGACCGCCTCCAAGGCTTGGGCGAAAGGCAGATGCTGGTGGCCATGCAGGGTGTTGTGGTGGACAAAGTTCAGGATGGGGGCCTGCCCCGGCAGCACATGGTCCAGATGGTCCACCGCCGCCTGGAGTCGCTGCCGGATATCACCTTCGGGAACCTCCTGCAGATGTTCATGCTGGGTGTCCATTCATTCCTCCAAGGGGTTGGCGGGGGGCTTCGGCGCGATCAGGTTCGCCACCGAGGCATCGATCATGCGCAAGGCCGGGGAAGGGTGCAGCCCTAACGCAATGACACCGAAACCCAGCAAACCCGCCGCCGCCAGTTCGATGCCGCGCATATCGGCCACGTCGCGCATGCGCGGGCTGACCGGCCCGGTGGACAGCCGTCCCAAGGTACGCAGGGCGTAGGCCGCACTGACCAGCACGCCCAGGCTAAGGCCCAGCGCCCACCAGCCCCAGCGCTCGAAGCCACCAATCAGCGCATGCAGTTCGGCGACGAAGCCGGCTGTCCCCGGCAGGCCCATCGCGGCGAGCAAGGCCAGCGTGGTGAACACGGCGAAGCGGGGCGCGGTCTGCGCCAGCGAACCATAGTCGGCGATTTCGCGGGTGTGTGTGCGTTCGTAGAGAAGGCCGATGAGCAGGAACAAGGCCCCCGCCACCAGGCCGTGGGCGCTCATTTGCAGGGTCGCCCCCAGCATGCCCGTTTGGTTAAGCGTGGA
>CAJPFO010000163.1 GCA_905339255.1 Myxococcaceae bacterium
GGAGCTCGCTGCGAAGCCGCTGGTTCTCGCGCGCGAGAAGCTTCTTCTCGAGCGCCTTCTCGACGACGAGCCGGATCTCGTCGACCTTGAAGGGCTTCGTGACGTAATCGTAGGCGCCTTCCTTCATCGCCTCGATCGCGGTCTCGGTGGTGGCGAAGGCGGTCACGAGGACGACGGCCGTCTCGGGGCTCGCCTCGCGAACGGCGCGGAGCAGGTCGAGTCCGCTCTTGCCTGGCATCTGGAGATCCGAAACGACGACGTCGAAGTCCTCGCTTTCGAGGATCGCGAGGGCCGCATCGACATCGCCAGCGGTCTCGACGTCGTAGCCGTCGCGGCGGAAGCAGATCTCGAGAAACTCCTGCATGCTCCGCTCGTCGTCGACGACGAGGATCCGAGCGCGGCCGCTCACGGTCGCGCCTCGGCGCCCGGGAGCCAGATCCGGAAGATCGCGCCGGCCCCGCGCGAGCTCTCGACCGAGATCTGCCCGCCGTGGGCTTCGGCGATCCGATGGACCGTCGCGAGACCGAGCCCGGTCCCCGCTGCTTTCGTCGTGAAGAAAGGATCGAAGATGCGGTCGAGCACCTCCGGGTCGATCCCCACGCCGCTATCCGAGACGGAGATCTCCACGCCGGACGCACCCTCCCCTCGCGATGCAGTTCGGATCTCTCCGAACTCGTCTTGAGCGGCCGGGGCCTTCTGCACCTCGGCCTCGACCCGGAGCTCGCCGCGGCCCTCCATCGCCTGTGCGGCATTGAGAAAGAGGTTCCAGAGGAGCTGCCGGAGCTGCGCCGGATCCGCACGGACTCGCAGCTCGGGGTCGATCCGGGCCGAAGCGCGGATCTCCTTGCCCTCACCGGCCGCGAGCATCTCGAGGGTCTCGGCGACGAGCGGGGCCACGGCGACGCTCTCCAACCGCAGCGCCGCCGGGCGCGCGTACTGGAGGAAGTCACTGATGAGCCGGTTCAGGCGTTCGGTCTCGCGCAGCACGATCGCCATCAGCCGCCCGGGTTCTCCGTCACGAACGTCCTGCGTCGCCGCTGCATCGAGGAGCTGGATCGATCCCGAGATCGCCGCGAGCGGGTTCCGCACCTCGTGAGCAATGGCGGCCGCCAGCTCACCGACCGCTGCGAGCTTCTCCGTCCGCCGCAGCCGCCGCTCCATCTCGACCACCGCGCTCACGTCCTGGAAGATCACGACGTGCCCTGCCGGCGAGCCGTCGGCCTCGCGAAGCACGGACGCCGAGGCACCGAGGTGGAGCGCCTCGCCGCGCCGGTTCCGGTACCCGAGCCTCGCTCGCGGAGAGCGACGCTCGTCGGACGGATCGAGGAGCATGGCGAGCCCGGGGAGCACTTCGGCCACCCGCCGGCCGAGGAACTCGTCGGCCCGCCCCCCGCTGATCCGCTCGGCCTCCGGGTTGAACGAGGTGATCCTCCCCTCGCGATCCGTCGTGAAGAGCCCCGAGAGCAGGCTCTCCACCGTCCTGGCGTGGAGGCGCTGCAGGCGATGGAGATCCCTCCGGCTCCGATCGAGCGCCTGATCCGCGAGCTGGAGTTCGCGGGAAAGGAAGCTCGCCAGGAACGCCGCGAGGACGAGCGCGCCTCCTTGCGCACCGAAGAGGGTCACGAGCGCCGACCACGACGTCGCGCCCCCGAACGATCGCAGGATTCCGATCTTCTCGGCGACGAGAAGTCCGCCGAAGCCGAACGCAGCAAGTGCGGCGCCGAGAACCGCACCCCGTCGATCGAAGCAGAGCGCACCGTAGACGACCACCGGCACGTAGAGCGAGACGAAGATCGAGTCCGCTCCGCCCGTGAAGTGGACGAGCGCCGTCACGATCACGAGATCGAGACCCACCTGCACGGCTCCGAATCGACGCAGATTCCGTGCCCGCCGCAACCAGATCGCGCTCGCTCCGCTCACGAGACATGCGAGCACCACCGTCGCGTGGAGGCCGGTGGTGGCCTCGGGAGCGAGTGTTCTCGCCGAGATCGAGAGCCCGAACGTCGCGAGCAGGATCGCGAGCGCGAAGAAGAGCCTCGCGCCCGCGAGCCATGCCAGCCGACGCCGCGGGCGTCCCTCGATCCGGCTCCCGGCAGACGTCTCGACCACCGAAGCCCGACGCCTACTTCACGGCATCGGCGATCTTGAAGATCGGGAGGTACATCGCGATCAGGATCGTTCCGACCGTGCCGCCCAGGAAGACCATCATGAGAGGCTCGAGGAGCTGTGTGAGGGCCGACACCGCCGCATCGACCTCGTCGTCGTAGAAGTCTGCGATCTTCGAGAGCATCGCGTCCATCGCGCCCGTCTGCTCGCCCACCGCGACCATCTGGACGACCATGCTCGGAAAGACCTTCGACGCCTCGAGAGGCTCGGCGATCGTCTTGCCTTCCGAGATCGCCGCTCGCGTCTTCATGAGCGCCTCTTCGACGACCAGGTTGCCGGCGGTCTTCGCGACGATGTCGAGCGCATCGAGGATCGGGACGCCGCTCGAGATCATCGTCCCGAGGGTCCGGCTGAAGCGCGCCACCGCCACCTTCCGGAGCAGCGGACCGAAGATCGGCATCTTGAGGAAGATCGCATCGGTGCGGTACCGGAAGCTCCGCGAGCGCCTTCGCGCCTGGAGGAACGCGACGACCGACCCGATCGAGACCGCCAGGATCACCACGATCCAGGCCTGCATGAACTCGGAGATGTCGATCACCATCTGCGTCGGGCCCGGCAGCGCACCGCCGAACTCCGCGAACATCTTCTGGAAGACGGGGATCACCTTGACGAGCAGCAGGACCACGACCGCCATCGCGACCACGAGCACCGTCACCGGGTAGACCATCGCGCCCTTCACCTTGCGGGCGAGCGCATCGGCCTTCTCGAGGTAGACGGCGAGCCGATTGAGGATCGTGTCGAGGATGCCCCCGACCTCGCCGGCGGCGACCAGGTTCACGTAGAGATCGTCGTAGATCCGCGGGTGCTTCCGCAGAGCGTCCGCAAAGGTCGATCCCTGCTCGACGTCGGACTTGATCTGCCGGAGCGCCACCTGGAAGACCTTGTTCGGTTGCTGCTCGGCGAGGATGTCGAGGCATTGGACCAGAGGGAGGCCTGCGTCGATCATGGTCGCGAACTGCCGGGTGAAGATCACCAGATCGCGGGTCTTCGGCCCCGATTGCGGAAGTTTCAGGCCTGCGAGGAGATCCTTCGGCTTCGCCTTCACGAGCGTCGGAACGATCTGCTGCGCGCGCAGCTGCGCCATCGCAGCCGCCTCGTTGGCGGCTTCGACCATTCCCTTCTTCATCGCGCCGGCTCGGGTCCGGCCCTCGAACGCGTAGACGGGCATCCGCTACCCCCTTCGCCGGGTTCCCCGGCTCATCGACGCCTCGCTCCTCGTCGCTTCGTGCACTCCGTCACCCTTCAGCCGGCAAGACGCCGCGCCTGCGGCCCTCCGCCGCCCGCTGCGATGAGGTTCCGGAGCTCCTCCATGTCGTGGCTTCTCCCCATCGCATCGTCGAGCGTGATGAGACGCCGCTGGTAGAGCGATGCCAGCGATTGGTTGAAGGTCTGCATCCCGAACTTGTCCTGTCCGATCTGCATCTGCGAATAGATCTGGTGGATCTTGTCCTCGCGGATCAGGTTGCGGATCGCGGGGTTCGGAACCATCACCTCCACCGCCATCACGCGCCCCGTTCCGTTCGCACGTGGGAGCAGCGACTGACACAGGACCCCCTCGAGAACGAAGGAGAGCTGCGCCCGCACCTGCGCCTGCTGGTACGGCGGGAAGACGTCGACCACGCGGTTGATGGTCTGGACACAGGAGTTGGTGTGCAGCGTTGCGAACGCGAGGTGGCCGGTCTCGGCGACGACCAGCGCTGCTTCGATCGTTTCGAGATCGCGCATCTCACCGATCAGCACGACGTCGGGATCCTGGCGGAGGATGTACTTGAGCGCGTTTCCGAAGCCCTTCGTGTCGGCGCCGACCTCACGCTGGTTCACCACGCATCCCTTGTGCGGATGGAGGTACTCGATCGGATCCTCGATGGTGACGATGTGTTCATTGCGCTCCGAGTTGATCCGATCGATGATGCTCGCGAGCGTCGTCGACTTCCCGGATCCGGTCGGCCCCGTCACCAGGATCAGGCCGCGGGGCTTGCGTGCGAGCTCGCCCACCACCTTGGGAAGTCCGAGCTCCTCGAAGCTCAGGATCTTGTAAGGGATCGCCCGGAACGCCCCGGCCACGGCGCCGCGCTGCATGAAGATGTTCGCACGGAATCTCGACAGGCCCCGCACTCCGAACGAGAGGTCGAGCTCCCAGGTCTCCTCGAAGCGATGCTTCTGTGCGTCGGTCAGGATCGAATAGCAGAGCTGCTTCGTTTCGGGCGGCGAGAGCTGCGGCATCTTGAGCGGATGGAGCTTGCCGTCGATCCGGAGCTGCGGAGGGCTGTTCGTCGTGATGTGGAGGTCGCTCGCCCCCTTTTCGATCATGGCTTTGAGCAGCTGATGCAGGTTGGCCATGCGCGTGCCCTCCGACTAGCGGTCTGCGGCGGAGACGCGCAGCACCTCGCCGAGCGTCGTGATTCCCTCGCGAAGCTTGTTGAGCGCACTCCGCCGAAGGGTCGTCATTCCGAGTCGCATCGCCTCGCGCTTGAGCTCGATCGCGGACGCTCCGTTCAGGACGAACTCCTTGAGCTCCTCGGTCATCTCCATGATCTCGTAGACGGCGATCCGGCCCTTGAAGCCCGTCTCGGAGCACGTCCGACAGCCCTTGCCCTTGACCGGAACGACCGAGGCGACCTCGTCGGCGGTCATTCCGGCCGCGACGAGCGCATCCTTCGCGACCTCGGGGTCCGGCTGCTTGCAATCGTCGCAGACCTTTCGCGCGAGCCGCTGAGCGAGGATGCAGTTCACCGACGATGCGACCAGGAACGGCTCGATCCCCATGTTGAGAAGACGGTTCACCGTCGAGGGGGCGTCGTTGGTGTGCAGCGTCGAGAGGACCATGTGGCCGGTGAGAGCGGCCTTCACCGCGATCTCGGCCGTCTCGAAGTCGCGGATCTCACCCACCATGATGATGTCGGGGTCCTGCCGGAGGAACGAGCGGAGCGCTGCAGCGAAGTTGAGTCCGATCTCCTCGTGCATCTGGACCTGGTTGATCCCGGCGAGATTGAACTCGACGGGATCCTCGGCGGTCGAGATGTTCTCGCTGGTCTTGTTGAGCTCGGCGAGCGCCGAGTAGAGGCTCGTCGTCTTGCCGGAGCCCGTCGGTCCGGTCACGAGGACCATCCCGTACGGGCGATGGATGCAGTCCTGGAAGATCTCGAGCTGCCGGATCTCGAACCCGAGCTTCGTCATGTCGAGCTGGAGGTTCGACTTGTCGAGAAGGCGCATCACGACCTTCTCGCCGAAGAGCGTGGGCAGGACGGAGACGCGGTAGTCCATTTCCTTTCCGCGTCCCATCTTGAGCTTGATCCGGCCGTCCTGCGGCAAGCGACGCTCGGCAATGTCGAGCTCCGACATGATCTTGAGGCGCGACGTGATCGCGTTCTTGAGCTTCATCGGCGGCTTCATGACCTCGTAGAGGACGCCGTCGATCCGGTAGCGAACCCGGAAGCTCTTCTCGTAGGGCTCGATGTGGATGTCCGATGCGTTTCGCTTGACCGCGTCGGTGAGGATCAGGTTGCAGAGCTTGACGACGGGTGCGTCCTCGGACTCCCGCGCGAGCTCGCTCACGTCGAGGTCGTCGCTGTCCTGGATGACCTCGAAGTCGGAGTCGTCGAACCCCTCCATGACGGCGGAGAGGTCCTCGCCTTGATCGTACGCACGCTCGATCGCGCGCTTGATCGCCTCTTCCGAGGCGACGACGACCTCGACGTTGTACCCGGTCAGGAACTTGATGTCGTCGATCGCGAAGATGTTCGAAGGGTCGGCGGTCGCGAGGACGAGGGTCGACCCGGCACGGTTGACCGGGACGACGGTGTGTTTCTGCGCGACGTCCTCGGGAATCAGCTTGATGACGGAGGGGTCGATCTCGAACTCGTCGAGGTTGACGGCGGGAACCCCGTACTGGCGCGCCACGAAGTCGCTGAGCTCGGCCTCCTGCAAGAAGCCGAGCTTCGTGATCTGGGCGCCGAGTCGGCCCCCTTTTCCCCGGGCCTCTTCGCGCGCCTTTCGCAACTGCTCCGAAGTGAGGAGGTTCTCCTTGACGAGAAGCTCCCCGATCCGCTCGTTCACCGCGCGCTCCAGCTCCGGGCCCCCGGCGGCGATCCGCCGGCAGACCCTCCCGCCCGCGGGCGGGAGATCCGTCGAAACCCGAACGGTTATCGGCGGTCGGCGTCGGGGTCTTGATCGGAGGAGGCGGCCTCGAGGCCGGCGCGAAGCCCCGTGCGCCCGAAGGGAACGAGGACGAGCCCGAAGGCGGTGACGGTCACCCAGAAGGTCGCATGCACGACGACGGCCATCGCAAAGGCCCTCGAATCGGGGACCCCGAAGACGCCGAGCGCCTCCTTGCAGGCGAGGTGATAGGTGCCGAAGAACCCGGGGGCCGCCGGGAGCGCGACGGCAAGACCGATCGCGGCGAGCATCACGTAGCAGGCGGCGAGCGTTCGTGTGAAGGAGCCGAGGTCGATGTCGACCGCGACGACCCCGGCATAGAGGGGAATCACCGAGATCACGACCCAGAGAACGATGGAGTGGAAGAGCACCCAGAAGAGGTGGCGGCCTCCGCGGAGCGAACCGAGCCCCTCCGCGAAGCGCCGCAGCGACCCCTCGATCCGATTGCCCAGGCTCGAGGGAAGGACACGCACCAGGATTCCGTGGACGAATCCGAGGGCGCGCTCGGGCGAGATCCGGATCCAGACGAGGAAGACGATCGGCAGGATCAAGGCAACGAGAAGCGAGAGCGCCGCCCCGACCAGGGCCCCCCCACCGAGAGCCTGCGTTCCCCCGACCCAGAGCACGGCCGACGCCAGACCGAGGAAGGTGACGGAGTCGATCACGCGTTCGAGAACGACCGTGCCGAGGATCCCCGCGCCGCTCGCACCCGTCTCTCGCGAGAGCGTCCAGGCGCGAACCAGCTCGCCCGCGCGCCCGGGAAGGAGGTTGTTCGCCATGAAGCCGATGCAGGTCGCGCGAAAGAGCGGAAAGACGGGGATCTCCTGGATCACGTCGGTCAGGTGGTGCCAGCGGAGCGCACGGACCCACATCGCCGCGAGTTGCGCAGGGACACCGAGCAGCAGGAGCAGGGGCCAGTTCGTCCGGCCGATGATCTCACCGACCTCGCGAAGCTGAACGTCGCGCAATGCGAGCCAGAGCGACCCGGCCGTGATCACGATCCCCAGAAGCCAGAGCGCGCGGCGCCTGCCTCGGGCTCGGCCTTTGGGCGGGCGGACCTCCTCCCCCTCGGCGATGCGCTGCGGTTCGCTCACGACGACGCCAGACGCTCGCGCGCGACCCGAACGTCCTCGGCAATCTGCTTTCCGAGCGCGGCAGCGCTCGGAAAACGCCGCTCGGAGCGGAGTCTCGAGAGGAAACGCAGCTCGACCCGGCGTCCGTACGCGTCGCCCGAGAAGTCGAGGACGTGGGTCTCGCAGACGATGCGGTCTCCCGGATCGAACGTCGGACGGCGGCCGACGTTCGTGACGGCGCCGAACCAGCCCCCGGCATCCGGGGCATCGTCGCCGAGGAAGCGAACCGTTCCTGCGTAGACCCCCGGCCCCGGCAGCAGTTCGTTCTCCGGATCGAGATTCAAGGTCGGGAAGCCGAGCGAGCGGCCCCGCTGGTCTCCCTTCACGACGCGTCCACGCACGGCGTAGGGCCGCCCGAGAAGGCGTGCCGATCGGACCACATCCCCCTCGGAGACGAGTTCGCGGATCCGCGTCGAGTTCACGTCCTCCCCCTCGACGGTGACCTCGGGGATGATCGTGACCGCAAAACCGAGCCGCGGCCCGAGCTCCGTCAACATCCGCATCGAGCCCTCGCGGTCGCGGCCGAAACGGAAGTCGTAACCGACGTAGACCTCGACGGGACGAAGGCCCGCGTGGAGATAGTCGCGAACGAAACGCTCCGGCGGCGTGCGCGCGAACTCTTCCGTGAACGGCTCCAGGATCGTGAGCGCGATCCCCGATTCCGCGATCCACTCGAGGCGCTGCTCGCGGGTCGAGAGCAGCCGCGGCGCACGCTCGGGAGAGAGCACCTTGCGTGGATGCGGCTCGAAGGTGACGACCGTCGGCGTACCGTCGAGCGTGCGTGCACGAGCCACGACGGTGTCGAGGATCGAGCGATGGCCGAGGTGGATCCCGTCGAAGCTGCCGACGGTCACGACCGGTCGGACCGGACGCTCTCGAAGCGCCGCGCTACCCGCAACGACCCGCAATGCTAGCCTCCGCCCGGTGCGAATCCTGACGCGCCATCTGCTCGCGCGCTTCCTCGTCTATCTCTTCTCGATCCTCGCCGTCGTCCTGGCGGCGATGCTCTTCATCACGCTGCTGCTCGACTTCGACGACGTCCTCGACCCGGAACGTGGCTTCGTCTGGACACTCGTGAAGCTCGCCCTGCAGATTCCAGCCCAATCGTTCCGCACCGTCTTCCCGATCGCCGCCCTCGCCGCGGCACTCGCCTGCTTCGGCCTCTCGGCTCGCTGGATGGAGATCACGGCCATGAAGGCGGGCGGAATCTCGCCGGTCCGCGCGGCGGCTCCCATCCTGGTCGGGGCCCTCGCGCTTTCCGGCTTCTCGCTGCTCTTCGAGGAGTCCGTCTCGGTGCAGGCCTCCCGCGCCCTCTCCCGCCACCTGAGCGGCGATCGAGAGGACCGCGTGACGCTCGGCCGGGGATCGTTCTGGTACCACAGGGGCGACAATCTCTACAACGTCCAGGAGTCCGATCCCGACCGCGGCACGCTCGGAGGGCTCGTCATCTACGAGCGGAGCCCCGAAGGCCGGCTGCGACGCACCCTCGAGGCCGACGGCGCGGTCGTCGCCGACGGACGCCGCTGGACGCTCGAGGGCGTGCGGGTCCGGAGCTTCGACCTCGAACACCCGGAGGCCGCGCCGCAGCTCGAACGCGTCTCCGAGCTCGACTATGCCTTGGGCGGGCAGAAGGACCTCCGGCTGATCGATGCGAGCGCTGCGTCGCTCTCGCTGCGCGAGCTGCGCTCGTACATCCAGGCACGCAAGCGCCAGGGAGCGGATGTCGATCGGTTCCGGACGCTCGAGCAGCAGCGCATCACCGAACCCTTCACCGTGCTCCTCTTCGTGCTCCTCGCGATCCCGCTCGGGCTCTCCGTGGAGCAGGGAAAGAGCCTCGCCGTCCCGGCCCTCCAGGCCGTCGGGCTCGCGGCACTCTACCTCGCCGCACGCGGGCTGGCGGCTACGCTCGGCGCGCACGACGTGACCGGCCCCGTCGCCTCCCCCTGGATCGTGCTCGTGGCGTTCCTTCTCCTCGGCGCCTGGCGTCTCGCGCGGGTGCCACGCTAGGGCGCCCCTGCGAGCCCACTCAGGGCCCGCGCCGCGAGGGGGTCTCGAAGAGCCTGAAGAAATCGTTGCTCGGCGGCAGCACGAGCGTGGTGCGGCTCGGGATCACCTTGCGGTAGGCGTCGAGGCTCCGGACGAACTCGTAGAATCCGGGGTCCGCCGCGTACGCCTCGGCGAAGATCCGCGCCGCCTCGGCGTCGCCTTCGCCCCGCAGCACGTCGGCATCGCGGCGGGCCTCGGCGACCACGACGACGGCCTCGCGCTCGGCGTCCGCCCGGATGCGCCGGCCCTCCTCCTCGCCCTCCGCTCGAAGCTGACGCGACAGACGCTGCCGCTCCGAGCGCATCCGCGCGAAGACGTTCTCCTCGGTTCCCTTCGGCAACTCGGTGCGATTGATCCGCACGTCCTGGACCACGATCCCCGTGTTTCCGAGCCCGGCGTTGGTCGCCTCGCTGATTGCCTTCATGATGTCGACACGGGCCGTCGTGAGGACCTCGGAGAGCGTCCGCTGACCGATCACCTCGCGCACCCGGGCTCGCACGACGCGGTCGATCTGCCCTTCGGCCTGCGTCCGACCCGTCGGAAACGACTGCGAGTACTGGAGCGGGTCGACGATCCGCCAGACGACGTAGTTGTCGACGACGATGCGCTCTTCGTCTCGGGTCTGGATCGGGAGCGGCTCGGCGTTGAAATAGAGAAGCCTCGCGTCGAAGGTCCGGACGTCGCTCACGAGCGGGACGCGGAACGAGAGCCCGGGCTCGGTCAGCACCGAGACGGGCTTTCCGAAGAGGGTCACGAGCTTGAGCTCGTCGACTCGCGTGATCACGACCGGGCCGAGGCCGCGGTCGCCGAGCCAGACGAGCGCCGCGAAGACGGCGAGGCCGAGAACGAGCAGCAGCGGGAGTCGTCTCATCGCTGCGCCTCCCCGCTCTGCGGCGTGGCGCCGGGCGGTGTCGCCCGCCCACGATCGAGCGGAAGGAAGGGCACGACGTTCGCCGCTCCCGGCTCGACGATGTACTTCTCCACCTCCGGAAGCACCTCCTCCATCGTCTCGAGATAGAGGCGCGTCCGCGTCACCTCGGGAGACTTTCGGTACTCGCCGAGAAGCGCCGTGAAGCGGCTCGCGGCGCCCGTCGCTTCGGCGATCCGGGCGGCCTTGTAGCCTTCGGATTGCGCACGGAGCTCGCTCGCCTCGCCGCGTGCCCGGGGAACGACCTCGTTCGCGAAGCCCTGCGCTTCGTTCACGGTTCGACTCTTGTCCTGGCTCGCGGCGATCACGTCGTCGAAGGCCGCGCGCACCGGTGCCGGCGGCTGGACGTCCTGGAGCTGGACGGCGAGGATCGCGAGCCCCGTCTGGTACTCGTCCATGAGCTGCTGGAGCACGTCGCGCGACTCGGCCTCGACCTGTCCGCGCTGCTCGGAGAGGACGCCATCGATCGTCGTCCGGCCCACGACCTCGCGGACCGCCGCCTGCGCGGCGTCGCGAAGGATCGCGCGGACGTCGGCGACCCGGTAGAGGGCATCGAAGGCGTTCTGGATCCGATACTGGACGACGAAATCGAGCATCACCAGGTTGTTGTCGCTCGTCTGCATCGCCGATTCGAGATGCGACGACTGCGCGGCATCCGCTTCTGCCTGCGTCGCCGTCTCGGCATGAACGCCGAACTCCTCGCGGTCGATCGCGGAGGTGTTCACGATCGCATGCGACTCGAGCGGCGGAGGGAGGTGGATCTTCGGCCCGGGCTCGGTCTGCGTCCCCGAGTAGCCTCCGAAGCGCAGGATCACCGCCTCTTCTCCCGGGCGGAGCGTGTAGACGCCCGTGCTCGCCCAGAGACCCAGGATCGCGAGGCAGACGATCCACGTCGCGACCGTGAGGATGGTCCCGCGGAGCTGGCGACGGACCTTCTGATCGGCCGTCTCCGGCCTCGGGTCTCCCGCCACCTAGCCCTCGCTCCGCGCCGCCATCCGCGCGGCCTGCTCCGCGAGGAAGGGGCGGATCAAATCCATCGGGAGCGGGAAGATGATCGTCGAATTCCGCTCGGTCGCGATCTCCGTGAGCGTCTGCAGATATCGGAGCTGCAACGCCGCCGGCTCGCGTGAGAGCACGGCCGACGCATCCGCGAGCCGCTGCGCGGCTTGGAACTCGCCCTCTGCATGGATCAGCTTCGCGCGCCGCTCGCGCTCGGCCTCGGCCTGCCTCGCCATCGCCCTTCGCATCTCCTCGGGTAGATCGATCGCCTTCACCTCGACGGCGCGGACCTTCACGCCCCAGGGCTCCGTCTGTTGATCGATGATCTCCTGCAGCCTGCGGTTGATCGATTCGCGCTCCGAGAGGAGTTCGTCCATCTCGGCCTGACCGCAGACGCTGCGGAGTGTAGTCTGGCTGAGCTGGGACGTGCCATAGAGGAAGTTCTCGACCGAGATCACCGCCTTCTCGGGGTGGAGCACCCGGAAGTACAGAACGGCGTTCACCTTGACGGAGACGTTGTCGCGGGTGATCACCTCCTGGGACGGGACGTCCATCACGATCTCCCGCAGGCTCACCTTCACCATCCGATCGACGCCCGGGATGATCCAACGCAGCCCGGCCTGCCGGACCCCGACGAAGCGGCCGAGCCGGAACACGACGCCCCGCTCGTACTCGTTCAGGATCCGGACGCCTGCTGCGAAGAGCGCGATCAGGATCGCGAGACCGATGATCGGTGCCGTGAGCATCAAGGACCTCCCGTGATCAGGCGTCCGGAGGCGCAGCCCGCACCCGCAGCCGCATCCCCTCGACCGCCACGACCTCGATTCTCGCACCTTCGGCGATCGGCGCCGCTGCGTGCGCATTCCAGTGCTCGCCGCGCACGAAGACCGTGCCGTCGGGCGCGAGCGCCGTCGACGCCCTCCCGACGAGGCCGATCATCTCGCCGACGCCCGAAACCTGGGGCGAACCGATCGACCGTCCGACGGCGAACACGACGACTCCGCCGAAGACGGCGACGCCGACCACCGCCGGCACCAACACCTTCCAGAACGAGACCGAAAGGTCGCTTTCCGCCGGGCGCTCGAAGATCATGGCTCCTCCTGCGAGGAAGCAACCGACTCCGAGCAAGAAGAGGACGCCGAAGGAGGTGACGAAGACCTCCGCGACGAGGAGTGCGATCCCGCCGAGCATCAACA
>CAJPFO010000164.1 GCA_905339255.1 Myxococcaceae bacterium
GGGCGCGCACCGCAAAGGGGGCCCGCCGCGGATGGGCGAGGAGGCCGCCGCCTCCTTCCGCGGCGAGCGCGCCGCCCTCGGCGGGCGGCGCCGTGGCTCACGCCGAGCCGGATCCCGTGAGACGGCGCTCGAGGGCATCGAAGCGCTCGATCTGGTCGCTGCGGAGCTCGCCCTTCTCGTCGCGTCCGAGGAAGACCTTGAACATCGATCCTCCCTCGGCGTTGAAGAACTGGAGCGACACGGTCTGCTTGCCCATGAAGGGCCTGCGCAAGAAGACG
The DNA here is from genome assembly GCA_905339255.1 of Myxococcaceae bacterium. Taxonomy (GTDB): domain Bacteria; phylum Myxococcota_A; class UBA9160; order UBA9160; family UBA9160; genus MYXO. The sequence goes on from CAJPFO010000164.1 coordinate 279, forward strand.
ATCGTGTCGCAACGGTTCGCCCGGAGATGCCCGCCGAAGCCCGTCTTGCCTTCGAGGTTGTAGAAGCCGCGTCCTTCCGAGCCCGGAGGCAGCGGGCCGCCGAATTCGAAGATCCCATCGTGGGTGTGAACGATCACCGTCACGGGGCCCCAGTCCTTCACCTCGTCGAGAACGGCAACGAAATGGCGGCCCGGAACTTCGGTTCGCATCTCGTCGGGCAGGCAATCGACGACCGTTCGGAGCGGTACGCCGTGCTTTTCCGCGATGCTTTCGAGGATCACGCCCGGATTGCGTGCGAGCTGCTCGCGAAGCGCGTCGAGCGAAGCGGAGGGAGGAGTCTCGGAGAGGGTCATGCGGACGTCCTTTGTGTGGCGAGGGAAGAAAAGGCCTGCGCTCCGCGGAGCGGCGAGCTGGCGCCGGTGGCGGCCGGGGCGAGGAAGTCGGCGAGCGCGCGCGCGAGGTTCGTCGACCAGAAGCGTCCGGCCGTCGTGAGCCGCAGGACCGGTCCGCCATCCTCGAGCAGGCCGGCAGCGTGCCATTGCGCGAGCAGGGGCTCGATCCGCTCGATCTCCGGGACGCGCGCTCGAGCGAGGTCGAGGCGCCCCTGCTCGAGGCCGGCGACGATCGCATCGTGGACGGCCTGCGCCGGGCCGGCTTCTCGCATCGCGACGAGCGGCTTCGAACCTCCTTCGATCGCGGCGGCCCAGCGCTCGGGATCGGGCTCGATCGAATAGGAGAGTCGACCGAGAGACCCGCCTGCGCCCGCGCCATACGCGAGGCAATCGGCGCCCTGCTTGATCAGGAGGTTGTAGAGATTCCGCTCGCGCGTCGTGCGAGCGAAGTGACTGTTGCTGATCTGCCGCCAGCCCGCCGCCATGAGCCGCTCGACGCCTTCTGCGTAGAAGCTCCCGATCTCGACGAGCGGGGAGGCGGCTTCGGACTTCCCGGCTTCGATCGCGCGGTGGAGCGGTGTTCCCGGGAAGACGTTCAGCGCGTAGAGGTCGACCCCGTCGGGTTCGAGCTCGATGCAGGTTTCGAGATCGCGCCGCCACACGTCGCGGGTCTGTCCGGGAAGGCCGATCAGGAGGTCGAAGACGATCGCGGCGCGCTCGCGATCCCGGAGCGCCTCGAGGAAGCGGACGAGTTCTTCGCGGGACGTCCGTCGCCCCTGATGCCGACGCACTGCGGTGTCGAACGTCTGGACGCCGATCGAGAAGCGGTTCGCTCCGGCGTCGAGGCAGGCGTCGATCTTCTCGGGATCGAAATGGAGAACGCGCCCCTCGACCGTGATCTCGCAGTCCGGGGCGAGTGGAAGCCGATGGCGGAGCGCCCGCAGCAGACGCGCGAGCTCGCCGGCTGCGAGTGCGGTCGGCGTTCCGCCGCCGAGATAGACGGCGTGGACGGGAGCTCCCGAGACGCCGGGCCGGCTCGCCTCCAGGTCGAGTTCGGCGATCACGAGCGAGGCGTACGCGTCGAGCGCCTCGGGGCGCGCCGGGCTCCGATAGAAGCCGCAGAAGAGGCAATGATTCGCGCAGAAGGGAACGTGGACGTACGCGAGGCGCTTGCGGGCCGTTGGAGCGCTCGAGAGGGCTCGCTCCCAGCGGCTCCCGATCTCTTCGGCGGCGACGGGGGAGCGACCGTTCCAGGGTGGGACGGGGCGACGCGCCGGGAAGGCGTCACGGACCGGATCGCCTCCCACCCGCGCGAAGTGGAGACCAGGATCGAAGCCACCCATGCTGAGAGGTCCTCCCGCCTCCCGGCCGGCCTCGGCCGGCGGAAACGGCGCTCTGCGCTTCGGGCTGGCTTGCCGCGAGGTGGCGGCTGGCGGGCTGGACGCCGGAATCCTTCCAGCTCTGGAAGTGAAAGTCAATTCCAAGTGCGCACTCCAGCGCGCGGCATCGGCTCGCGAGGGGCCCTTGACGGCTCCCGCAGGCTTCGATAAATAGACTGCCATGTCAGTGCAATTCTCTGAAGACGGTCGCTCGATCCGGGCCCGCAAGCGCTCTCTCGAGCGACGCGCGCAGATTCTCGCCGCAGCCGTCAAGACCTTCGCGCGGCTCGGCTACGAACGGGCGAGCATCGCGCACGTCTGTGCGGATGCGGGAATCGCCCGCGGCACGCTCTATCAGTACTTCCGCGACAAGAAGAGCCTGTTCCGAGAAATGCTCCGCAGTCACGGCGAGAAGATCGCGCGGCTCATGCAACCGATCGAACCTCCCGTGCCTCCGCCGGGAGATGCCGTCGCGATGGTTCGCGAGATCCTCCGCGATCGCTTCGAGAGGATCTACACGGTGATCCTCGAAGATCGCGAGATCTACTCGATCCTCTTCAAGGAGGCGCTCGCCAAGAATGCGGATACCCGCGACGTGGTCGCCGAGATCCATACGCGAATGGTCTCGCTCATGGTCGCCGAGATGTCGCTCGGTCGAAGCCTCGGGATCGTCCGGATCGACGATCCGGAGTTCGTGGCGGGCTTCCTGATCGGAGGCGTCTTCCACACCGCACTCGTCGAGATCATCGATTCCGAGCTTCCGCGCTCGCCCCGGGACCTCTCGGAGCGGACCGCACGCTTCGCGCTGGCGGGCCTCGGAATCGGCGCATGAGGTCCTTCGTGTCCTTCAAAAATGAACCGACATGTCAGTATAAAACCTCCAGAGAGAGGAACCTGCGATGAGCCAGACGATCGAGCTCCTCAAGAGAAGGCTCCCGGATCTCGTCCTCGACGAAAGCGACGCCGCACGAGCCGTCTTCGAGCGGGATTCGAGCGGCATCGAAGGCGCCCGGCCGCTCGCGGTGGCGAGGCTCCGCACGGCAGCCGAGGTCCAGCCCCTCGTCGCCGTCTGCCGCGAGTCCGGCATCCCGCTCGTCCCCGTGAGTTCGGTGGGCGAGCACCATCGGGGGGATACGACCTGCGCGGAGGGCGCGATCGTGGTCGACCTCTCGGCGCTCTCGCGGATCGTCCGCATCGATCGTCGCAACCGCGTCGCGATCGTCGAGCCGGGCGTGACCTTCGCCGAGCTCGTTCCCGCGCTCGCTGCGCAGGGCCTGCGACCGATGCTCCCGCTCGGCCCGCGGCCGGGCAAATCGGTGCTCGCGGCAGCGCTCGAGCGTGAGGCGACGATCTACCCGCGCTTCCAGTGGGATGCGAGCGATCCGTTGCTCTGCGCCGAGGTGGTGTTCGGAACGGGCGAGCTCTTCCGCACCGGCTCGGCGGCGGGCCCCGGGAGCCTCGAAGAGCAGTGGCGCGCGGGCGACGCGCAGAAAAACCCGATGGGCCCGGGGCAATCCGATCTCGTCCGCGTGATCCAGGGCGCGCAGGGAAGCATCGGGATCGTCACCTGGGTGTCGATCAAGTGCGAGCCGCTTCCCGTTCGCGAGACGCTCCACCTCGTCGCATCGCCCGCGCTCGAACCGCTCGTCCGGATCGCCTACACGCTCCTGCGTCGGGGGCACGTCGATCTCCTCTTCTTGGCCGACGGCGCGACCCTTTGCGCGCTCGGCGCCGCAGATGCCACGGCGGCCGATCGCGCGCGATCGGCCGCTTCGCCCTGGTACCTCGTCTCGAGCATCGCAGACGGCCGCTACTTCCCGGACGAACGCCGGCGATTCATCGAGCGCGAGGTCGGAGACGCGCTCCGCAAGGAGGGCCTCGAGGCCGCGACGCGCTCGCCCGCCGGGAGCCTCGAGGCGCTCCACGAGCGCCTATCGCGGCCCGATCTCCATGCCGCCCGGCCCTGGTGGAAGAAGTCCGGACGCTCTGCGACCCGGGAGCTCTTCTTCCAGACCACGCTCGATCGGGCGCCGGCACTGCTCGCCGTCGCCGATCGGGAGCTTCGCGCGGCGGGCCATCTGCGCGAGAGCGCTCTCGTGCACGTCCAGCCCCAGCTCGGAGGGCGAGTCTGTCACGTCGAGATCGACCTCCCGCACGACGCGTCCGAAACGCCGTGGGTGGGCGAGGTCTTCGTCCGTGTCGCCCGGGCGCTCGCGGCGGGCGGGGCGTTCTCGAGCCGTCCCTACGGACCCCTCGCTCCGATCGCCTTCGCGCGCGCCTCGACCGCCTCGCTGGTGCCGCGGATCCAGCGCCTCTTCGATCCCGATCGGATCCTCGCTCCCGGTCGGTTCCGCCTTCCCGAAGCTCCGCTCCACGAGGGAGGACCCCATGCTGTCCAATGACTTCCAGGCGCTCGACGAGCTGCGTCCGCTCGCGGAGAAGTGCCCTCGCTGCTCGCTGTGCAAGTTCCCTCCGCTCGTTCGCGTCGAAGATGCCGCGTCGAGCGGGGTATGCCCGAGCTACGAGGAGTTCAAGGTTCATGCGAGCTCCGGCGGAGGACTCCTCGTGATGGCGCTCTCGCTCCTCGATGGCCGGAGCGAGGTGACGGAGACCTTCCGGAGGCTCGTCTACGGCTGCCACGCCTGCGGCGCGTGCGACGTCTCCTGCAAGTTCAGCTCCGACATCGAGGTGCAGGAGACGCTTCTGCACCTGCGTGCGCGGGTTCTTTCCGAGCGAGGGCCGCTGCCGGGGCACGCGGCCGTTCTCGACGCGATCGCGCGCTTCGGTCATCCCTTGCCTGCGAAGCCGACTCCGCTCGGGGAGGCGCTCACGGCGCTCGACCTGCCGCGCCGGCGCGGTGCTCCGGTCCTCGTCTGGGTCGGTCCGCATTTCGCGCTCGACCCCGACCGCCACGCGACGCTCCGACGCTCGATTGCGCTGCTCGAGCGGGGAGGGCTGCGCGTGACCACCCTCGGCGCAGACGAGCCCTACGTCGGACGCGCCGCGCTCGAGATCGGCGATCGACACCTCTTCCGTCGGCTCGCGATCGACGCGGCACGCGCGATCGACGCGTCGGGTGCAGAGCGGGTCGTCTGCCTTTCGGCGGAGGACTACGCGACGCTTCGCGCGGACGTCCCGCGGGTCGCCTCGCTCCGCACCCGCGTCGAGCACGTCGTCGAGGCGTACGACGCGCTGCTCGCCGCCGGCCGGCTCGTCGCGGGCCGACGCGTCGAGCGCAGCGTCACCTGGCACGACTCGAGCTACCTCGGACGTCTCTCGGAGCCGTACCTCGCGTGGCGTGGGGTGGTTCGCAAGGTCTCCGGACAGATCGAGGTCCACGACCCTCCGCGTCCCGTGCGACGCGGAGGAGGGGGCTGCTACGAGCCGCCGAGGCGCGTCCTCGCGCGGATCCCGGGCCTCCGGCTGGTCGAGATGCCGCGCCGGCGCGAATACGCCTTCGATTCCGGCGAATCGGGCCAGGTGGAGGCGGCGCTTCCCGACTTCGCGTCGGCCACCGCGTCGCGTCGGGTCGCCGAGGCGGAGCGGACGGGTGCCGACCTGCTCGCGACCGAGTGTCCGCAGGGCCACCGGGTGCTCACGACCGCGGCGGCCGATCGCGGTGGGCGGATCACCGTCACCTCGCTCACCGATCGTCTCGGAGAGAGCGTCGAAGGAGTCGCGTCATGACGTTCGTGGGAGAGCAGGGTCGGGGCCCGCAGCGAAGCCCCGAGCAGACCGAGCGGCTCCGCCTCGAACTCGTCGAGGCACTGGTCAAGGACGTCGGCGCGGACTGGGTCTACGACGACCCCGCCGTTCTCGACACGTATGCGTGGCAGTACGTCGCCGAGGCGGCGACGGGGTCGCAGTACATGCCCAGGCCGCTCGCCGTCGTGCTGCCCGCCGACACGCACGAGGTCTCGGCCGTCGTTCGCACCTGCAACCGCCTCGGCGTGCAGTACAAGGCGATGAGCACGGGCTTCGGCATGTGGAACGCCTCGATGACTCCGGACAATCTCGTGCAGATCGATCTTCGTCGGCTCGATCGGATCGTCGAGATCGATTCGCAGAACATGATCGCGGTGATCGAGCCCTACGTGACCGGGAACCAGCTTCAGACCGAGGCGATGAAGGTCGGACTCAATACCCACATCGCCGGCTGCGGCGCGCAGTGCTCGTCGCTCGCGTCGGCCACGTCGATGATGGGGCAGGGCTGGGACGGCGTCTCGATGGGCTTCTCCAACCGGAACCTGCTCGGTTTCGAATGGGTGATGCCCGACGGCGAGATCGTCCGCGTCGGCTCGTTCGACGCCTCCGGCGCCGACTTCCTCGGCGACGGGCCGGGCTTCTCGGTCCGTGGAATCGTTCGTGGCTTCGCCGGGGCCCTCGGCGGCCTCGGCGTCTTCACGCGAGCGGCGATCAAGCTCTACCCCTGGGAGGGCCCTTCGAAGCTCGAGATGACCGGGACCTCGCCGAGCTACGACGTCCGGATCCCCGAGCACCACACGGCAGCCGTCATCGTCGTGAACGATTGGGACGGGATGGCCGAGCTCGGCTATGCGCTCGGCGAGGCCGGAATCACGACCTACCTCGGGCGAAATGCGCCTTCACTCATGGCGGGCGTTCTCGGAAGTGACAACCACGAAGGGGCCGAGCTCTATCGGATCCCCATGATGCACGAGCTCTACTACTCGCTCATGTGCGTGATGACCGCGAGAAGCGCCGAAGAAGCGGCCTGGCAACGGCGCGTGCTGCGCAAGATCGTCGCGGACCTCGGCGGAGGCTGCCTCACGAGTGATCTCTCGCTCGCCGCCGCGTGGTCCTTCGCCGGCGCGCTTCGCGCGATCACGCGCCGAGTCGGGGTCGTCGGGATGGCGCGCTCGATTCCGGGAATGCTGCGAATGCTCGCCCGCGATGTCCGGCGCTACGGAATCCGCCGCGTTCCGACGGCCATGCAGGGGCTCCTCTACCAGAGCCTGGTCCGTTCCGGGATGAACATGCGTGGCGTATTCCGCTTCGCGGGGACGTTCTGGACCGCGATGGGGTCTCTGGTGAGCTGGGACAACGCGATCCGCGGCGCGAAGGTCGGCGCGCAGGTCAAGAAGAAGTACATCGACCGAGGGCTCATCGTCGATGACGGAGGTGACAACGCGTGGGGAGGGCTCTACGAAGGCGGTGCCTACGCGCACCTCGAGGAGCTCGCGCTCTACGACCCCCGTGACCCCACGTGTCGGGAGGGGGTGCTCGAATACATCGTCGAGACGAACCTCGCGTGTATCGAGCACCATTGTGGCGACAGCCTGAACGCAGTGGGCCCCTTGAACCACGCGCTCTTCTCGCCGGTCTGCATGGATTACGACCGCTATACCCAGCGGATCAAGAAGGAGTTCGATCCGGCCAATGCGGCCGATGCGAGCATGTACACCGATCCCGACTTCGCACCGACCGGGAACGCCGCTTCGGCGTTCGCTCGCGCGAATGCCGACCGCGCACCGATCCGGATCTGAGCCGGTTCGCTCGCGCGGGCCTCGCCGCCCGGGCTAACGCGCCGCCGGCCTTCGGTGCACGCCCGGAGCATCGGGCGCAAAGCGTTCGAGCAAGAAACGCTCCTGCGGCTTCTCGGATGCGGTCTTCGGGATCTCGTCGACGACCTGCAGGTACTGCGGCACCGACGCCGGGTCGAGCCCGCGGCGGCACGCCGCGAAGATCGTGCCGGGATCGAAGCCCGTAGGGTCGGTCGGAACGATCGCGGCCACCACGTCCTTCTCGCCGGGCGCTCCCGATGCCGCCGGAACGCCGTAGACGAAGACGTCGGTCACGCCGGGTTGGTCGGCGATCACCTTCTCGACCTTGTCGGGCTGGACGAACTCGCCGTCGTGACGGATCCCGCCGCCCTTGCGGTAGTCGAAGAAGAACCACCCCTCCTCGTCGCGATGTCCCATGTCGCCGCTTCGCAGCCAGCCCCCGGCGGCCTTCGCGCGCGACGCCTCCTCGTTCTTGAAGTACTCGACGCTCGCCTTCCCGCCCGCAGGCCGCGAGACGATCTCGCCGACCCCGTGCGCGGGGCACTCGTTGCCTTCCTCGTCGACGATCTTCATCTCGAGCCCCGGAGCGGGCTTACCGAAACTCCCGATCGGGCCTTGGCCGATCGGCTTGAGGGCGAGGCCCCCCTCGACCGCGCCGTACCATTCGAAGACCTGCACGCCGAAGCGTTCCTCGAAGTCCTTCCAGATGGCGCGCGGCATCCCGGCGCTGATCACCATGCGCACCGGGTTCTCGCGGTCGTTCGGGCGGCGCGGCTCGGCGTAGATCGCCGTGGCCATGCCGCCGAGAAGCGAGAACGTCGTGCAGCCGTGCGTGCGGCAGATGTCCCAGAGCCGCGACTTGGTGAAGCGACGGCTCAGCACGGCCCGGAGCCCCATGTGCAATGAGGGGCCGAGCGTCACGGCCTGGGCGTTTCCGTGCGTGAGCGAAAGCCCCGTGTACGGGCGCTCGTCGGGCCGGTAGCCGAGGATCCGACCGAGCATCGCGAACGCTCCGAAGCGCGCGTTCTGGAAGACGACACCCTTCGGATCGCCCGTCGTTCCCGACGTGTAGAGGATCTGGAGGGGATCGGCCGGCCCGGCGATCCGCCCCTCGACCGGCGGGACGTCCTTTGCGAGCACTTCGCGAAGCGGGGCCACGCCGGCAACGCTCGTGACCGTCGGCGCGCCGGGTTCCTCGCCCGTGTCGAGACCGAGGACGAATCGGAGGTCGGGAAGCGAGGAGCGGACCTCCAGGAAGGCGGGCAGGCAGTAGTCCGCTGCGACGAGCCCCTTCGACCCAGAGTGGCGGAGGAAGTGGACGAGCTTCTCGCCCCGCGTCCGCGGATCGATCGGGACGAAGACGGTGCCCGTGAGCGACGCCGCGATCATCGTCTCGACGTACTCGGGATGGTTTCGCAGCATGAGACCGAAGCGGTCTCCCCGCTCGAGTCCGTGGCGCACGAGCGCCGCCCCGATCCGGTTCGCGTTGCGAAGCAGATCGGCGTAGGTGCGGACCTCGGGCGGATCGTCGCCGCGCTCGAAGGTGAGGACATCGAGATCGGGCTTCGTTTCTGCGCGTGCCGCCACCAGCTCGGCGAGGATCGACTCGTCGCGCTTCGCCATCAAAGCCTCCGGGATCAGACGGTGAGGATGGTCACGCACATGGCGGCGGCATCGGTGCCGATGTTGCCCCCTCCGTTGTGCGCGAGGGCCACCTTGGCGCCATCGACCTGACGCGGCGCCGCACGTCCCTGGAGCTGCTCGGTGAGCTCGACGATCTGGGCGATCCCGGTCGCGCCGACGGGATGCCCCTTGCGGAGCAGTCCCCCGGAGACGTTCACGGGGATCCGCCCGCTCAGCCAGGTGTCGCCGGCGTCGACGAGCTTTCCGCCCTCGCCCTTGGCGCAGATCCCGAGCGACTCGTACGCCATGAGCTCGGCCGGAGCCGACGCGTCGTGGCATTCGATCACGTTCAGGTCCTCGGGCCCGACGCCCGCCTGCTCGTAGGCCTCGCGCGCGCAGACTTCGACCGTACCCGGCTCGTCGATGGCGTGGTCCCAGCCCGAGCGGAGGACACTCGCCGCGATGCGAACGGGCCTGCGGATGCCGAGCTCGCGGGCCTTGCGCGGGCTCACGAGCACCGCCGCGGCCGCACCATCTCCGATCGGCGAGCACATCGGCCGCGTGAGCGGGTCGGCGATCATCGGCGCGTTCAGCACCTCCTCGATGCTGAGCGCCTCGCGGAACTGCGCCCTGGGATTGAGGCTCCCGTGCTGCGAGTTCTTGGCGGCGATCGCTGCGAACTGTTCGCGGGTGGTTCCGTAGCGCTGCATGTGCGAGCGGGCGGCCGCAGCGTAGATGTCCATGAACATCGAGCGCTTCGGAGCGCCCTCGCCACCCCCTTCGGCCGCGGGCTTCTTGGCCTCGCCCGCCGGCGCGGGTCGCAGTGCCGCCAGGATCCCCGCCAGCGCCTCGACGTCGACGGCTCCGCTGAAGGCCGCGAAGCTCTTGGTCTTGTCGACGTGGTAGAGCTTTTCGACTCCGAGGCAGAGCACGACGTCGTGACAGCCCGCCGTGACCATCGCGGCCGCCTGCTGGAGCGCGGTCGAGGCACTCGCGCAGGCGTTCTCGACGTTCACGACCGGGATCTTTCCGAGCCCGATCGAGCGCAGGATCACCTGGCCCCGGATGCACTCCTGGCCCGTCAGCAGGCCGGCAACGGCGTTGCCGACGTACGCGGCCTCGATCTCCTCGAGCGCGATCCCGGCGTCGGCGAGTGCCGACTTGACGGCCGAGGCGCCGAGCGCCTTCAACCCGGTCTCGAGGTGCTTTCCGAAACGCGTCATTCCGACGCCGGCGACGACGGCATCCATCCGCATGGCGATGGCCTCCCTCTTGCGCGAATCCTCCCCGTTCTCCGATCAGGAGCCGGCCGGTACGGGTGGCCGACCGGTTCCTCCACCCTGCTAGAGCAGTCCGTGTCCCTTGATGCCGAGCGCGTCCTTCATGAACGCGAGCTCGGCCTCGCGATGCGGATGCGGCGCCGGCGTCTGGATCATCCGATCCGCCTCGAGTTCCGCGACGACCTGCTCGCTCCGCGGGAAGGGGTTTCCGTAGCGGTTCATGTGGAACATCTCGCCGAAGGGCTGGCGCGGGCGCTGGCCTCCGGCCTCGGGATCCTCGAGCGGGTAGCCGACGGTCTGGATCAACAGGATCCGGCAGGTCTCGGGCATGCCGAGCGCGGCGCGGATCCGATCGACGTTCGGCGAGCTCAGGCAGCAGGTCCCGAGCCCCTGCTCGAACGCCATGAGGGTCGCCTGCGCGATCGCCTGACCGCCGTCGACCTCTCCGAGCCCGGGCTCCTTCATCTTGTCGAGGATGCCGTTGAAGATCGGGATGAGCTGCTTCTCGAGCGCCTCTTCCTTGCCTTCGCCGACGCCGAGTGCGCCGGCCTTCAGGAGCTCGCGAAGCCGATCGGACTGCCGGTCGACGATCGTCGTATCGAGGTACCACACGATGATCACCGGCGCGTTGCGGATCTGGAAGCCCGCGATCGGTGCGGTGATCGCATCGAGCGCTTCTTTCGGCGCCGTATCGCGGAACACGACGACGGCTCGCGTGCTTCCGACGTTCCCCCAATGCGATGCGATCCGCGCGGCCTCGAGCATCCGCTGGATCTTCTCGGGCTCGACCATCTTGTACGGGCGCATGAAGCGGATCGAGCGCCGCCTCCCCATCACTTCTCGCAGTTGCATGCGGTTGCCTCCGGTCTCTCGTTCCTTCTCAGAGCTTCGAAGCACCGACCAGGCTCAGCAGGTCGTTGCAGCCGTCCTCGATCATCGATGCACGGGCGTCGCGGACGAGCTTCTCGACCGGATACTCGCGCGAAAGGCCGTTTCCGCCGAAGATCTGGAGAGCTCCACTCGCAGCCTCGAACGCGGTGTTGGTGCAGAACACCTTCGATGCGATCGAGTACTGGACGAGGGGCGGGTGCGTCGAGTTGTAGACGTAGACACGCCGGGCGAGCGCTCGAGCGGCCTCGACCTGGGCGAAGATCTTGAATAGCCGCGCCTTCACGCTCTGGTGCTCGATGATCGGGCGGCCTCCCTGGACGCGCTCTCGCGCGTACGCGACTGCGTGCTCGACCGCGGCGCGGCCGAGCCCGACGAAGATGGTTCCCATCGACGCGTTCGCGAGCGCGAGGACCATCTCGAGCGCGCCCTTGTAGGCGGGGGCGCCGATCACGGCGTACTCCTCCGGGATTCGCACGTCGTCGAAGAAGATCTCACCCTGGTTGAGTGCGCGCTGTCCGAGCTTGTCGAGCGGCTTGCCCCGCGAAACACCCGGCAGATCGAGAGGAACGAGGCAGATCGCGCCTCCCTCGAACCCGTGCGACGGATCGATGGTGCAGAAGAGCGTGGCCACGGTCGCGATCGTTCCGTTCGAGACCCACGCCGCCTTCTGCCCACGGATCACCCACTCTTTTCCGTCCTTGCGAGCGACGCAGTTGGCGCGGATCTGGGGGTCGTTGAACGACGGCTCGGAGACGGCGAGGGTGTCGCTGCCGTGGTCGGGCTCGGTCACGGCCCAGCAGCCGATCTCGTGGCGGTCCTGCGCACAGAAGCGCTCGATCAGCGCCGGGCGCCCCGAGAGGCGCGCGAACATGCGGTGGAAGCCGGCGACGCCGAGGCTGATCGCGAGCCCCGCATCGCCCCAGCCCATCTCCTCCGCGACCATCGCGCGTACGCGGGCGCGCTCGACCGGCCCGAGGCCGAGGTCGTCGCCGTCGAGCAGGTCGAGGCCGAGTTCGCGATGCCGCTCGAAGACCTGCCAGAGCATCGAACCCGAAGCAATCACGTCCGAGGGGTCGGACAGGCGGTCGAGGGCTCGACCGGCCGGCCGCATGACCTCGCTCGCGAACTTGTGCACGCTGTCGCGGAGCTCTCGCTCGGTATCCGAAAGGTTGGCCTCGATGTCGACGAGCGTCATGGCGCCTCCAGGTTTCGGCCGTTAGGGTCAACGACTCGGACCCTTTCGGGTATGACTCGCGTCATGTTCGCGAGTTCTTGCGAAAGCTGAGCCTTCCTCGCAACTTTCGTCGAAGCCGAGCAAGGGGGGTGGACACTGGAGACCAAGCGGGGATCCGGGCAGGCCTCGGCGCATGCTTCGCGCGGCTTGCCGGTCGCCGCGCGGCTCCCGCTGCTCGCCGCCGCGATGCTCTCGCTGCTCACGGGACTCTGGGGCGGGCTCGGGCGGCTCGGCTACGAATTCCCGCCGCCGCGGGCGGTGCCGATCGCCTTCCACGGTCCGATCATGGTTTCGGCCTTTCTCGGAACCTTGATCGGCCTCGAGCGCGCCGTCGGGATCGGCAGGCGCTGGGCGTTCGGGGCACCGCTCGCCGCGGCGCTCGGAGCGCTCGCCCTCGCGACTCTTCCGATGCCCGCGGCCGCATGGCTCTTCGCGGCGTCGGGTCTCGGACTCCTCGCCATACTCATCGAGAGCGTCCGGCTCCAGCCGGGTTTCGCGAGCGTGACGATCGCCGTGGCTGCGGCCTGCTGGCCTGCCGGAAACGTGCTCTACGCCATCGGCCGGCCGATCCCCGAGGTGGTCTCGTGGTGGATCGCGTTTCTCGGGCTCACCATCGCCGGCGAGCGGCTCGAGCTCACTCGCTTCCTCGACCCGGGCCCGCGCGCTCGGGCGCTTTTCGCGAGTGCTTCGGGTGTGTTGCTCGCCGGGGCGCTCGTCTCGTCGTTCGCTCCCGATCCGGGTGTCCGCATGCTCGGCGCCGGCTGCATCGCGCTCGCGTGCTGGCTCGCGACGTACGACATCGCCAAGAAGAACGCCCGGCGAGACGGCCTTCTCCGCTTCACGGCCGTATGTCTTCTCTCCGGCTACGTCTGGCTCGCCGTGTCCGGGATCATCGCGGTGGCGGCGGGAGTGAACTCGGCGGGCCCGCTCTACGACGCGTGGCTCCACGCGTTCTTCGTCGGCTTCGTGCTCTCGATGGTTTTCGGTCACGCGCCGATCATCTTCCCCGCGGTGCTCGCGCGCGCCGTTCCGTTCCGCGGCCGCTTCTGGGCGCACCTCGCGCTCCTCCACGCGACGCTTCTCCTGCGCATCGCGTCGGATCTGGCCGGCTTCTCACCGGGCGTCCGACTCGGAGGCCTCGGCAACGTGCTCGCGGTGCTGCTCTTCGTCGTGAGCACCATCGCCGCGGTGTTGGGGGCGATCGTTCGCGGGAGCGGAGCGACGCGCGCGACGGGGTAGGGGCTCGAAGCCGATCGCCCCCGCGCCGGCCGTTCAGGCGTCCGACGGTGCGGGGCCCGCGATCTCGACGAGCTGGCGGGCGTCGTACTCGAGGAAGCGGGCGAGGATCGCGAAGAGCTCCTCGTAATAGCGAGGCGGCTTCGCGCGCTTGAGCTTCGGCAGGAGCTTCGGCACCCAGCGGCCGGGGTGTCGCGCGACGAAGTCCCGCGCCGCGCGCTGGAAGGCCCCCGGGTCCCCATCCGACTGGAGCGCCTGTGCCTCGCGGAAGGCCAGGAAGTGGAGGAACTCGAGCTCGGTCGCGAGATGGTCGGGGAGCTCGCGCGGATCCTCGGATAGCGTGAGCCCGAAGTGATTGTAGAAGCGGACGACCTCTTCCATGGTCTTCATCCGCGCGCCGCTGTAGAGGCCGCCGTAGAGCGGGCACGGAGGACCCGACGTGCCCACTTCGAAGAGGCGGGTGTGCTCGATCGCGAGGCCATCGTCGTCGTCGCCCGCGTTCGAGAGTGCGCTCCAGTCGGTACCGTCGAGAAGGGCCGGGGCGAGGGTCGCGATCGAGGCGCGCAGCGCGCGCGACACCTCTCCCTCGCGGACGGCCTCGCGGAGCTCGTCGTCGGGATAGCGGAGCGCTTCGCAGAAGATCCCGTAGACCCGGCTTCGCGCCGCCGCGCGGAGCTCTGCCGCGTCGTCGAGCCCTTCCAGAAGCTGCTCCGTCATGCCTGGACCTCCCGAGGGCCTCCGACCCGCTCGATATCGATCGGTGCACCTCGGGGGCCGTGGCCCGGTGCAGCGTAGTACATCCGGTAATGGATTTGTCCGTAGCCCCCCGCCATGTGGAGCGCCTTCCAAGGCGCCACGACGGGCTCTTGCTGGCCCTTCCAGTCGGGGAACTGATACGGCTCCCAGGCGTGATAGACGATCACCTGCCCCGGCTGCGCGCCCGGAGCGATCTTCGCGTGCGCCTCGAAGGCCCCGGCCTGGTTCCGGATCCGGATGCGATCGCCATCCTCGATGCCTCGCGGGGTCGCGTCCGAAGGCGAAACGAACGCCACCGGCTCGCCGCGCTGGAGCTGGAGCATGAGGTCGTGATCGCGCCAGATCGCATGGATGCTCCAGCGCGTATGACCGCCGGTGAGCCGCAACGGGAGCCCCGAACGCATCGCCGGCGGATCCTTGTGGACGGGAAGCACCTCGCCGAGCTCTTCGTACCACGGATGATCGATGTAGAACTGCTGCCGCCCCGAGAGCGTCGGCCAGGCGAGTTTCTGGTCGACGAACCAACCGTGCGGCGCGTAGGTGTCGTTCGGGTCGTAGTCGCTCGCCGTCTGGTGGAGCGGCTCGTAGGGCCCCTGCTTCGTGATCTTGACCGCGCCGACCTTCACGGCGTCGTCGAAGCCGATTCCCTCGACCATCGACGTGCCGCGGAGCATCTTGTCCATCGCCGCGCGCGAGTTCGCCGGGTCGTACTCCCCGTCGAGACTCCAGAGCTCGTAGATCTTCGAGAGGTCGACCGTTGCGCCGTGCGCCGCCGGGACCTCCGAGACGCCGCGCTCCTTCGCACGCTCCTGCAGGCGCCGCGCGAGGCTTCCGAAGATCTCCCATTCGCACTTCGATTCGCCGAGCGGCTTCGTCGCCTGCTCGCAGACGACGAGATACGAGACGTACGACTGCGCGTACTTGATCGAGTCCTTCTCGTAATACGCAGCCGCCGGAAGCACGTAGTCGGCCATCGCACCGCTCGTGCTCATCCGGAAGTTCACCGAGACGATCAGATCGAGCTTCGGCCAGAGCCCTGCGCGAGCGAGCTGCGGCGCCGGCCAGCGGCGCAGGGGATTCGACCCCGTGAAGAAGAGCGCGCGCGGATTGCGCTCGGGGGAGGGATGGATCGGCACCCAACCCTTGTCGATCGACTCCTGGACGTAGGCGGAGAAGGGACGCTTGAGCGAGGGGTCGGTATCCCCGATCGCGTCCCAGGCGTCCTTGTAGCCGCCATGCACGTAAAGAAACGGCATGAGCGGAGTGATCGTTCGCCAGCGCGTGAACTCCTCGAAGAGCCCCTCGTAATCGCGGGGCGTCATTCCGCGGACGACCTTCGAGAGGATGCGGAGCTTGTCGGAAACCGAGATGTGCGGCTCTGCCGCAGCCATCTTCCCGAAGCCTTCGACGGCCCACCACGCCGCCACGCGGACCCCGCCGCCGTGTCGGCCCTGGTTTCCGGTGAGCGCCATCAGCAGGATCATCGTTCGCTGGAAGAGGTCGCTGTGATGGTGCTTGCACGACCCCCACGACGCGAAGATCATCGATCGCCGTCCGCTTCCGAGCTCGCGCCCGACCTGCTCGATCACCGACGGGTTCACACCGGTGATCGCCTGCGCCTTCTCGGGCGAGTAGTCGTCGAGATGCCGTCGCAGCCGCTCGAAGACGGGCTCGACTCCGACCGTCGAGCCGTCCGCGAGCTTCACTTCGAAGCTTCCTTCGAGGGCCGGGACCGCGCCGTCGAGAGCGAGCGAACGACCGCCCTCTCCCTGGCAGCCGGGGGCGACGGTCGCGCGACCGGCCTTCTCGTCCCAGAAGTAGAGGACCTCGTCGTTTCCCCCCCCGACCTCGCTTCCTCGCAAGAAGCGACCGTTGTCCTTGCGGACGAGGAGCGGCATGTCCGTCTGCTCGCGGACGTAGTCGGCATCGAAGAGTCGGTCCCGGACCAGGACGTGTGCGAAACCGAGCCCGAGCGCCGCGTCGGTCTCGAGCTTCGGATGGATCCAGAGGTCGGCGTGGACGGCCGAGGCGTTGTAATCGGGGGCGATCACGAAGATCCGCGCCCCCTTGTAGCGCGCCTCGTAGAGGAAATGCGCCTCGGGGATCCGCGTGTAGACCGGGTTGCCGACCCAGATGAAGATGTTGTCGGCGCGGAACCAGTCGTCGGAGGTCCCCTCGCAGTTGTACATGCCCCAGGTCTGCACGGGGCCCATCGGCATGTCGCCGACGCCTGCCCACGAATCGAGCACCGAAGCGCCGAGGACGGAGGCGAGGCGGAGCTCGGCGGCCGTGTCGGGACCGAAGTCGATGTTCGTCGTCCCGTGGTCGTGGACGATCGTATCGGCGCCGCTCTCCCTCGCGATGTCGATCATCTTGTCGGCGATCTCGGTGAGCGCCTGGTCCCAGGAGATCCGCTCCCACTCGCCCGATCCGCGCGGGCCGATCCGCTTGAGCGGATGGAGCACCCGCGATGCGGAGGCCTGCAGATCGCTGTAGCAGGCGCCCTTCTGACAGCCGCGCGGGTTGAAGTCGGGGACGTCGGGGCGCGGCGCCTCGTAGATCGCGTTCTGCTCCTCGCGCCAGACCACGCCGTCCTTGACGAAGAGGTTCCAGGAACACGCCGAAATGCAGTTGGCGCGGTTGTGGCTCCCCTTCGCGACGCGATCCCACTTCCAGGCCTCGCGCCAGACGTCGCCGACTCCGTGGTACTCGACGGCGGGCGTCTTCGGCGCGACGACGACCTCGGGACCCTTCGAGCGCAGCCGCCAGAGTCCGAGCGCGACCCCTGCGCCGGCCACACCGGCTCCGACGAGAAGCCTTCGTCGGGTGAGCTTCGGATCCCAGGGGCTCATGCGCGCTCGACCTCCACGCGGGTGTCCCGGTCGGTGTGGCTCGGCTGCATGCAGATCGACATCGGCCGAAGGTGGAACTGCCCGCCCGAGAGCTCGACCGGGTTGAGCGGGGTCGGGATCAGGTTCTGGAAGCCCTTGCCACCCGGGAACTGGAAGTTCTCCCAGGCGTGGTAGAGGATCAGCTGGCCCGGACGGATCGCCGGCGCGACTTTCGCCATCACCTCGAACGCCGCGAGATCGTTGAAGACCCGGACGCGCTCGCCGTCGGCGACCCCGCGAGCCGCCGCGTCTTCGCGGCTCATGTACATGACGGGTTGCCCGCGCTGCTGCTGGAGCATGAGCTTGTCGTCGCGCCACGCCGAGTGGATCGACCAGCGCGTGTGACCTCCGGTGAGCTGCAGCGGGTAGTGCCCGCCCGCCGCCGGCGGGTCCTTGTGGACCGGAAGCTCCTCGCCCATCTCGAGGTAGAGATCCTGATCGATGTAGAACTGGATCCGCCGCGAAAGGGTGGGGTAGGGCATCTTCTCGTTGACGTGATCCGTGAGCGGCGTCACGGTGTCGTTCGGCTCGATCTTCGTGGCGTTGCCGATCGATACGATCGCGGTGCCGATGTTGTCGAACCGGGTCCAGCCCTTCTTCTTGACGGCCTCCCAATCGAGATCCTTGAAGGTCGTCGAGTGCTTGAGGAGGGTCGCCGCCACCTTGTCGTCGTCGGTCGGGCCGAACTCGCCGTTCGAGGTGAATCGCTCGTAGAAGCCCTCGAAGCTGCGATTCCGCCCCGCGCGATCCTTGAAGTCCTTCGCGCCCTTCGCAGCGGCTCGTTCGTCGACGGCCTTCGCCATCAACGCGAAGATCTCCCAATCGGATTTCGCCTCGAAGAACGTCGTCGCCTTCTCGCCGGCGTGGAGGAACGGCATGAGCGGCGTCACCCACTTGTGCTCGGTCCGCTCGTACCAGCCCGCTGCAGGGAGCACGTAATCCGAATGCATCGCCGTCGAGGTCATCCGCCAATCGATCGTGACGATGGTCCGGAGCTTCGGCCACAGATGCTCGAGCAGGAGCGGGTACGATCGGATTCGCCGCAGCGGATTGCTGACCAGGCTGATCATCACGCGCGGGTCGTTCCCGGGCTTCGGCCAGACGTACTGCCAGCCCTTCTCGATCGACTCCGCGAGGACTTCCTTCACGGGACGCTTCAGATGGGGGTCCCACTCCTCGAGTTTGTCGCTCGCTTCGAGGAGACCGCCGTGCACGTACCAGAAGAGGGCGCCGGAGACTTCCTGCCCCGACTCGAAGCCGCGGCGGCTCCGCTCGTAGATCACCATTTCTTCGGTGTAGCCCGCGAGCCGCAGACGGGCCTCGTCGGCCATGCTCGAAGTGGCGATCAGCGCCCGGATCGGCAGGTCGAACATCGAGAGCACGAACTCGTCGAGCCCGTCGTGCATGAGGAAGGGGAAGCCGACGAAGCCGCTGCCCTTCTTGCCGAAGTTCCCGGTGAGCGCGAAGACGAGCGCCTGCGACCGCTCCATGAGGTTGCCGTGGTAGTACTTCCCCATGTTGCTGGTCGTGACCATCGCGACCGACCGCGCGCGTCCGATCCTGCGCGCGAGCTCCCGGATCACGCTCGGGGGTGTCCCGCAGAGCGCAGAGGCCTTCTCCGGCGTGTAGTCCGCGAGTCGCTCACGGAAGACCGAGAAGACCGGGCGGACCCCCACCTTCTTGCCGTCGGCGAGCGTGACCTCGAAGCGACCCTCGAGGCTCGGCTCGAGTCCGTCGAGCGAGAGACTTCGGCGCGGAGCGGCGACGACTCCTCGCTTCGGGTCGTGGAGGTAGAGTTCGTCGCCGTCTCCTCCCTCCTCGAGATCGCTCCCGCGCAAGAAGCGGCGCGTGTCTTCGCGCACCAGCATCGGGAAGTCGGTCTGCTCCCGGAGGAATGCCGGGTCGTGGAGGTTCTCGTCGATGAGCACGCTCGCCACGCCGAGCGCGAGCGCGGCGTCGGTTCCGGCCTTCACGGGAACCCAGAAGTCGGAGTGGATCGACGAAGGGCTGTAGTCCGGAGCGATCGTGACGAGCTGCGCCCCGTGGTAGCGGGCCTCGAGCAGGAAGTGCGCGTTCGGGATCTGCGTCGCGATCGGGTTGCTGCCCCAGATCAGGATGAGATCCGAAAAGAAGTAGTCGTCGCCGGAGCGCTCGAAGACGATCTTTCCGAAGGTCTCGCCGACCCCCCGATGCCCGTCTCCGATTTCGGTGTTCATGTCGAGAGCGGTCGAGTCGAGGAGCACGCGAAGCCGCGCCTGCCCGGCCGTCTGGGCGCCGAGCGAGATCCCCGGTCCGATGTCCCAGACCACGCGGTCCGTGCCTTCCTCGACGATCGTGTCGATCATCGAGTCGGCGATCTCGGAGAGCGCCTGGTCCCACGAGATCCGCTCCCAGCGCCCCGATCCGCGCTCGCCCACCCGCTTGAGCGGCCACTTGACCCGCGCGGGGTCGTACATGCGCTCGCTGAAGCAGGCGCCCTTCTGGCAGCCACGGGGATTGAAGTCGGGAACGTCGGGTCGGATCTGCGGATAGTCGGCGGCCTGCTCTTCGCGCCAGACGAGGCCGTCCTTCACGTAGACGTTCCAGGCGCAATGCGCCTGGTACCAGCAGTTCACCCAGTGGCTACTGCGGACGACCTTGTCCCAAGCCCAGCGCTCGCGGTAGACGTCGCGCCAATCGCCGTAGGCCGGCGGAGCCGCTCCGGCTGGGCTCGTCGGTGCCGCCCCGGGTGCGTCCCGCTCCACCGAGCGCAGACGCCATGTGGCGAGCGCCACGGTGGCCGCGCCCGCGGCGGCACCGACGAGAAACGTGCGACGGCTGATTCCCGTCGCCATGGCCTAACCCTTCGTCCACTCGATCGTGGCCGGATCGCGATCGAAGCCTCCGAACATGCTCTTCCACTGGTACGCGATCAGCACGTCGAGAACCTCGGACTTCTCGCCGGCTCGCGTCTTGGCCATCTCGGCCTTCAGGATCGCGAGAACGTCGAGGACCTTCGGACCGAAGAGCGATACCAGGTACTCGTCCGGAATCCGGGGCTTCGACTCGTCGATGTTCCCGTTCTCGTCGTAGCGAGGCGGTGCGATCGGCGGCACGTAGAAGACGTTCGGCTCGGTGCCGAACTCCGGATGCAGCGGAATCGCGACCTTCCACTTCTCGACGAGCTTCCAGATCGGGCCGTTCTGATCGTCCTTGTAGCCGACGAATCGCACGCGGCCCGGGCACATCCGCGCGCAGGCGGGAGCGACGCCCTGCTCGACGCGCGGGAAGCAGAAGATGCACTTCTGCGAGACCTTCTTCACGTGGTTGAAGTAGATCTTCTTGTAGGGGCACGCTTCCATGCAGAAGCGGTACCCGCGGCAACGGTCCTCGTCGATCAGGACGATGCCGTCCTCTTCGCGCTTGACGATCGCCTTTCGCGGGCAGGCCTCGAGACAGGCCGGATGCGTGCAGTGGTTGCAGATGCGGGGCAGGTAGAAGTAGTACGAGTTCGGATACTCGCCGCCGCCCTGGTCCTCGTCCCAGTTCGGTCCCCAGTCGGGCTGATCGCCCTCGACGTGGAGGTGCGTCGACTGGCCCTTGCCGCCGAAGAAGACCTCTTCGTGGTTGAACTTCCAGGCTTCTCCGAAGTCCTTGCGCGAAGGCATCCGGCCGGGCTGCGCAGCGCCGTCCTTGAAGCCTCCGCCCGAAG
The DNA here is from genome assembly GCA_905339255.1 of Myxococcaceae bacterium. Classification (GTDB taxonomy): domain Bacteria; phylum Myxococcota_A; class UBA9160; order UBA9160; family UBA9160; genus MYXO. The sequence continues at coordinate 21,174 of CAJPFO010000164.1, forward strand.
TCTCCCAATCCCTCGGAGTCCCACGGCCCGGCATGGTGTTGACGGTCGCCCACCACATGTAATCCATGCCTTCTTCGCGGGTCCACAGACGCTTGCACGCGATCGTGCACGTCTGGCAGCCGAGGCACTTGTTGAGATCGAAGACCATCGCGACCTGTCGCTTCGACATCAGGCCTTGCCTCCGCCAGTCGAGGGAGCGATTTCGAGCGGGCGCCATGCTCCGCTGAATGCCTTCACGCCGCCGCGCTCGGAGTTCGATCCCTCCCACACGGCGACACCGAACTCGGTCGTCTGCCCCGGCTCGAGCGCGACCTGGGGATCGGAGGACTGGATCTTGAACGGCCGCGCAATCACCACGTTCCAGCGGCCGTTTCGCCAGACGCCGTGGCTCGAGACGAGCTTGGTATCGAGCGTGCGGCTGGTTCCGATGCCTTCGGAGAGCACGTTGCGGCCCTGCGTGTCGGCATCCGCGCGCCAGTACCAGATGCTCACGGGCTTGCCCTCGGCGCCCATCGTCGCGAGCGGCGCGCCGGCGACGACCGGCAGCATGATCGCGGCGCCGTCCGGGAATGCGCTCGTATCGTCGAGGTCGCGGTTCTCGGTCGCGTCCGGCCAATCGAGTCGGAAGGCGATCACCTCGCCGTTGTGGAGCGCCGAGACCCGCACCTCGCCGACGGCACCGATCTTGCGGTTCGCCCACGCGGTGCGGATGATCTCGGTCGGCTGCATGCCGATCGGCGTGCCGTAGAGCTCGACCTTCTCGGCCTGCGCCCGGCTCCAAGGCTCGGCCTCGGGATCGAGAAGCCACTCGACGGGAGCGCCACGGACGAAGTTCACGCGCATCGACCATCCTCCACCGGCTCGCGACCTGCCGGCTCGACCTGATCTGCCGTCCTGGGACCGGAGACCGGAAGCGCCGATTCGATGACATTTCTGTCACCCAAAGAGTGAAAGACCCTTCGCCTCAGGGTGTATGACCTGCGTCATGCCTCTTGAGCGCCTTGCGGATCGGCGCCTACGGCGCAGCCACCGCGCATCGCGTTCGACGTCTCGACGATCCGGTCGGCGAGCGCCTCGACCGTGGCATCGGAGATGAAGGGCTTCGCGTCGAGAGGGGGCGGCATCGGGACGATGCCGAGGACCTCTCCGCACTCGAGATGCTCGCTGCGCGCGGCTTCGTCGGGGCCGACGAGGATGAAGCGCGGCACGGGCTCCCAGGCGAAGCCCTCGGCGAGCACGATATCGAGATCTGCCGGAAGCGCGGCGAGCGCCTCGGCAAGTGCAGGACCCCGCGGGGGAGATCCTTCGAGGCGGCGGAACGTTGCGACCTGCTCCGACGAGATGAGCGCCACCGCCCGCGCGCCGGCTTCGTAGAGCCGATGCGAATCCTTGCCCGGTCGATCGGCGAGGAACCCGTGCGAGGCATGCTTGGCCGCGCCGACCGCGAAGCCGCGCGCCTCGAGGCTCGGAAGCAAGCGCTCGAGCAGGGTCGTCTTGCCGACGCCCGACGATCCGACGATCCCGATCACGGCCCGCGAAGCCCTCGGCCCGCCTTGCGCCATGCCCGTCTCCTCCGCGATCCCCGGACGGCCACCCCGCGAAAGACTACGAGCCCTTCGATCTTGCGAGGCATGATCGGCGTCATACGACCCTGCATTTCGAGTCCCTAAATACCGCCCAGATCGGCTCCTGGAGGCACATGAGCGCGGCCCTGATCCGTCGCATGCTGCACGGCGTCCATGCCGTTGCCACGCTGCTCCTGCTCGCGACCGGAGTCGTGATCTACTGGCCCGAGCTCCGCACGGCCATGATCGGCGGCTACGGCCAACGCGTGCTCGACATCCATCTCATCGCGGGCGCTCTGTTCATCGTCTCGGTGATCGCCGCCGGCGCGGCCGCCGGCGCGCCGCTGCTCGAGGATCTCCGCCGTCGGCTCGGACCGCCGGATCCCTGGGGCTGGCGCAAGACGCACATCGTGCTCGCGCTCGCCGTCTCGGCGGGACTCTCGATCTCGGGGGTCGTGCTGTGGCTCGATGTGGCGCTTCCGCGCTTCGCGTTCGACGCCGCCCACTGGGTGCACGATCTCCTCACGATCGTGATCGCTCTCGCGCTCGTCGTTCACCTCGTCGCGTCGCGACGCAAGATCGTGTCACGCGTTCGCGAGTGGCTCGGTCTCGCTCCGCCGCCGCCGGAGCCCTTCGACTTCGAGGACGATTGACGCGGACGCGTCGCGTGAACCGCTCGTCTTCCGTGCTCGCGACGAAGCGACGGCGCGAGCCGCCGCCTCTCAGGCGCTGCCTTCCGCGAGCGGCTCGATCTCGACGGCGACGCCTCGGGGCGCATGGAGCGGGCCGGCCTGGAAGACGCGGTAGCGCAGGTGGCCATAGTCGCCGACCAGATGCGTCGACTTGAGCGGAGTGGCGATCACGTCCATCGGGCTTCGCCAGCCCTCGAACTGATAGGGCTCCCAGGCGTGATAGAGGATCGCCTCGCCGGGCTGGACGTTCGCTGCGATCCGCGCGCGAACCACGAAGGCGCCCTGCTCGTTGCGGACGCGCACCCGCTGGTTGTCGCGGAGGGATCGGTGCGAAGCGTCCTCGGCCGAGATCCAGAGCGACGGCTCGCCGCGCTGCAAGCGGAGGAGGTCGGGATGTCCTCGCCAGATCGCGTGGATGCTCCAGCGCGTGTGGCCTCCCGTGAGCCGGATCGGGTACGCGGGGTTCGTTCCCGGGAGTGGCTTCCAGCGCGGGAGCGTTTCGTCGGCGTCGAAGAACCAGGGATGGTCGAGATAGAACTGCTGGCGCCCGGTGAGCGTCGGCCAGGCATGCTGCTCCTCGACGTGCACCTTCGAGGGCGCGAGGACGCCGCCCTTCTCGTAGTCGGCGCCGATTCCTTGCGTCGGTCCCCAGCGGCCCGTGGTGCGAAGCGGGATGGCGCCGCGCCGGCGCGCCTCCGCGTAGGAGATCTGCGTCGCGGACGAGTTGCGAAGGATCTCGTCCATGATCGCTTCCTCGTCGTTCGGCCCGAGGCGCCCCGAATCATGGAAGCGATCGCCGAGCTCGGAAGCGGGACCTTCGAGACCGCGGGCTCGAGCGCGCTCCTGCACGGCACTCGCGAGCCGCGACATGATCTCCCACTCCGGCTTCGACCGACCGAGCGGCGCGACGGCGCGCTCGCCCACGACGAGATACGGAACGATCGCGACGGCGTACTTGATGCCGTGCTTCTCGTAGTAGCCCGCGGCGGGGAGCAGGAGGTCCGCCTTCGCTCCGGTCGAGGAGATCCGCGTGTCGATCGCGGCGATCGTCCGGAGCTTGGGCCAGAGGGTTCGTTCGATCACCTGCGGAACGGGCCAGCGGCGAAGCGGATTCACTCCCGAGGTGACGTAGACGCGAGGCGGGTTGTCGGCGGCGGGACGGACCGGCATCCAACCCGCATCGATCGCGTCGGCGAGTGCGCGGGTCGGAGTGCGGGGTTCGGGCGGGCCCTGCTCCATGGCCAGATCCTGCGCCGTGCCGAGGCCACCGTGCACGGAGAGGAAGAGATGCGACGGCGTCCAGGTGAGCCTCGACTTCGAGACGGCGGCAATCGCGTCTTCCATCGCTCGCGGCGGAGGGGTGTAGAAGCGCAGCAGCGTTTCCTGCCACCACGGCATCTGGCCCGGCGAGATCAACTCGTCGGCACCGTCGAGCGGGATCCACGCGGCGAAGCGGACGCCGCTGCCATTGCGGCCGTGCTGGCCGCGGAGCGCGGAGAGGAGGATGAGCGAGCGCTGCAGGAGATCGGCGTGGTGGGATTTGTTCGAGCCCCACGATGCGTAGATGAGGAAGCGCGGGCTCGTCGCGACGAGATCGGCGAGGCGGCGCTGGAGCCCCGGGGCGACCCCGGTGATGCGCTCGACCTCGTCGGGGCCGTATGCGGCGAGTCGCTCGCGAAGCCTTTCGAGGACCGGTCGGACGCGAACGCGCCCCGCACGCGTCTCGACTTCGAAGCTTCCGCCGAGCGCGGGCTCGAGGTCGCCGAGGTCGAGCGAGTCGCTTCGCTGTCCCGCCGTTCCCGGGGCCTCGGCGATCCGATCCGAGCGGGAATCGAAGACGTAGAAGACGTCGTCGCGGCCGTCCTCCTCGAAGTCGGATTGCCGCAGGAAGCGGTGATCGTCGTCGCGCACGAGGAAGGGGAGGTCGGTCTGCTGGCGTACGTAGGCGTGATCGAGTGCATCGCGCTCGACGATTTCTCTCGCGACGCCGAGCGCGAGCGCCGCGTCGGTACCGATCCTCGGATTCACCCAGAGCGACGTGTGGATCGCGCTCGGCGAATAGTCCGGACTCACGCAGACGACCCGGGACCCGCGGTAGCGGGCCTCGGTGAGGAAGTGCGCGTCGGGGATTCGCGTCGAGGTGGGATTGCAATGCCAGACGAAGACGGTGTCGGCCCGGCACCAATCGTCGGCGCTGCCATCGACGAAGGTCGTTCCCCAGGTCTGTACGGCGCCCATCGCGAGATCGCCGGTCCCGCCGAAGCCATCGAGCATGGTCGCGCCGAGAAGCCCGAAGAGCCTCATCTCGCCGACGGTGCTCGGCCCCCAGTCGATGTTCGAAGTGCCGTTGTCGTAGACGACGGTCTCCGCACCTCCCTCCGCGATGGCATCGACGATCGCGTCGGCGAGCCTTCCGATCGCGTCGTCCCATGAGATCCGTCGCCACTGCCCCGATCCTCGCGGGCCGACCCGTTCCATCGGATGGAGAAGGCGGTCGGGAGCCACCGCGAGGTCCGCGTAGCACACGCCCTTCTGGCAGCCTCGCGGTGCGTAGTCGGGGAGCGCGACCCCCTCTCTCGCGTAGACGTCCGCCTGCTCCTCGCGCCAGACGACCCCATCCTTCACGTAGAGGTCGAAGGCGCAAGCGCTGAAGCAGTTGGCGCGTAGATGGGCGCCGCGGACGACACGATCCCACGTCCACTGCCGCCGGTAGACGTCACGCCAGTCCTGGAAGGCCGCCGGCTCGACCGAGAGCGATCCCGTCGAAGGCTCCGGCGACTCGGAGCACGAGAGATTGTGGAGACCGAGCGCGAGGCCCGCCGTCGCCGTAGCCGCCCGGAGAAACTCGCGTCGCGTCAGGCCGGCCATCCGATTCCTCCCGTGGCGCCCGCAGCCAGGCTACGGTTGGAGAGGAATGCGCCATATGACGCGAGTCATAGAAGTGCGCAATCGGTCCAGCGCGTACTTCAGCGAAGCGCGCACTCCACGAGCGCCACTCCGAGCACGGAGGCGAGCACGACGAGCGAGGTGCGGAAGACCGCACGGTCCGCCGCCTCGGTTCCGAGCCGCATCGACTCGACGATCCTCGCGACGAATGCGAACCCGGCCAGCGATGCCGTGACCCCATAGACGATCCCGAGCAGCCCGACGATCCAGGGGACGAGCATCACGGCCCAGAGCACGAGCGCGAAGCCGAGCATCCAGCGGCGCGCGCGGCGTTCGCCGATCACGCGGGGGAGCATGGGAAAGCCTGCCGCCGCGTACTCCGAATCCCGGTAGAGCGCGATCGCCCAGACGTGGGGCGGCTGCCAGAGGAAGACGACCGCGAAGATCCAGAGCCCCGCGAAGCCGAAGCTCCCGTCGACCGCGTCGGCCACGAGAGGAGGTGCGGCACCGGCGATCGCGCCGACCACCGTGCTCCAGGAACTCCGCGGCTTGAGCCAGACGGTGTAGACGACGAGGTAATGCGCGAGCGTTGCGAGGCCGACGAGCGCGGCGAGCGCCCCCCCGCCGACCGCGAGCAGGGTCGCTCCGGCCGCCGACGTCGCGATCCCGAAGCCGAGCGCCTGCGAGGGCTCGAGGCGGCGCTGCGGGAGTGGACGATCGGCCGTCCGGAGCATCCGCGCGTCGCGATCACGCTCCCACCAGGCATTGATCGCGCTCGATCCGGCGCCGAGCAGCGTGACGCCGAGGATCACCGCGACGAGCACCGCCGGAGCCGGCCACTCTCCTCCGCCGAGAACGAACGCAGGCGGCACCGTGAGCGCCACCAGCGAGAGGATGCGGGGGCGGGTGAGCGCCACGTAGTCGGCGAGGCGTGCGAGCGGCGCGGCGCCGGATCGGGCCCTCTCCCGGGCGACGACCTCGGTGGGCGGCGGGGACATCGAAGCCCTCCTCGTCCTAGTGCCAGCGGAACCCTTCGGCGCTCTCGAACGTGACGACGCGCCTTGCGTCGCCCTCGAAACGCTGGCGGGCCTCGGTCACGAACCGCCATTCGGTCGGGTCGGGCGAGTCTCCGATCGAGACGCGGACATCGTATTCGCCCGGCTCGAGCGCGATCCGCTCGATCCCCACGCTCGTTCCGTCGCCCCACACGCCCGTCGGAGGATAGACCGTCTCGATGACGGCGGCTCCGTCGACCTCGACGCGGAGGCGGATGTCGTTGCGCGCGCGGTCACAGACGCGGTCGCGGCGCATGTGGGCGGGAAGCGCCGCCTTCTCCTCCTCGGAGAGATCGCGGCAGTTTTCGCTGAGGCCGCCCGAATGCTTGAAGCTCACCACGAGCTCGGAGCCCGGCAGCGTCGGAGTGCGGTAGCCGACGGCCGTCGACGCGCCGAGGCCTGCGGCGATCACGATTCCGAGCAGCGCCGCCGCGAGCCAACCCGAGATCCGCCCCGGACCTCCCGGGCGCCCCGCGCCCCCGCCCCCGTCGATCCGCTTCGCAGCGTCGAGGATTTCGCGGGTGCGGGTCCCGTCGGCCGCGATCACGTGGATGCGGTCGCGATCGACCTTGTCGGCGCGAAGCGACGGGCTCCGCTCGCCGGCGAGCCGCAGGTCGAGCCAATGCACGCCCTCGCGGAAGTGGCAGGTCTCGCCCGGGCAGGTCACGACGAGCGCGTCGCTCGCGCCACGGCGGAGCGGGAGCTCGAGGGTGAGCGGGTGGATCCAGCCCGCGCACGGAACCTCGAGCACGCGCCAGCCCGGAAGCTCGGAGCAGCGTCCGGTCGCGCGGTCGATCGAGAGGTTCGCGCCCGCCGAATGCGCGCAGACGAAGGCGAGCCGCACGCTCTCGTTGCGAGCGGACGCCTCGGCGACCCAGCCGAGGATGCGATTGCGCTCGTCTTCTTCGGTGAAGGTCGGAAGCCCGACGCCGACGGAGTCGCACGAGCCGGCACAGATGCCGCAGCCCACGCACTTCGACGGATTGACCTCGGCCTGGAGCGGATAGCGCGAACGGCCTGCCGTTCGCGAAACCATCGTGATCGCGTCGTAGGGGCAGTCCTGGTAGCACTGCATGCAGGCGTTGCAACGGATCGGATCGACCTTTGCCGCCTCGACCGGGGCGCGGCGCATCCACCAAGGCACCGTGAGGCAGACGATGCTCGTGACGAGGAAGACCGACCAGAGCGCGCCAGGGCCGAGGCGGTCGGTCAGCAGAATCGGCAGCAGGTACCAGACGTCGAGGTCGAAGTTCGTGCCGAGCGCCGTCATCCGCGCCGGATCGGTGTTGAGCGCCGGCCAGGCGAGCGAGAGCGCGACGAGCGAGGCGACGACCCAGATCGTCATCGGCGCCTTCGTGAGGAAGCGCGGTCGCGCGAGCCTCGCCAGGTGAAGCCAGAGCGCGACTCCCATCGCGAGCGGCACCAGCATGTGCATGAAGAAGACGACGAAGAAGAGGAAGGTGTTGACCCCGGCATCCGTCAAGAAGGACCGCCCGAGCGGGTCGGCGAAGATCGGGAGCGCATCGATGAAGTGCGCCGATCCGACCGCAACGGCCTGCGCGCGCGTATCCCAGACCAGCCAGTAGCCCGTCCAGCCGACGAACCAGAGAAGCGCCACGGCGACGAGCCCGGTCACCCAGGCGAGCCACTGCGCTCCGACGAAGCGTCGCTCGAAGAGCAGCCGGATCGCGTGCACGAGCGCGAAGAACATCGTCGCGTCGGACGAATAGCGGTGGAGGGAGCGGATGAATCCGCCGCCGAAGCGCGAGAGGTCCGTGAGCGAACTGTACGCGTGCGTGACGCTCGGGCTGTACCAGAAGAGGAGCAGCACGCCGGTCACGGTCGCGACGGCGAGCGACGTGATCGCGACCGCTCCCGTCTGCAGGAAGGGATTGAGCGCGTCCGGGAGGACCCTCGCGAGCGCGCGGTCGAGGAGGAGGAAGCCGCGCTCTCCCACGCGCAGGATGCGCTCGCCGCGAACACGCGGCGCCGGGACTCCCTCGGCGAGTGGACCGCCCCGAGGCGGCGGCGGGCTCGGGAGCTCGTCGGCCTCGGCGTCACGGATGGCATCGCCGAGGGCGGTCGAATCAAACGCCATGGCGAGCCTCCTGGGCGAGCAGACGGAGCGCCGAAACGAGCCAGCGCTGCTGTCGCTCGCCGATCGTGAGTCGGTACGCGATTCGCCCTGCGGGATCGATGACGAGGAAGAGATTCGCGTGGTCGATCACGCCCGTTTCGGCGTTTCGCTGGCGCGCCACGTCCATGCGGTCGAGCACACGCTCGACCTCGGCCGGCGGGCCGGTCACGAGGCGATACGTCGGCCATTCGAGGCCGTGACGCGATGCGAGGTCGTTCATCACCGCGGGCGTGTCGTGCGAGGGGTCGAGCGTCACGCCGACGACGTGGACCCGCGCCCGCTCCTCGGGCGTGAGTTCGTCGAGCGCCGCCCGCGCCTGATCGAGGATCACGGGGCAGGTGTGCGGGCACGAAGCGTAGACGGCGGTGAGGATCACGACGTCGCCTCGCAAGGCGGCGAGATCGACCCTCTCGCCGTTCTGATCGACGAGGCCGAGGTCGGGCGGCGCGTACGAGACGCGGAGCGTCTCGGCCGGGAAGGGGAGCTCCCCGCTCGCCGGGCTCACGCCGAGCACGAGAAAGCCGCCGACGAGAGCGGCCACCGTGGCCGCTCCGGCGCCGAAGTCGGCGACCATTCGCCAGGGGCGTTCGAGCGCGGCGCGAAGGGGCTCGAACCAGAAGACGACGAGACCCGCCGCCATCAACACCGGCGGCACGAGGAACGAGACCGCGGCCATCGGATTCATCCCGCCCGTGGCGGGGTCGTAGCCGAAGCACCAGATCCGGAACTCCTCGGCGAACGCACCGAAGCCGGTCGGAGCCGACGGGGTCAGGAGCACGAACGCCACGAGGAGCTCGTAGCAGACGAGGACCGACAGGAGGAAGGCCGGGAAGCGGGCCCCCGAGAAGAACCCGAGGACCCCTTCCATCAACTTCTCGGGAAGAGTTCTGCTCCGCATCCCGGCCTCCATTCCCATCGCTATCGGACCCACCAGACGTCGGCGAGCCACTTCCAGTTGGCGAAGTAGTAGACGACGAACGAGGCCAAGAAGACGCCGACCAGCACGACGGTTCCCGGCACGTGGTGGTCGCCCGCCTCGTGCTCGAATTCGCGCTTGACCGACTCCTTCAGATCCCGCTCGATGTGCCACGCCTGCATCTTCGTCCCCTCGTTCGAGCGTCCGAAGAAGACGGCCGCGACGACGAGCCCGACGTAGAGGAGCAGTGCCGTGAAGGCGATCAGCGCGCCGATCCCCATGAGGCCGAGCATCACGTGCGCGCCCGGATCGATTCCGACCGGGAAGGCCGCTCCGGCGTGCTCCGCATCCCAGGTTCGGCGCGGTACCCCGTACGAGCCGGCGAACGACATGCCGATTCCGACCATCGTGATGCCGATCGCGAAGAGCCACGGCTGGATCTTGCAGAGCGTTCGTGCGTAGAACTCCTTGCGGAACACGAGCGGCACCACGTAGTAGGTGACGGCCATGAACGCGAGCGTCGTGCCGCCCACCACGGTCACGTGGAAGTGACCGGGGATTCGCAGCGTGTTGTGGGCCATGATGTTGATCTGCTGGGTGCCGAGCACGACGCCGGTGATTCCGCCGCCGAACCCGAAGATCACGAGCGAGAAGAAGAACCCCGAGAACCCGGGATTCCCCCACGGCGCGTTGATCAGCCAGCCGAACAGGCCCTGGTTGTACCCCTTCTTCCGCATCGCCACCTCGACCGACGCGGGAACCGTGAAGCCGTGGATCATCGACGCGAGGACCGCGAGGTACATCGCGTACGAGGTGTTCCAGATCTTCCACGACGCGCCGACTCCCGGATCGACCAGGATGTGGTGCGCCGACGCCACGTTGATGAAGAGGATGTAGAGCACGAAGGCGCCGCGGCAGACCGACTCGCTGAGCGGCTTCGCGCCCGTGGTGAGCGTGCCGAGGAAGTACCAGACACCGACCATCGCGCAGACGTTCACCTGCTGCGACATGTGACCGAGGCCCCACCACGTGATCCGGTACCAGCCCGGATCGGGCGCATCCATGAGCCCGATCGACCAGAGGAAGGTCGGGATCAGGGTGACGGCGCCGTGGAGGAGCGTCACGACCGCGATGATCGCCGCCGCGGTGGCTCCGAAGACCACGAGCGGCATCGAGCCCTCGTAGGTGTGGTCGCGCTTCGCGATGTAGAGCGTCCCGAAGAAGTTCCCGACTCCGACGAGCGCGCCCACGGCGAAGACGATCACGCCCAGGTAGAAGAGCGGATGCGCGAGCAGCGGAACGTACGACGTCATCAGCACGTCGGCGTCACCGACGAGGATGACGTAGTCGACGAGCAGCGCGCCGACCGTCATGAGGGCGAGCCCCACCCAGGCGAGGGCTTTCGAATAGAGCCGGGTTCCGAGCAGCGCCGTCGGCAAGAAGTAGAGCAGCGCGATCTCGAAGTTCAAGATCCAGAAGATCAGCATGTTGAGGCCGTGGAGCGTGAGCACGCGGTAGTACCACTCGGCGCTCAGCAGGTGCACGGCGGGCCAGCGGGTGAGCGCGAGCAGGATCGCGCCGACGCCGCCGACGGCGAGGAAGACCACGGCCGAAACGGCGTGGTAACGGACGAACTTGTCTGCGGTCGTGCAGACCGTGAGTCCCGTCGTGTCGCAGGTACGGACCTCTCCGGGCGGATGGTTCCGCGTCGGGCGCGACGGGATCGGCATGGTGCCGGGTACTGTGGTGGCCATGGTCTCTCCTACTCCGTGACCAGGATCCGGCCCGTCATCAAGTGATGGCCGATCCCGCAGAACTCGTTGCAGACGATCGAGAACTCCCCGGAGCTGGTCGGCGTGAGCGTCAGGATGTGGTCGTAGCCGGGAAGCACCTGGAAGTTCATGTTGACGGGCTGCAGCGAGAAGCCGTGCTGCAGGTCCATCGACGAGATGTGGAGACGGTACGTCTGGCCCTTCTTGAGCTGGAGGACCGGCGTCCACTTCCACATCTGCGCCTGGAGATACGCGTCGCCTCCGGGAGGCGGCGCGACGAGCGGGACTCCCTTGTCCTCGCCGATCTTGTAGGTCTCGATGAAGCGATCGACGCGATCGCGGAACTCGATCGGTGTGACCCGATACGAATCTCCCGTCGCGTTCTGCTTGCCGTAGAAGTGCCAATAGGGCATGGCGACGGTCATCACCATGCACCACAGGAAGGCGACGCCGATCCAGACGCGCTCGGCTCCTTCCGGGGCCCGGAACCAACCGGGCGGTTGTGTCGTGATGCTCATGTGCGCTCCTCCTTTCGCGCCTTAGGGCAGCAACGCCTTGGGAAGGTTCCAGAGCTCGATCCAGCCCCAGACCGTGTACGAGATCGTCGGAAGCACGACCCCGAGAACCAGCAGCAGCCACGGGTTGTCCATCAGCTTCTGGATCGGGCTCACTTTCTCGGCCCCTGTCTTGCTCATCGAAGCATCTCCCCCTGAACCGCGAGCGGACCCCGTGCCCGTCGCGTGTCACTCGAAGTGTTTCTCCAGGCCGCGATGGCGAGGCCGAGGAAGAGGATTCCTCCCGCCACCGCCACGAAGCCGCCGATTCCCATGATCGTGAGGCCCGCGCTCTCCGCGACGCTCCGCGTCGCCTGCTCTGCGCCGTACGCCTTGCGTCCCATTCCGTGCGCACCGGCGAGGGCGAAGCCCGCCGCGAAGCAGGCCATGCCCGCGCCGTAGAGAATCGGCTGGAGGCCCGCGAGGCGGCGCGAGCGCGTCGATTCGAGCTGCGCGCCGAAGACCCCGAGGAGCGCCGGAGTGGCCGCCATGAAGGCGACCGTGACGGCGCCGACCGAAGCGTGGTAGTGAGCCGGCACCATCGTCGTCGAGCCGCGGATCATCGCGCCGAGGACGAACCCCGCGACGGTGAGCCCCGCGCTCGTGACGAACGCGGCGAAAGCGGGATCGCGCTTCCAGGTGCCGACGAGACGTCCCTCGCGTCGAGCGCGCACGAGCGCGCGCACGAGGAGCACGAGGAAGATCCCGACGAACGGGAAGATCCCCCACTGCATGAGCTCGGTGTGCCCCGAGCGGTAGGCGGCGCTCGAGGTGCCCTCGAGCGCAAGAAGCGGTGAGAAGAGCCACGGGACGAGCATCAGCGTGAAGAGCGCTCGCGCCGACGCCGCGCTGAGCGGCGGCTCGCCGAGAAGCGGCGTGAGCAGCGCGATCCACACCGAGAGCATCACGAGGACGATCACGAGCTGGAGGACGTGGCCGACCCCCCAGAAGAGAAGCTCGTAGTGGACGCCACTTTCGAGTCCCGGCGTCTGGTGGAGCCACGAGATCGTGAAGGTGATCGCAGCGAGGACGAGCCCTGCGGCGCCCGCTCGAACCCCGGCGGCGGCGGCCGGCGGGAGCAGCGGCTCGATTCTCGAGGTCGCGGCGAGGAGCCTCGGATCGAGCACGGCGAGCAGCACGGAGATGCCGAAGGCGAGCTGGCCGGCCTGGAAGACGGGATGGTCGATCGTCGGGATGTAGTTCGAGAGGATCGGCTCCGCGCCCGGCGCGAAGGCGCCGACCATCATGAGGAGCACACCCGCAGCGCCGGCGAGCGGGGAGATGCGCGCCGTCCACGCCGCAGGACGCTCGGAGGGAAGGAGCAGAACGAGCGCGCTCGTAAACGAGTAGAACCACGCGATCAGGGCGAAGTTCACGTGCGCCACGAGGCAGCGGCGGAAGAAGAGCGGATCGGTCACGAAGCGGTCGAAGGGCGGCATCCGCCCGATCACGACCGCGAGCGCGCAAAGACCCGCCGCGACCAGGACGCACAGGGCGAGGCCGAGCCACTGCCGGGCGGCCGCGCGTTGCGGCGCGACCCATCCCGCCTGCTGGGCCAGGTCGGCTCGATCTCCGAGGACCGCCTGCATGAATCGCCTCCTGGTGACCGGTCAAACAGACCTCTAGCTCCACTGATCCATCAGCCTTATGACGCTCGTCATATGTGCTCGCGAGGAGCCCCCTATCTTTGGGCTCGGGGCAGGGCGCCCCACCGGGGCGGACGACCCGCAGATCGAGTCGCAGAATCAAGAGGTTGGCTGGAGGACAGACCCTGCAGAGCCGCCGCACACTCCTTTCCCAGACCGCCGAGTACGCGCTGCGGGCTGCGGCCTGGATTGCGGCGTACTCGCCCGAGGCGCCGATCCGGGCTCGCGACCTCTCGCGCGCCACGGGGATCCCGGCGCAGTACCTCTCGAAGATCCTGCGCCGCCTCGTCGTGGCGCGGATCCTCCGCTCGCAGCGCGGGCAGGGGGGAGGCTTCGTGCTCGCGCGCCCACCGGCCGAGATCTCCTTTCTCGAGGTGTTGAGCGCGGTGGAGGCGTCCCCGGAGGAGGGGCGCTGCGCATTCGGCTGGGGGATGTGTCGTCCGGATGCTCCGTGCCCGCTGCACCATGCCTGGACGCCCTTCGGAGAGGCGTTCCGTCAATGGGCCGCGACCACGACGCTCGCGGCCGCGCGGGGGGTGGAACCGAGCGTCTGCGAGGACCGCCGTCGCGAGGCCGACTCCTGGCTCGGCGACGCTCCGGTGCCGGAGCCGGGACGAGACGCGTGAACGACGCGCGGGCGAGGGCGCCGCGCGGCGGCGTCCGAAGCTCCGCCTCCCGCCCCGGGTCGGTTTCCTAGAGCGGCCAGAACGAGATCGCCCGCCGCTCGACGCTCGCGCGAAGTTCGTCCCAGATACGCTCGTCCATGCGCAATGCCTCCTCGCTCTGCAGCGTTTCGACGTGCGCGTGGAGGTCGATCAGCAGACTGCGGAGCGTGGCGTTCGACTGTTCGAGCGCCGAGACGCGGAGATCCTCGTCGGTCTCCTCGGCGGCGCTCGCGAGCCGGGTCCGCAGGCCCGCGCTTCGTACCAGCGGGACGGCGTCCGCGAAGAGCGCGCGGAGCTCACGGTTTTCCACGAAGCGTCGCGAGGCCGCGCGATCCCATTCCTCGGCCGCCGTGAAGAGCAGGCCCCCGATGATCGACGCCGTCTTCTGTCCGTAATCGTCCGCGAGCCTCGGAGCGATCTCGAAAAGGAGCTTGGTTCCGAGAAGCTGCAGCGTCTTCGGGACCTCGGGCTTCATTTCGACCTCCCGAGCAGCTCGAGCGTGATCCGCTCCTGCATGCCGTGGATGATCCAACCGACGAGGGCGAGCATCGGATCCGTGCTCTTGGCGTCCGCATACTCTCGCGCGCTCGAGATCCAGATCGCGAGCGACTTCACGCAGGTGAAAAGCTCCCACCACAGCAGCGCCTCGGGGGCGGCCCGCAGCCCGCTCGAGCGCTCCCAGACGGCGATCGCCTCCTCGCGCGGCAAGAGCCTTCCCACCCGCTCGCGATCCGGCCACGACCAGAGCAGGTTGAGCGACCAGGCGAGGTCCTCGAGCGGGTCTCCGGCGTGCCACATCTCCCAGTCGAGGATCGCGCGGATCTGGCCGCTCGTGTCGTAGAGGAAGTTCCCGCTGCGGTAGTCGCCATGGACGACCGCAATGCGCTGCGCGGGGGGCGGGGGGTTGCGCCGGAGCCGGCGGAGCGTCGCCTGCACCACGGGCTCGGGGCCGAGCGAGTCGGTCTCGATCACCCGCTCCCAATGCGAAAGCTCGCGCTCCCAGCAGCGCTCGGGCGAGACCTCGTCCGGGATCTCGCCGAGGCGCCGCGGATCGGTTCGCGCGATCAGCCCGAGGATCCTCCACTTCTCGCGGCCGATCTGCTCGCGGTGCGCCGAGGCCGGGCCTTCGGAGAGGCCTTTGAGGGAGGCGTCGCAGCCCTGCACCTCTTCCATCACGAAGAAAGGGCGCTCGAGCCATTGCGGGTCTTCTTCGAGCCAGAGCGGTTCGGGGACGGGAACGGCGGTGCCGTGGAACGCCTGGTAGGCGCGGAACTCGTGCGAGCGGTCGGTCTCGATCAGGCTGCTCGGCGGGTCGCGACGCAGGATCAGCCGGCGCTCGACCTCGCGCTTGCGCTCGTGATAGCGGAGCCGCAGCCGGTAGGTCTCCCGCGACGCCCCGCCGTGGATGCGCGCGATCGAATCCACCTGCACCGACTCGGCCTGCGGCCGGCGATGGCTCACGTAGCGGGCGAAACGGTCGGCGAGCTCTTGCATCCTTCCTCGTGCTCCCTGCTCGGAACCCGGGTGGGCGCCGGATGCTGCACATGAATGCCATCGGTCGAAAGCCCGTGCGTATGCCCGCCGTCATACCGTGGGGTTGCGCCGTCTCCGTAGCTTGCCCGCACGCAAACCGATCGGCGAGGCGCCACCGCTCCACAGGCGCTTCCCGACACCGTGAGATGCATCGGAGGGCTCGATGTCGACGACCAAAGGCTCGTGGGCCGACGCGTACCGCAAGAAGTGGACCTGGGATCGGGTGACCTGGGGCAGCCACTCGGTCGATTGTTACCCCGGCGGCTGCCCGTGGCAGGTCTACACCCGCGACGGGAAGATCGTTCGTGAAGAGCAGTCCGGGAGCCTTCCGCCCGTCGAGGCCGGCATTCCGGACATGAACCCGATGGGATGCCAGAAGGGCGCGAGCTGGAGCCATTGCCACTACTCGCCCGACCGCGTGACACAACCGATGAAGCGGGTCGGCGAGCGCGGCGACGGCAAGTTCGTCCCGGTGTCGTGGGACGAAGCCACCGATGCCATCGCCGACGCGATGCTCGACGCGATCGCGGAGCAGGGCCCCGAGTCGATCCTCACGCTGCTCACGCCCGAGCCCGGCGCGGCTCCGGCGCGACTCTTCGCGCAGGCGCTCGGAACGCCCACCACCGACGGAAACGCCGAGTTCCAGGACTTCAGCCCGGGGTTCCACGTGACGTGGGGTCTGTTCAACCCCGTCTCGAGCATGGACGACTGGTTCCTCGCCGAGCTCACGCTGATCTGGCACGCGAACCCCGTCTACACGAACATCCACTGGTATCACTACCTCGCCGAGAGCCGGTACAACGGCGGCGAGATCGTGACGATCGCACCGGACTACAGCCCGTCCGCGATCCACGCCGACTACCACATGCCGATCCGGATCGGCACCGACGCCGCACTCGCGCTCGCGATGTGCAAGGTGATCATCGACGGCGAGCTCTACCAGAAGCAGTTCGTTCAGGAGC
Source organism: Myxococcaceae bacterium (assembly GCA_905339255.1). GTDB lineage: Bacteria > Myxococcota_A > UBA9160 > UBA9160 > UBA9160 > MYXO. Next base: position 37,557 of record CAJPFO010000164.1, read on the forward strand.
AGACGGATCTGCCGCTGCTCGTTCGCAAGGACACCGGCCGCTTCTTGCGCGGCTCGGAGGTCTTCCCGGGCGATCGGGTCGATCAGTTCTTCTGGTGGGATGCGCTCTCGGGGACGCTCACTCCCGCGCCGCGACACACGCTCGCGACGACGGGCGTCGATCCGGCGCTCGACGGGAGCTACGAGGTTCTGCTCGCCGACGGCACCAAGGTCGAGGTCGAGCCGGCGTTCGCGAGGCTTCGCCGCCATCTCGACGACTACACCCCCGAGAAGGCGTCGAAGATCTGCGAGGTCCACCCCGACAACATCCGCGCGCTCGCCCGCAAGGTGGCGAGCCGCAAGACCAAGCTCTTCGTCGGCTGGAACTCCGGCAAGTACTACCACGGCGACCTGATGGAGCGTTCCCTCGCGCTGCTGCTCGGGCTCACGGGCAACTGGGGCAAGAAGGGAACCGGAACCCGCTCCTGGGCGATCATGGGGATGGACGGCTCGGCGTTCATGTCGCGCAAGGACGCGCCGGGGCAAGAAGCCGCGCAGCGGCTCATCGCCGGTCTGATCGGCATGCGCCGGATGCTCTCGGCGGGAGATCCGACGCTCACCCCCGAGATGATCCAGAACCGCGCCGCCGAGCTCGCTGCCGAGATCGGCGGTCAGGGCGCGGTGATGCCGCCGGCATTCCTCTGGTACTTCCAGTACGGGTACAAGGAGCGCTGGGACGACCCGGAGAACCACGATCCGTCGTTCAAGCGGAGCTTCGGCGAGTACCTCGAGGAGGCGATCAGCAAGGGCTGGTGGGACGCGCGCTACTCGAGCCTGTACCGGGACATGGAGCCGCGCGTGCTCATCGAGGCGGGCGGCAACATGCTTCGCCGGCAGCGAGGCGGGCGGAAGCTTCTCGTCGAGAAGCTCTGGCCGAAGCTCAAGATGGTGGTCTCGATCGACTACCGCATCACGACGACCGGGCTCTACTCGGACTACATCCTGCCCGCAGCGCAGCACTACGAGAAGCTCGGCAACTCGATGCCGTCGGTCCACCACCTGAACTTCGTGCTCTGCGACCGGGCAACGCCGCCGGCCGGCGAGGCTCTCGCCGACTGGGACATCGGCGTCAAGCTCGTCGAGGCGATCGAGCGGCGAGCCGCCGCACGCGGGATGAAGGAGTTCAAGGACTGCAAGGGGACGGTGCGGCCGCTCCACGGGCTCGTGAAGCAGCTCACGCTCGACGGTGCGGTCCGCGACGAGGAGAAGCGCTTCGACGAAGCGGTTCGCGACAGCGCCGTCTATGGCGTGCTCCCGAAGGGGACCACGCTCGAGACGCTTCGCCAGACGGGCTACGCGCGCTTCTCCAACTGGGGAATGGTCGGCCACGGCATCTCGCAGGCGTCGACCATCAAGACCAACGAGGTGCACAACCCGTTCCGCTGGCACACGGAGGACAAGGTTCCCTACGACACGCTCGTGCGTAGGGCGCAGTTCTACATCGACCACGAGTGGTTCCTCGAGTCGGGAGAAGGCTTCCCGACCCACAAGGAGCCGCCGCCGGCGGGAGGCAAGAACCGCCGCTTCCAGATGACCAGCGGGCACAATCGCTGGAGCATCCACTCGATGAACATGACGAACAACATCATCCTGAATACCCATCGGGGTGAGCCGTTCGCGTTCATCAACGACAAGGAGGCGGCGGAGCTCGGCATCGCGAACGGCGACAAGGTGCGCGTCACCAGCAACGCCGGGTCGATGCTGATCCAGGCCAAGATCACCCCCTCCTGCCGTCCGGGCCAGGTGATCGTGTACAACGGCTTCGAGCCGTACATGCACGAGAACTGGTACTCGCAGGCGGACGTCGAGCCGGGTCACGTGAAGCCGCTCGGACTGGTCGGAAACTACGGCCATCTGAAGTACCGGCTCTTCTCGTGGCAGCCGATCCCCGCGGACCGTGCGGTTCGCGTCGACGTCGAGAAGGCGTAGCCATCCACAAACCCGCGACGCCGGCGCCAACGGCCCGGCGCGTTCGAGGAGTTCGACATCATGGGAAAGATCACGGCTTCGAAGCGACAGCTCGCGTGGGTCTTCGACCTGAACAAGTGCATCGGCTGCCAGACCTGCTCGGTCGCGTGCAAGGTGCTCTGGCCGGGTGAGGATCCGGGGACCGAGGCGCAGTGGTGGATGACGGTCAACACGCAGCCGGGCAAGGGAACGCCGCGCGGCTGGGAGGAGATGGGAGGCGGCTACGACGCGAACGGCAAGCTCAGCCTCGGCCGGATCCCCACCGACGAAGAGGTCGGAGGCGGCTGGAACTTCAACTACGACGAGGTCCTGCGCGGGGAGGGCGGCCAGGGCCGCAAGCACCTGCAGAAGATCTCCGGGTCGAAGACCTGGGGAATGAACTGGGATGAGGACGAGGGCGGCGGAGAGTTCCCGAACGCCTACTTCTTTTACCTGCCGCGCCTGTGCAACCACTGCACGGAGCCGGCCTGCCTCGAGGCCTGCCCGAACGACGCGATCTTCAAGCGCGAGGAGGACGGCCTCGTCCTTCGCGACGAGGAGAAGTGCCGCGGCGCGCAGATGTGCCGCAGGGCCTGCCCGTACAAGAAGATCTACTTCAACCGCATGCGCAACGTGAGCCAGCACTGCATCGGCTGCTTCCCGCGCGTCGAGCAGGGCGTCGCGCCGGCCTGCGTTCGTCAGTGCCCGGGTCGGGCGGCCTTCATCGGCTTCCTCGACGATTCGAGCACGGCGGTCGGGAAGCTCGTGAACCAGTGGAAGGTCGCGCTCCCGCTCCATCCGGAGAAGGGAACGCATCCGAACGTGTACTACGTGCCGCCGCTCTCGCCCGCTCCGCTTCGCGAGGACGGAAGCTTCGACGAGGCGGCGCCGAGGATCCCGCCCGCGTACCTCGAGTCGCTGTTCGGGCCCGCGGTGCACGGCGCGCTCGACGTGCTCAAGAGCGAGCTCGATCGCAAGCGCCGGGGACAGGATTCCGAGCTCATGGACACGCTCATCCTCTACCGGTGGAAGGACGCGCTCGGCCACCTGACGCGCGACCCCGCCGACATCGTCTGGGACCGCAGCAAGTAGCAAGACGCGAAGCCGGGCCGGGCGGACCCCTACCGCCCGGCCCGACAGCGCCACAGCCGGTACGCTCCAGCGTCCGCGCGCTCCTCGATCCGGAGACCGGCCCCGGCGAGCCGATCTTCCATCCCGCGCTGCAAGAAGCTCCGGAAGTCGTCGCTCTCGAGATACTCGAAGACGTGCCCGAGCCGGAAGGCGAACGCGGCGAGCCCTCGTTCGGGAACCCGGTACTCTGCGACGAGCACGTCGGCGCGCGCCACACGAGCGAGCTCGGAGAGCGCCGCGTCGCGCTCCTCGTCGGACATCTCGTGGAGCGCCATGCAGCACGTCACGAGATCGAAGCTCTTCTCGGGAAACGCGATGGCCCTCGCATCCATCCGTGCGAAGCGCACGCGCGATTCGAGGCCGCGGCGTCGAGCCTTCTGCTCGGCGCGAGCGAGCATTCCCGGAGCGAGGTCGAGTCCGATCACGTTCGCCCCCCGGGCGGCGAGTGCGATCGCGACGCCTCCGGTCCCCGTACAGACGTCGAGGCAGTGGGCTCCCTCTGCGGGAGACGCCACGTCGGCGACGCGTCGCCACAGGCCGCGAAAGCCGAGCGCCGCGACGACGGGATCGTAGAGTGCCGCGACTCCGGAGAGGAAGCGGATCTGCGCCGGCCGCGACAAGAGAGCTCCTTTCGGGCGGCCGGCCGCCGCACCCCCGCGCTAGTCGCCGGTGGGCTCGGGGCCTCGCTTGCGGCGTTCGAAGAAGCCGGCGTGACGCGCCACGATCAGGTACTTGGTGAACCAGCGCCCCGTCTCTTCCTCGTGCTCGCTGCGCGTCTCGCGATCGGCGGGCTCGAAGAAGCAGGTGGGATCCTCTGCCATGTAGTCCCCCGAGTGGTACCAGGCCATCGCCCGGCATCCGCCGCAGGTGTACTGATAGCGGCAGCGACCGCAGCGTCCCTTGAGCCGGCTCCGGTCGGTGATCTCCTGGAACAGCGGGCTCGAGAGCACGAGCTCGTCGAGCGGCTTCTCGCGGACGTTTCCGGCCGAGAGCGCGTCGAGGAGCACCGGGCAGACCGAGACGTCGCCCTCGGCGGTGAGCGTGATCCAGTTTCCGACCCAGCAGCCGATCGGCGGATTGTGCGGAATGCCGCCTTCGAGGCCGCCGGACGCTCGTTCGTAGAGCTCGGGCGAGAGGAAGAACGGCGTGTAGCTCACGTAGCCATTCACGCGCGTCCGGAGCACGGGATGGAAGCTCTGCTCGAGGTCGTTGCGGTCGAAGGCGGCCTCGGCGAACCCCGCCTTGCCGGAGCCGCGCGCGACGAGGGGCGAGCGGTTGAAGGAGATGCGCCGCTCGATCAGGTAGTCGATGGTTCGCTCGAAGCTCTCGGCGTTGTGCTTGCCGAGGGTGACGATCACGTGGCGGTCGATGTCGAGCTCGTGGCAGAGCTCGAGCACCTCGAGGGTGCGATCGAAGTCGGCGTCGCGCGTGGCGGAGTTGTGCTCGTCGATCGAGTTGAGACCGAGGGCGATCGTGACCTTTCCGCCCGCGGCTTCCTTGATCGCACGAAGCATGTCGCGATCGAGGAGCTCGCCGTTCGAGCAGACCTTGCACTGATAGCCGAGATCCGCCGTGAGGCGCAGCAGGTCGAGGGCATCCTTGCGCACCAGGAACTCGCCCCCGCTCCAGCCGACGGCCTTCACCCCGAGGTTCTTGGCCGGATGCAGCACGAGGTCGCGGATCTCCTCGAACGCGAGCTCGCGCTTTCGGCTATGGGCGACCACCTCGCGCTGGTTGCTGCCCGTCATGCACATCGGACAGCGCAGGTTGCAGCGGCGTGTCGCCTCGAAATAGATGGCGCTGAATTTCGGCTGCATTCCCCCCCCCCCCCCACGACTCCGGCGCCCCCGGCGGCCGCAAGAGACCTACGAGATTTCGGGCGGCCCTGCCATGATGCGCATCATATCGAGCGGGGCGAAACGGCGCGATCCCGGCATCGGCTACGGCCCGGGTCCCACTCGCGAACGACCGCCTCGGCGTCATGGGAGTTCGGGCCGCAGAGGCTCGGTCAAGGGATGGACCGCGTATGACTCGAGCCATACTCGCCCGATCCTCGGCTCGTTCATCCTCGTCGCCCGTGCGCCTGCGAAGCGGGAGCCACGCGCTCCGTACGCTCTCCGGGCCTCGCAAGGGGAGGAATCAGCATGAGCCCTCGCAGCATGCGTGCGGCGCGCTTCCATGGGGGCAGCATCGGCCTGCGGATCGACGAGGTCCCCTGGCCCGAGCCGGGGCCGCAGGATGTCGTGGTTCGCGTGCGTGCTTGCGGCATCTGCGGCTCCGACGTCCATTTCCTCGAGGGGATGCCCGTTCCGGCCCCGCTTCCCGTGACGCTCGGCCACGAGCCCGCCGGGATCGTCGAGGCGATCGGGTCGGAGGTTCGGGACTGGAAGCCGGGTGATCGCGTCGCCGTGCACCTCGGGATCGGCTGCGGGAGCTGCGCCACCTGCAAGGGCGACAATCCGACCGCCTGCCGCCAGATCCGCTCGCCGGGGCTCCATTTCGACGGAGCCTTCGCCGACGCGATCCGCGTCCCGCAGAGCTGCCTCGTCCGCGTTCCCGACGGCGTTTCGCTCACGGCGGCGGCACTCGCCACCGATTGCGTGACGAGCCCCTTCCACGCGCTCCGCTGTCGCGGCCGCCTCGCGCCGGGGGAGACCGTCGCCGTGATCGGCGCGGGAGGCCTCGGGCTCATGGCCGTCTCGCTCGCGCGGGTGCTCGGCGCCGCGCGCGTGCTCGCGGTGGACCTCTCGCCCGTTGCGCTCGAGCGCGCGCGGAAGGCGGGCGCGGACGAGTGCATCCAGATCCGCAAGGGCGAGGACGCCGCGCCGCAGCTCCAGCTCCGTACCGGGGGCGGGGCGGATCTGGCCATCGAATGCGTCGGGATTCCGGAGACCGTCTCGACCGGCGTCTGCTCGCTCCGGCCGGGCGGGCGCCTCGTCGTGGTCGGAGTCGGGATGCAGCCTCCGCGGATCGGTCTTCCGCAGGCCCTTTTCTGTGTCGGCGAGCTCTCGGTGATCGGGAGCTTCGCCTCGCACATCGGCGATCTCGCCGAGGTGCTCCGGCTCGAGGCCGAGCGTCGGATCGACATCGACGCAGCGATCTCGCATCGGCTCCCGCTCGAAAGGGTCGGCGAGGGGCTCGAGATGCTTCGGAGCCGCTCGCAGGAGCCGCAGCGGATCGTGGTCGAGATCGGACCCTAGAAGACTCGACCCGAACATCGGTCGGCGAAGAGGGCGACCCGGCGGGTCGCCCTCCGAAGGCTCGAAACTGCGGCGGCGAGCGTCTTCTCCTGTGCAACCCTCCGAAGGGGGCGGGCGCCCTGCGGCGGATCGTCGTCGACATCGCCCCGCGAGCGATGCGCCTATCAGCGCGAGCGGGCCGAGGTGTGGGTGTCGACCTCGAGGACGCGGACCTCGAAGCGCCCCGGGCGCGCCACGCCGCGCTCGAGCCAGCGCTCCGCGCCGGCACGCACCTCGACCACGAAGGGCACGAAGTCGATTCCCGAGTCGCACGCTTCGGGGGCATCGACCCCGACCCGGAGCCATCCCGCAGGCTCTTGCGGGAGCTCGATCTCTTCGATCCTGGGCGAGGGGTCGTCGCAGCGCAGGTCGCGGAGGAGTTCGCCTCCGTCGTGTCTCGGTGTGTTCCCGAAATAGACGGTCTCCTGCGAGGAATCGGTCACGTAGAGGTCGAGATCGGCGCCGACGCCGAAGGCCAGCCGGACACTTCTCCCTGGGGCCGGCTTCTCGGCTGGCGTACGCTCCAAGAGACGTTCGAGTTCGAAGTGCTCGGCTTCGCTCTGCTCGGCCGACGGAGGGCGTGCCGCGCAGGCCGCGAAAAGCGCTCCGACGAGCCACAGAGGAAGCGATCGACGCATGCAGGATCTCCCTCGCGACACCCATTGGAGATGGCGCTCCGGTCCGTGGCGGCAGCTTGCCACGGCGCTCGTCGTCGGGCTCGCGCTCCTCGCTCGGGCGTCCGTCGCCGATGCGGCGGCGCATTTCGCCGGGCGCGTACACGACGGGAAAGGAGCTCCCGTCGCTGGTGCAATGCTGAGCTTCGCGCACGGGAGCCCACGACACGTCGTCACCGTCTTCAGCGACGCCGAAGGACGCTTCCGATCCCCCGACCTCGCGGGCGCTTCGCCGTGGTCCTTGCGGGTCCGGAAGCCTCTTTGGCGCGACGCGCGGCGCGAGGGACTCGATCTTCTTGCGCAGGGAGAGCGTCGCGTCGACGTCGTGCTCGAGCCCGAGACGGACCCGGTGGCGATCACCGCTCAGCTCCCGGCGAACCGCTGGTTCTCGCTCGTGCTCGACCGCGTGCCCGACGCAGCGAAGCGCGAGGAACTCGTTCGCCAGTGCACCTACTGTCATCAGCAGGGAAGCCTCCACACCCGCGTGCAACGCGGCCACGAGAACTGGGAGAAGGTGCTCTCGCTCATGGCGCGGATGGGCGGAATGCTCGGCCCGGAGCTCCGAGCCGAATTGCCTTCGCTCTTCGACGAGGCCTACGAGCCGAAAGTGGCCGTGCCGAAGCTGATGGCGCGCCTCGGCGAAGCGGGTTTCGTTCCGGAGGCCGCTCCCGAGGTGCGGAGCGCCATCATCGAGGAGTGGGAGATGGGGGCGGTGGCGTCGATGCAGCACGACGTCGCCGTGCATGCCGACGGATCGCTCTGGAGCGTCGATCAGCTCCAGGATCGCCTCTCGCGACTCGATCCGAACGTTCCCGGCGGTGCAATCGAGGTGTACGAGGTCCCGAAAGGGGATCTTCCGATCGGAGGTTTCACGGGGGGACGCGCCGTGCTGCCGCCGAACGCGAACGCCCACGTCGGCCCGCATTCGCTGCAGATGGCGCCGGACGGCACGGTCTGGCTCACACTCTCGTTCGGCAACCAGATCGCCGGCTTCGATCCGAGAACGAAACGCTGGGAGATCCATCCGCTCGACGAGGGCTTCTATCCGCACACGCTTCGCTTCGATCGGGGCGGTCGCATCTGGTTCAGCGTCGCGGTGTCGAACCACATCGGCATGCTCGACCGCGCGAGCGGACGCGTGCGGACGTTCCGGCTCCCGGCCGCCTCGTGGCAACAGGGGCTCCTGCTCCGCGCGCTTCCGGCCTTCTTCTGGATCGCTCGTCACGTCGATCTCGGGGACCCTCCGGCGGGCGAGGGGATCGACTTGCCGGTGCCCTACGGAATCGACGTGGCTCCCGACGGCGGCATCTGGTTCAGCCAATTGAATCTCCACCGCATCGGCCGCATCGACCCCGAGACGTTCGAGATCGAACTCGTCGACACGCCATTCGAGGGCCCTCGACGGCTGCGCTTCGACTCGAAGGGACGGCTCTGGATCCCGGGCTTCTCGTCGAACACGCTCGCGCGTTTCGATCCAGGCACCCGACGTTTCGAGACCTGGAGTCTCCCGACGGCTCCCGCCGGCACCGAGACCCCCTACGCGCTCCACGTCGACCACCGGGACGACAGCGTCTGGATCTGCGGCACCGCGAGCGACTCGTTGCTGCATTTCGATCCGGCGACGCAGCGGTTCACGACGATTCCGCTGCCGACGCGGGTCACCTTCACGCGCGAGATCGATTTCGACTCGCAGGGCCGCGTCTGGACCTCGAACTCGAACCTCCCGACCTGGCAGGTCGAAGGAGCGTATCCGCGGGTGATCCGCGTCGATTGGCGCGCGCCCGAGAAGATCGCGAGCCGAGCGATCCGATAGCGGCCGTGGGCATGACGCTCGTCATAACGCCCCGAAGCCGTCGAGCCGAGGATGCCGGACGCGGGGTGTCTGGGAATCCGTGCCGGGAGGAGTTCGTGTGAGCAGCGCCAAGGGAAGCTGGGCCGATCGCTACCGTGAGAAGTGGACGTGGGACAAGGTGAGCTTCGGAAGCCACTCGGTCGACTGCTATCCGGGCGGCTGCCCCTGGCGCGTCTACACGAAGGACGGCCGCATCCTCCGCGAGGAGCAGGCGGGGACCTTCGCGCCGATCGAAGCGGGCGTCCCGGACATGAACCCCATGGGCTGCCAGAAGGGCGCGAGCTGGAGCCACTGCCATTACTCGCAGGATCGCGTGACGCATCCCCTGAAGCGCGTCGGCGAGCGAGGCGAAGGCAAGTTCGAACGCGTCTCCTGGGACCAGGCGCTCACCGAGATCGCCGACGGGGTCCTCGACGCGATCGAGAGCGAGGGGCCGGCGTCGATCATCAACCTCTTCACGCCCGAGCCGGGCGCGGCCCCCGCACGGATGTTCTCTGAAGCGCTCGGCCTGCCGATGACCGACGGCAACGCCGAGTTCCAGGACTTCAGCCCCGGCTGGCACATCACGTGGGGTCTGTTCAACCCGACTTCTTCGATGGACGACTGGTTCCTCGCCGAGCTCACGCTCATCTGGCATGCGAACCCCGTCTACACGAACATCCACTGGTACCACTACGTCGCCGAATCCCGGTACAACGGCGGCGAGGTCGTGACGATCGCTCCGGACTACAGCCCGTCGGCGATCCACGCGGACTACCACCTCCCGGTGCGGATCGGCAGCGACGCCGCGCTCGCGCTCTCGATGTGCAAGGTGATCATCGACGCGGGCCTGTACCAGAAGCAGTTCGTCCAGGAGCAGACCGACCTTCCGCTGCTCGTCCGCTGCGACAACGGACGATTCCTGCGCGGCCCCGAGGTCTTCGCCGGGGAGCGCGAGGACCAGTTCTTCTGGTGGGACGGCCTCTCCGGAACGCTCACGATGGCGCCGCGGCATACGCTCGCGACGATGGGCGTCGATCCTGCCCTCGAGGGCCGCTACACCGTGACGCTCACGAACGGGACGACGGTCGAGGTCGAGCCCGTCTTCGCGAGGCTCCGCCGCCACCTCGAGGCGTACGACCCGGAGCGCGCCGCCGCGATCTGCGAAGTGCATCCGGACAACATCCGGAAGCTCGCGCGCAAGGTGGCGACGCGGAAGACCAAGATCTTCATCGGCTGGAACTCGGGCAAGTACTACCACGGCGACCTGATGGAGCGCGCCATGGCGCTGCTCCTCGGCCTGACCGCGAACTGGGGCAAGAAGGGAACCGGAACGCGCTCGTGGGCGATCTCGGCCATGGACGGCGAGATCTTCATCCCGGGCAAGGAAGGGCCCGGCCAAGAAGCCGCGCAGAAGCAGATCGCGGGGCTCATGGCGATGCGGCGGCTGCTCACGGCGAGCGATCCGACGCTCACCGCGGAGATGATCCAGAACCGGATGATGGCGCTCGCCAACGACGTCCCGCAGGGCCCCGGCCTCGGGATGCCTCCCGCCTTCCTCTGGTACTACCAGTACGGTTACAAGGATCGTTGGAACGATCCCGAGAACCACGATCCGTCGTACCCGCGCTCGTTCGACGAGTACGTGAACCTCGCGATCGAGAAGGGCTGGTGGGATCCGCGCTACTCGAAGGTCTACCAGAACACGAAGCCTCGCGTGCTCTTCGAAGCGGGCGGGAACGTGCTGCGCCGGCAGCGCGGGGGGCAGAAGCTCCTGCTCGAGCACCTCTGGCCGAAGCTCGATCTCGTGGTCTCGGTCGACTACCGGCTCACGACGACCGGGCTCTACTCGGACTACGTGCTTCCGGCCGCGCAGCATTACGAGAAGCTCGGCCACTCGATGCCGTCGGTGCACCACCTGAACTACGTGCTCTGCGACCGCGCCGCCGAGCCCGTCGGCGAGGCACTCCCGGATCTCGAGATCGGCTTCCGGATCCTCGAGAAGATCGAGGAGCGGGCCGCGGCTCGCGGGAAGAAGGATTTCATCGACGCGCGCGGCCAGCGGCGCGAGCTCCATGGGCTCGTCGACCGGATCAGCCACAAGGGGGCGCTCCGGGACGAGGAGAAGCGGATCGACGAGAGCATCCGCGACGCGGCGGTCTACGGGATCCTTCCGAAGGGAACCACGCTCGATACGCTCCGCGAGAAGGGCTTCGTGCGCTGGACGAACTGGGGAAACGTCCTCCATGGCACCTCGCAGGCTTCGACGATCAAGCCCGATGAGGTCCACAACCCGCTCCGCTGGCACACCGAGGACAAGGTCCCGTACGACACCCTCGTCCGTCGTGCGCAGTACTACATCGACCACGAGTGGTTCCTCGAGTGCGGCGAGGAGCTGCCGACGCACAAGGAGCCGCCGAACCAAGGAGGCTCGAAGCGGCGCTTCCAGATGACCAGCGGCCACAACCGCTGGAGCATCCACTCGATGAACATGACGAACGACATCATCCTGAACACCCACCGGGGGGAGCCGTTCGTCTTCATCAACGACCAGGACGCGGGATCGCTCGAGATCGCGAACGGCGATCGCGTGAAGCTCGTGAGCAACGTCGGCGAAGCCCGCTATGCGGCGAAGGTCTCGCCGGCCGTGCGGCCCGGGCAGGTGATCGTCTACAACGGCTTCGAGCCCTACATGCACGAGGGATGGTCGAGCCAATCGGATCTCGAGCCCGGCCACGTGAAGCCGCTCGGCCTCGCGGCCGGCTACGGTCATCTCTCGTACCGGATCCTCTCGTGGCAACCGATTCCGGCGGACCGTGCGGTCCGCGTGGACGTCGAGAAGGTGCGCTAGCGAGAGCCCCGGAATCCGGACGGGTCGCCGCACGCGCGAGCTCGGCGGCGGGAGGGTAGCGATGACGTCGTCGACCTCGAAGCCGCGGCGCTACTGGGGCTTCGTCAACCCGATGCCCGCGCCGCTGCTCGGAATGATCGCGAAGCAGGCCGAGGCGCAGGGGCTCGTGGGCCTCTTCGCTCCGCAGGTCTACGGGCCGCCTTTCGTTCCGCTCGCTGCGGCGGCGATGGTGACCGAGCGGATCCAGCTCGCGACCGGGATTGCGATCGCAGCGGCGCGGAGCCCCTTCGAGACGGCGATGGCCGCGCTCGACCTCGACCGGATCTCGGGGGGCCGCTTCGTGCTCGGCCTCGGAGCGAGCGTACTCTCATGGACGCGCGACATCTTCGGGGCTCCCGAGCACAAGCCGCTCGCGCATCTCCGCGAGACCGTGGCGGCCGTCCGACACATCGTTCGCGGCGCGCATCGGGGTCTCGAGCCCTTCGAAGGCCAGTATTTCCGTGCGGGCTTCCGCGAGCTGCAGGGCACCGCACCCCCGGTGCGGGAAGAGATCCCGATCTGGATCGCCGCGCTGCGCGGGCCCATGGTGCGGCTCGCGGCGGAGATCGCGCAGGGCGTGATGGGGCATCCGATGTGGTCGATCGACTGGGCCGTCGAGAAGATCCAGCCCGATCTCCGAGCCGGACTCGCGAAGGCCAAGAGAAAGCGCGAGGACATCGACCTGAACCTCTGGCTCTGGGTGGCGATCCACGACGACGAGGCCACGGCGATCGAGGATGCGCGGGCGACGATCGCGTTCTATGCGGGGGTCGAGCAGTACGAGTCGTTCTTCGAGGCGCACGGCTTCGGAGCCGAGGCGCGACGGCTGCAGGCCGCCGTCAAGAGCAAGCAGGCGCTCGCATCGGGCCGACTCGTCCCCGACGAGATGGTGAAGGCCTTCGTGCTCTGCGGGAAACCCGATGCGGTTCGCGAGCGGATCGAGCGCGCATGGACGGTCGCCGATTCGATGTGTCTCGTGCCTCCGGCCTACGGGATGACTCCCGAGAAGTTGCTCTTCTACGGGCAGGGGATCGCGAAGACGTTCTACGCGTAGCTCCGCGGGGCGGCGGTCGGCGACGCACGCGCACGGGCGCGCGCGGGTGGGCGCGCGCTGCGATCCGCATGCCGCATCATGCCGCGCTGCGTCGAAGCCGGTGGTGGCGGCGGCCCCCCTCGCGTATGATGCGGCACATAGGGGCGTGTGCATTGGCTGTCTCCTCTGGGCATGAAGCCAGGCTCGAAGAGACCGAGTTCTTCCGCTCGCTCGCGCCGCCTTGGCTCGAGCAGGTGCGCTCGCAGGTTCGCGAGCGCTGGTACCCGGCACGGAAGGTGCTCTTCCGCGAAGGTGAAGCGGGGGAGTTCCTGTGGGCCGTTCGCGTGGGAGAGGTGCGCATCATCCGCACCACGCGCGACGGGCGCGTGATGGCGCTCGAGACGATCCGCCCCGGGCAGATCTTCGGCGTCGTCGCCGCGATGGAGGGCAACGCCTATCCCGTCACCGCGGAAACCGCCGTCGAGAGTTGCGTCTGGCGCCTCCCCCGCGTGGCGCTGCTGAGCCTGATCCGGAACGATCCGCAGCTCACCCGGGTCGTCCTCCAGATCGTTTCCCAGCGGCTGCGGGGAGCGCATACACGACTCCGTTCGCTCGCATACGACCCGGCCGATGCGAGGCTCGCGCAGGCGTTGCTGCGAAGCGCCGCGGGCGACGAGGCGCACGTCACACGTCGGGAACTCGCCGAGGCGGCGGGAACCACGATCGAAACCGCGATCCGCGTGCTGCGGCGCTTCGAGCAAGCGGGCTTCGTCAAGGGCGAGGTGCACCACGTCCATATCCTCGACCGTGACCGCCTGCGCCAGGTGGCTCACGAGGAGCCCGAGGAGCCCGTCCGCTGATCGCACGCCTATGACTCCGGTCATATGGAGCGTGCGCCGCCGACCGTAGCCTCTGCGTGGGGCGCCCACGGGAGGTAGCGGATGGTCGGCCTGACGCGACGCCAGTTCATCCGGGGAGCGGCGGCGACGGCGGGGCTCGCCCTCGGCCTCCAGAATCTCTCGTGTTTCGAGTCGTCGGAGTCTTCACCGGGTTCGGCCGCAGCCCCCGCTCCGTACGAGGATTGGCGCGACATCTACCGGCGGCGTTGGACGTGGGATCGCGTCGTGCGGGGCACGCACACCAACGTGAACTGTGTCTCGTCGTGCGCGTGGAACCTCTACGTTCGCGAAGGCATCGTCTGGCGAGAGGAGCAGTCGGCACCCTACGCGGCCTCGAACGACACGGTTCCCGATTTCAATCCGCGCGGTTGTAACAAGGGAGCGTGCGCGAGCGAGATGCTCACGAGCGACTCGCGGGTGCGTTACCCGCTCCGTCGAGTCGGAGCGCGCGGCGAGGGGCGTTGGAAGCGGATCTCCTGGGACGAGGCACTCGGCGAGATCGCGCGCGAGGTCGTGACCGTGCTCTCCGAGCGCGGTGGCGAGGGCGGCATCCTCGAACTCGGCCCGAACGTCGACTTCGCGGGGAACACCGCGGCCGTCCTGCGCTTCTTCCGGCAGATCGGAGTCCCCATCACCGACTCGATGGCGCAGATCGGCGACCTCGCCGTCGGCGGGACGATCACGCTCGGAACGCCGCACACGGACGGGACCTCGGACGACTGGTTCCGCTCGGACTACCTCGTGCTCTGGGCGTTCAACCCTTCGGCGACCCGCATCCCCGATGCCCACTACCTGAACGAGGCGCGCTACCGGGGCGCGCGGATCGTCTCGATCAACCCCGATTACAACCAGAGCTCGATGCACACCGACCTCTGGCTCTCACCGCGCCCCGGCACCGATGCCGCCCTCGCGCTCGCCGCGTGCCAGGTGGTGATCGCCGAGAACCTCCTCGCGGCCGACTACGTTCGCGAGCAGACCGATCTCCCCTTCCTCGTCCGCGACGACGACGGCCGCTTCCTCCGCGAGTCGGACGTCGTCGACGGAGGAAGCCCCGATCGCTTCGCGGTCTGGGACGAAGCCGAGGATGAACTCGTCTGGGCGCCGGGAAGCACCGGAAGCGACGAGAAGACGCTGCGTTTCGAAGATGGCGTCCGTCCGTCCCTCGAAGCCTCGAAGGCGATCGAGCTCGCTTCGGGCGAGAGCGTCGGCGTCTCGACGGTCTTCTCGCGACTTCGCGCGAAGCTCGATCGCGAGAATACGCCCGAGCAGGCGGCGGCCGTGACGGGCGTTTCGGCGCAGACGATCCGCCGCTTCGCCCGGGATTTCGCGACCGCTCGCGCAGCGCTCATCCTCTCGCAGTGGGGAAGCTGCAAGAACTACCACAGCGATCTCGTGCAACGCTCGCAGATCCTGCTCGCCTCGCTCACGGGCAACCTCGGTCGGATCGGAGGCGGCTGGAGGTCGGGGGCCTTCGTCGCGCTCGACGGGCTCGGGCTCGTCGCGATGCAGGACGAGCTCGACCTCCCGCATCTCGCGCTCACGGCCGCGCGAGCGAAGCTCGACCCGCATGCGGTTCGGGAGCAGTTCGAGTCGATGTACGTACCGAGCACGCTCTTCCACGCGGTCCACGGCGGGCTCGGGCCGAACGAGCTCTCGGCGGCCTGGTCGGATCCGCTGCTCGAGCAGGGCGCGGCACCGTATCTGCGCGAGGCGCTCGAGAAGAGGCACTTCCCGATCTCGCCGCCCGTGGATTCACCGCCTCCCGATCTGATCTTCTCGATCTTCGGCAACGTGCTCCGCCACAGCCGATCGGGAAACCGGATCCGCGACTCGCTCTTCACGACGGCCCGGCTCATCGTCGACGTGAACTTCCGCATGAGTACGACGGGGCTCCACTCCGACATCATCCTGCCCGCCGCGGGCTGGTACGAGAAGATCGGCATCAAGTACATCGCCGCCTTCGTTCCCTACATCACGCTGGCCGACAAGGCGATCGATCCCGCCGGAGAATCGAAGCCCGAGTGGGAGATCTTCGCGCTTCTCTCCGAGCGCATCGCCGCCGAGGCGAAGGCGCGCGGGGTCTCGGCGGTGAAGGGCTTCCGCGGCGAGGATTGCGACATCGAGAACCTCGGACGTCGCTTCACCGACGACGGGCGCTTCGGTCCGGGCGCGCAAGAAGACGTCCTGCGTTTCATTCTGAGCGTGTCGAGCGCCGCGAAGGGAATCGAGCTCGAGGACCTTCGTCGCGACGGCGGAGCGATCCGTCTCTCGGGCCTCGGACCCGAAGGCGGAACGGCCGGGATCTTCTCCGAATACTCGAAAGACGAGCCGGTCGTTCCGCTCCGGGACTTCGTCGAGAAGAAGCATCCCTACCCGACGCTCACCGGACGCCAGCAGTTCTACATCGACCACCCCTGGTTCCTGCGGCTCGGCGAGGCGCTGCCGACGCACAAGGAGCCCCCCGCGGCGGGCGGCATGCATCCGCTCACGCTCACGGGCGGCCACACGCGCTGGAGCATCCATGCGATGTGGCGCGACACGCCGAGCATGCTGCGCCTGCAGCGGGGCGAGCCGGTGGTCTACCTGAACGCCGACGATGCGCGCGCCCGGTCGATCGCGGACAACGATCTCGTGCGGGTTCGCAACGACGTCTCGGCCTTCGTGGCGCGGGCAAAGCCGACGGGAGCAATCCGACCCGGACAGGTCCACATTTTCCATGCCTGGGAGTCGTACCAGTTCCGCGGCGGGAACACGCACCAGTACGTGGCGCCGAGCCCTCTCAAGGTGACCCAGCTCGTCGGAGACTACGGCCACCTGCGCTGGGGCTACGCCCACTACGAGCCCAACCAGACGGACCGCGACACGCGTGTCGAGGTCGAGCGGGTCTAGCGCCGCTTCGATCTCCCGGTCTCTCGCGCCCGAGGCGCCCCGGGGCTGCGGGCCTGCGCGCGCGAAGCGCGGGAACGAGATCGGGCTGCGTTTTCCTGACACATCGCCTCGCAGGCGGCCACCTCCTCCATGCAACGCTCGTCGACGGCCGCGGCGCTCGCCGCAGGCCCGGAACCGATGGTTCGCGCGCCGAGGTGCGCGAGGAGGATGTGGATGTTGCGATGGCGCTGGCTCATGTGGATCGGCTCGCTCGCGGTCGGCCTCACGGGAGCGCCCGCGGGCGCGACCCAGGTGACGCTCGAGAGTGACGTCTCGCCGTCGTCGATCGGGCTCGGATCGGAGTTCACGGTCACGATCGGCCTCGACGACGTCTCGGAGATCCGCGCGTATACGCTCGACGTGGTCTGGTCGGGAGCGGCGGTCGAGCTCGTCTCCGCGGCACAGCTCGCCTGCGGTCAGGCGGTCCCCGGCACCTGTTCGTCGCTTCCCTTCACCGTCGATCCGATGTCCGCGCCGCCTGCGCCGAACTCGGCACGTGCCGGCGTGCTGATCGTCCCGCCGACGACGCTCTTTCTCGACGGGCGCACCAACGATCCGGCTCCCGATCCCCGCAGCGGCCTCTTCTCGTTGACCTTCCGGGCGCTCGCGCTCGGCTCGGGATCGATCACGGCCGGCCTTCTCGACGAGCGGGTCGACGGGGTGATCGGCCTCGAGGACTTCGTCGCGCTCGACCCGGAGTCGACGACGCTCGGCTTCGAGGTGGTTCCCGAGCCGGGAACGGCCACGCTGCTCTGCGCCGGAGCGCTCGGCCTCGGCCTGCTCCGCCGCCGGGGAATCGGGTCCCGTACCCGCTGATTCTTTCACGCAGGCCTGCTCGCATCGCGTAGAGTGGCCGAAACCCACGCCCGGAGCCCATTCCCATGAAGCGACTGCAGCTCGGATCCCGTCTTGGCCTCGCCCCCGCTCTCGCAGGGTTGCTCTTGATTCTCGTCTCGTCGCAGGCCTCGGCCTTCCCGGGAATCCTCGGCGCGTGGAAGACGCGCTACGGCGCGGTTTCGACCGCGGGAGATACGGCGGGTTGCCAGCTCTGCCACAGCCAGCCGACCGGGGGCGGTTCGTGGAACGCGTACGGTTGGGACCTCGTCCTTGCCCGGGAGGATCTCGGCTGCGACGCGGACTCGAGCGGAAGCGTTTCGAACGATGAGGCCTTCGCCTGCATCGAGCTGCTCCATTCCGACGCCGATCCCGCCGGAATCGAGAACGGCACCGAGATCGGCCTCTCGAGCCAGCCCGGTTGGACGATCGGTGCGAACAACGTGATCTACTCGCTCACGGGAACGAGCACCGGCCAGCTTCCGCCGTCGAATATCGGAGCCATCGACCCCGACCGTGACGCCGACGGGATCCTCGACCCCGTCGACAACTGCCTCGAGGACGCCAACGGGCCGCTCGCGGGGCCGAACGATCAGCTCGACGCCGATGGCGACGGTATCGGGAACGTCTGCGATGCCGATCTCAACCAGGACCGCTTCGTCGGGATCCCGGACTTCGGGATCATGCTTCCGTGCTACCTGAAGTCGGTCGGCCCGGGCCGGGGCCCCGCTGCGGATCCCGAGTGCCGCGAGTCCGACATGGACGGGAGCGGTCTCGTCGACTTCCAGGACTTCCTCTACTTCCTCTTCGCCTACAACGCACCGCCCGGCCCGATCGGGAAGAAGGACGCCCGAACGCTCTACGTCTGGCCCGGACAGTCGATCCAGGCGGCAATCGACCGTGCGCCGGAGTACACGAAGATCTACGTCCGTCCCGCTACCTACAAGGAAGGCGCGACCGAGACCAACGGTCTCAGCATCACGAAGAACGGCATCAAGCTGATCGGAATGTCGTCGGGAGACGATCGCGTGATCGTCCAGAAGGCACAGGACCAGCGAAACGGCATGGTGATCGTGCCCTCGATCGTGACGGACTGCATGAGCTGCCACTCGAGCATGGCTCCGCCCTTCGAGCTCCTCCCGGGCGTCGAGCCGGGGCTTCCCGACCCGCATCCGCTGCTCTTCGACATCGAGGTCTCCGGGCTCACCATCGACGGCTTCCGGAACAACGGCCTGTTCACCGAGCGTGTCGACGGCTTCAAGATCGTCGACGTGGTCTCGATCAACAACAAGAACTACGGGATCTTCCCGACCCTGTCGCGCAACGGCCTGATCAAGGACAGCTACGCGAGCGATTCCGACGACAGCGGAATCTGGGTCGAGACGTCGGTGAACGTCCGCGTCGAGAACAACCTCGTCGAGAACAACGTGAACGGATTCGAGGTCTCGAACAGCGACGACATCGTTCTCGCGAACAACGTCGCACGCTACAACACCGTCGGCGCCGCGATCCTGCTGCTTCCCGACATCTTCGACGACCGCCCCGGAGCGAAGCGCATCCATCTCCGCGACAACCACTTCCTCGAGAACAACAAGGCCAATACGGCACGGCCCGGATCGATCCTGGCGTCGGTTCCGTCCGGAGTCGGGATCCTCTACCTCGGAGTCGACGACTCCGAAGTCGCCCGCAACCGGATCGAGGGAAACAATGCGGCCGGTCTCGCGATCGTCGACTACTGCTTCGCGGTGGGCGGGAGCGACTTCGCCTGCGACGTCGATCCGACCGTGACGCCGGAGTTCCTCCTCGACTCGTTCGCAACGAACATCAGTTCGATCGACAACGTGCTCGACGGCAACGGGCTCCTGCCGGACCCGTCGCATCCGTTCGCGTTCGTCGCGTCGGACATCGCGCTCCTGTCCTTCTCGCCCGACCACTGCTTCCGCGGAAACGTCTACTCGACGCTCTTCCAGCTCCTGACGGGTACGGTCAATACCTGTCCCTAGGGAGATCGCGACCCGAGCCGTCTCGGGTCGGTCTCCCAGGGAGGCGGTTCACTTCGCGGCGCGTGTGCCTTCGGCGCGCGCCGCGAGGTGGAAGACCACCCACGCGCCGCAGCGATCGCAGTCGACGTCGTTGCCGTAGCAGCAGAACGGCGTCGTGAAGTGATCACCCTCGAGGTAGAGCGGGAGGATGAGCGCTCGCGCCGGGCAGGCGGCGGTGACGCGCTCGGCCTCGCCGGGGAGCAGGAGCTCGAGGCTCCGGCGCGAATTGCGGACGAAGCCGTCGTGGCGCTCCCGGAGCCGCATCACCTCGGCGACGGCGGCGACGCGCTCGTCGTTGTCGGTCCAGGCGTCGGGGCCATGATCGCCCGCACGCGGAACGTAGAACGAGAAGGTCATCCAGCCGACCCCGGCCGCACGGACCGCTTCGACGAGTTCCTCGAGCCGCGTCTGGTTCCGCTTCGTCACGACCGCCTGTACCTGGACGCTCGACGAGAAGGCGGCCGGTCGACGCTCGAGGTTCCGCAGCACGCGGCGGAAGGTGCCGCGGCCGCGAATCGCATCGTTCAGGTCCTCGGGACCGTCGAGACTCACGACGTAGAGGATCTCGGGCCCGAGGTCGAGGAGCGGGAGCGTTCCGTTCGTCGTGATCGTGTTGCGAGCGAAAAGGCGCGTGCCACGACGCAGGAGGTCGGGCTTGAGCAGCGGCTCTCCCCCCATCCAGAGCATCGAGACGATGCCGTGACGGTCGCGGAGCGCGCGGAGCGTATCGAGGATCTCGTCGTCCGAGAGTTCGTCGGCGAGTTTCGCGGGGGCCTGGTTCGGGTTCGCCTCGCGGAAGACGAAGCAGTGCCGGCACGAGAGGTTGCAGTGGTTCGTCACGTTCACGATCGCGGCCGGGTAGCGCGCGTCGTCGCGGTAGGGCGCGTGCAGCCGGGCGCGGATCACCGACCGGCGCCGGCCGCAGCGGCACGCTCGTCGAGCGCTGCGCGGATCTCTGCGTGCACTTCGGGAGTGATCGGGAAGCTCCGGAACACGAGCAGTGCTCCGATGTGGCAGATGGCCGGGAGCACGCAGTAGAGGAACTTGATCCCGAGAACGACCTCCGGAGTCTGCTCCTGGTTCGGCACGTAGCCGATCCAATCGAGCCCCTGCATCCCCAAGAAGATCGCGAGGCCGATGGCGGCCTTGTCCATGAACGACCAGATCCCCATGAAGACCCCTTCGCGCCGGCGCCCCGTCTCGAGCTCGTCGGAGTCGATCACGTCGGCCGAGATCGAAGGGCCGAGCGTCATGGTGCAGCCGTTCGCGGCGCCCACCACCGCTGCGAGCACGATCCAAAGCAGCCACGTCCCCTCGTGATAGTAGAACGAGGTCGCGTAGACGGCGCTCGCGAGGAGCATCCCGAAGGTCCAGGTCCGGTTCTTTCCTTGGCGGGTCGAAAGGCGGACCCAGAGGGGAATCGAGACGACCGAGCCGGCGAGGTAGGAGAGCATCACGAGCGGCACGACCTCGCGGGCGTTGATCACGTACTTCGCCACGTAGAGCGTGAGCGGCGCGATGAAGCTCCCGCCGACGAGCGCAATCAGGTACGTGAACATGAGGACGACGAAGGCGCGGTTGCGGAACGTGATGCGAAGGCTCTCGATGAATGGCGCCTGCTCCTGGACTTTCGTGTCGTGTCGCTCCTCGAGCCGGAAGAAGGCTGCGAGGACGAGCAGGGCACAGACGCTCCCGAAGACGAGCGCCATCGTCGGATACCCCGCCGCGGAGCTTCCGGCCGCCTTCGCGAACGCCTCGGGAAGGAGCATCCCGGCGGCGGTTCCGAGCAGGTAGAAGCCCTGTCGCGTCCCGAAGAGCCTGGTCCGATCGTGGTACTCGGGCGTGAGCTCCATCCCGAGCGAGATGTACGGGATCCAGAAGATCGTCCAGAACGTGTAGAGCGCGAGGTAGCAGACGAGCAGGTAGGAGAAGAGCGCCATTGCCGAGAGGCCCGGGGCCGGCGCCCAGATGAGGTAGTAGAAGAGCCCGAGGGGAAGCGCCGCGACGAGGAAGTACGGACGCCGCCTCCCCCAGCGCGTCCTCGTCCGATCGGAGAGGTGTCCCATGACGGGGTCGGTCACGGCGTCCCAGAGCCGGCCGGCCATGAGCACCCAGCTCAGGAGCCCCGCCGAGAGGCCGAGTTCGTCGGTGTAGTAGTTCGGCAGGTAGACCGCGACGCTCAGCATCACGAGCGCGGCGCCGAAGGCGGGAAGCGAGTAGCCGATCATCTGCCGCGTCGAGAGGCGCTGCCCGTTCATCGAAGGATCCTTCCGGTGGCGGGCGACCGCGGCGGCACGCCGGGCTCCGACGAGGCGGCATAACCCAGGCCGCTTCCTCGTGACGATGACGGCGATCATATACGCCCGGCCGGGATCGCCGCGAAGGAATCCCTGCGCGTCGGAACGCCGCTCGCCTCTGGTAGGATGCTCCCGCATGGCGAGGCTTCCCGACCCGCGTGGACGTCCGAGCGTTCCCTTCGACGCGATCCTCGCGGGCCAGGAGGTAGGGAGCTTCTCTTACCCGCTCGACGAGAAGACCGTGTCTCGGCATCTGCGTGCGACCGGGCAGGCGCCGCCTCCGCCGCCCTTCGCGCCGGTCTCGTTGCTCGCTGCCGACGGCGTGAACCTCGCCGATCGTCACTACGACATCTCGCAGTCGGTCCACGCCGGGCAGCGGATCGAGATCGAGGCGCTTCCCCGTCTCGGAAGCGTGCTCACCGTGAGCGGCCGGGCGGCGGCACGCTGGGCGCGGAAGGGACGGCGCTACGTCGAGGTCGAGACCGAGACGCGCGACGAGAACGGACGACGCATCGCGATCGGAATCACCACCGGTGTGGTCGTCTACAGCGATCGCGTGGCGGACGAGGGCGAGAAGCCGCCGCCGCGCGAGGCTCTGCTCGCCGATGGACCGGTGCACGAGGCGCTCCCGCCGCTGGTCCGGACCATGACTCGCGAAGCAATGATCCTCTACGAACCGGAGGGTGAGGCGAACTTCCATACCGACGACGAGATCGCCCGCGCGGTCGGCCTCCCGGCGTCGATCGCGACCGGAACGCTCTTTCTCGCCTACGTCTTCGATCTGCTCGCCCGCCGCTACGGCTACGCCTGCGCGGTCGGCTCGACCCTCGACGTCCGGATCCGTCTTCCGGTCTTCGCAGGCGACCGGATCGTGACGACGGCGGAAGTCGTCGAGCGGAGCGGCGGTCGCGATCGGCTTCGTGTGGCCTGTGAGGGGCCGCATGGCGCGGTGATCGTCGGGACGGCCTCGGTCCGGAGTGGGGTTTGACGGATCCGCGACAGAGGCTCGGCGAACGTTTCGTCGAGCCGGCCGAAGCGGTCGCGCCGCTCCGCGACGGAGTGCGGGTCGCTTGCGGCCTCATCGAGCCGACGGATCTTCTCGCAGCGCTCGCAGCCAGCTCGCTTCGAGGCGAGGCGACGCTC
>CAJPFO010000165.1 GCA_905339255.1 Myxococcaceae bacterium
CCCCCCCCCCCCCCCGCGACCGGGATCCCGGTCAGTCCGCGGCAAGCGCCGGCGCCGCGTCCCGGTGCCGGTGGCGGTCGAAGGCAGTCGGCTTCTCGAGCGAGTGGATCTTCTTGGCGCTCGCCGAGGAAGTGTCGGGCGCGGGTGCCTTGCTCGGACGAGCGAACGCTACGCCGGACTTCGGCGCGAGGGACCGCTCCTCCTGGGGCGGCCCTTCCGGCTCCGCAGCCCTCACGCGATGCGGGCCATTGTTCTCGAAGTTCCAGGCGGCCGACGCGACCATTGGAGCCCCCAGGGCGACGGCGCCGATCAGCACGACCGGAACCACACGATGCAGAAAGCGCATGTCCTCTCCTCTTGGAGGCCGCCCGCTCCGGTCCAGGAGCGAAGGCGGCCGTCTCGTGCTGGAATACGCACGGTTGCTGCGTTGGGTGACACCGCGTTCGCTTGGGTTACAGCGTGCGGAGTCCGAGGCGGCTCAGGCGGGAGTGCGAAGCCGCGGAAGCACCCGCCGGACGGCAAGGGGGATCGCAACTCCGATCGTGGAACCGAGCGCGAGGCCAACCGTCCAGGAGATCAACGTCGGCTCCGTGCTCCCGAGCGACTGCACGGCGAACGCCGGCCAGATGATCACGAAGAGCAGCGAGGCCGAGAGGATCGCCCCCGGCACGACCCATCCGATCGAGATCGCCAGGAAGGAAGCGACGCCGCCCGCGATGACCGCCAGGCAGAGGCCCAGGCACAGCGTACTCGCCTCGAGGCCGAGCTGGTTCTGGGCCAGCGCACCGATGGGCGTCCCGACCCACCACTCCAGCATCATCGGATGCGGGCAAGCGATCCCCATCACCGCCGCGATCGCGAGCCCGGACAACGCCAGGGCCGATGCCTGAGCGACCGGAAATCGGTCCGAGCCGATGCGCAGGAGGACGAAGGCGTAAACCACCACGAGCACACCGGACCACACCGCAGCGCAGATCGCGAGGTGCATCGGGTCGATCTGGTCGACCGACCCACGCGCAAAGAGCGCCACGGCGGCGCATGCCGACGCAACGCCCAGGAGTGCCGCGACTCCGAGTCGGCGCACCGTCCGCAGGCTCGTGCGGTCGATGTCGCGGGAGAGAGCGTCACGAATCCCCAGCCGAACGCCTTCGCGAACGGCAGCGCCTTCCTGCACGGTGCCGAACTCGTCCTCCGACATCAGCGCCGTTTCCCACCGAGCTCGCGGAGTCGTCGCAGACTCCGGGATCCGACCGGCTTGATCGCGCTCACGGACTTCCCGAGCCGCGCCGCCAGATCCGGATACGTCTCGCCCTCTACGGCAGACGCCCAGACGACCTCGCGCTGGAAGGGATCGAGATCAGCGAGGAGGAGTGACGCCAGCTCGCGTTGACTCGTCCGCCGCTCGGGGTCCTCGCCGCCCTGCAGCTGCTGGAAGCTCTCCTCGTCTGCTGCGAGCGGAAGCCGGTGACGCCGGCGAAGGTCGTCGTGCCACACGTTGCGAGCCACCTCGAAGAACCATGGCGAGAAGCGCTGCGCCGAATCGAAGCGATCCCGGAAGCGGTGCACCCGGAGGAACAGCTCCTGATGGAGATCTGCAGCGCGATCGGGACAGCGCGACCGACGCAGGAAGAACGCGTAGGCCGCGCCGTCATAGCGCGCGAACAATGCGTCGAAGGCATTGGACTCGCCCCGTGCGTAGCGGTGCATGAGCGCGGCGTCAGGGTCGATCACGATGGATCCTCGTTGCGGAGAATACGCGGGCGGCCGAACCGGGGTGACAGGCCAATCCGGCTCCCCACGGGGCGCCCGCTACGCTTCGCCCGCATGGGCCGCCCTTGGACGGGACACCTCACGATCGGCGAGGGTTGGGCCCTCTTCGTAGGGGCCTCCGGGGACAACGAGGCGCATGCACACCACGCGCTCCAGCTCGGCGTCTCGGCTGGGTCGCCGCTGTCGGTGACCTCTCACACCGGCCCCCCCACCCGGGCCTGCGCGGTCGCCATCTCAGCGCGAAGGCCTCACAAGGTTCAGGTCGATGCCGCGCGCCTGGGGCTTCTCTTCCTGGATCCCGATGGCGATCAGGGGCGAGCCCTCGCGAGACTTCTCGAGCCATCCGGCCTGGCGAGCGTTTCGGGTCCTGCGGTCGAGGCGCTTCGTAGCGCGATCGAGGCGGTCGACTTGCAAGAGCTCAAGGCCGCCGGAGCTCGCGCGATCGCCGCGAGTATCGTCTCGCTGTGGCTCCCGAATCAGACGGAGGGCGGCGCGCGGGAAGTTGCGAGACCGGCCGTCGACCCGCGGGTCGTCGCGGCACGGCTCCTCGCCCGCGAGAAGCTGTCCGCTGGGCGCGTCCGAGTCGCGGCCTTGGCGGAGTCGGCCGGGCTTTCGCCCAGCCGGTTTGCGGCAATCTTCCGGCGCGACACCGGCGTCCCGCTCCGTGCGTTCGTGCTCTGGGCCCGCGTCCAACGAGCGGTCGAGGTCGTGGCCGCGGGCCACTCGTTCACCGATGCCGCATTGATGGCAGGCTTCGCGGACGCCGCGCATCTCTCCCGCACCTTCCGCCGCATGTTCGGAACCACGCTCTCGGGCGGCGTTGGGCGCCTCCGGATCGCGGTACTCAGGTCGTAGGGCCGGGGCCACCTTCTCGCTCCGTTGCAGTCGAATCGTTCAAGACGACCGTCGCGGCCCGCCGCATCCTCTGCAGAGTCAAAGAGGAGGCCGACCATGATCCTCAATGCCGTCGAGAAGGCGCTGATGAACAACCCCGTGCGCGCGGCCGTCCAGCGCACCTACGAGGCGCGTCTTCTCGAACGATTGGGTGGACGCGTCGAGGGCGGTCGCGCGCTCGAGATCGGCTGTGGTCGCGGAGTCGGGACCGAGATCGTCCTGACGCACTTCGGAGCCAGGCACGTCGACGCCTTCGACCTGGATCCGGACATGGTGGCCCGCGCGCACCGGCGTCTCGCCCGCTTCGGAGATCGGGTGCGGCTGTGGTGCGGGGATGCGACGGAGATCCCAGCCGAAGATTCCAGCTACGACGCCGTCTTTGATTTCGGGATCATCCATCACGTCCCGGCATGGAGGGAAGCGGTTCGGGAGGTTGCGAGGGTCCTGAGACCAGGGGGCCGCTTCTTCTTCGAAGAGGTGACGCGGCACGCGCTCGACCGCTGGGCCTATCGGCGGTTCCTGGACCATCCCAGCGAGGATCGGTTCAGCGGCGCCGAGTTCGTGGACGAGCTCGAGCGCGCGGGCTTCGCCGTCCCGCGCTGGACGGAGCGCCTCTTCGGAGACTTCGTCTTCGGTGCGGCGCTCCGCGCGCGCGCGGCGGCAAGCCCCCATGCGTGAGGCTATCCGCAACGCCTTCAAGCAAGAGATCACCTCCGCTGTGCTCGCGGAGAAGGAGCGCGATCTCGCACGAGCGTGGCGCCATCTGGAACGCGCACACGTTCTCAGCCAGGCGTATGCCTGGGATCATCTCTGCGTCCATGCGCGGATGTTCTTTTTCGCTTGGCGGCGCCGCGACGTCCGGGAGCTACTCGGGCAGCTCCCTCGCCTCCTTCTCGCTGCGCCCGGATCGTGGACCGGGCGCGCTCCTCGAGGCAACACCGGCGGCGCGAACGTGGGCATCTTCACCCCGATGGCGATCCCGCCGGACCTCGCGTCGTTGCTTCGCGCGGGCAACGAGCCTTGTGAGCAATCGAAGCCCGGGAATGTCGCCGACGCGACGCAGCGACGGGCTCGCGGCGAGTAGAGTCGGTGGCGACGGAGGACACCGATGATCAGACGTCTCGCCATCTGGGTCGTGTTCCCGGTACTCCTGGCTGTGGCGGCACCAGCGCAAGCGGAGGACCCATCGACACCGCCGGTCGCAACGAGCGACCAGGTCGAGAAGCTGCAGGCGCAGTTGGAGCAGATGAGCAAGGAGCTGGAGAGCATGCGCAAGACCGTGGACAGCTCCACTCTCCCAGCTCAGCAGCGGCAGCAGATGATGCACCACATGGGAGAGATGCAGGGACACATGCACGGAATGATGTCCGATTGCTGCCGGATGGACCCCGGTAGCTGCCCGGGTCACCTGGCACGCCTCCCTCGCAGCCTCGACCCGAGCGCGCCGCCGTAGTCCGGTGGACCGCGATATACTGCATCCACCCCTGAGATGACCGGCGCTCCCGCCTTCGGGAACACGTCGTGTCCGCCACCCGCCTCTATCGACTCCCCTCTTCGGGCGAGCGCAACACCGCCGCCGGGATCTTCGTCGGGTCGCTCGTGGGTGTGCTCGGCGCTCTGCTCGCCGTGCTCTGGGGAGGAACTCAGTGGGCCGCCTGGAAGCTGGCCTACCAGCCCGGGCTCGGTACGCCGCTCTTTGCGGCTGCCCCGAGCCAGCGACCCTGGCTGATCGGGGGCGCGCTCCTAGCCGGGGGACTCGCCCTCGCTGCTGTCGCCCGCGCGCCGTTGCGGCGATTCGTCGCTCCGCTGCTGGCTCTGTCCCTGGCCAGCGCCACGTGTGGAAGCGTCCCTGTTTACGCGCCGCGGGACTTCTTCGTCTTTGAACTCCGCTACGGCCAGGTCGCCGCGACGGAGTCGATCTGGCGCACGGGGCACTGGCTGATCGGCGTCCCTGCCCATCTGATCTTCCTCGTCGGCCTTGCGCTCGCGGTGCGACGGGCCCGCAAGGTCGGCGGCCGCACGGACAGCCACGGATCTGCTCGCTGGGCCGAGGCCGAGGACATCGAGCCGACGGGGCTACTACACCCGGCCGGCGTCTACGTGGGCGGATGGTCGCACGGCGGCCGCACGCTTCCCCTGCGCTACAGACGGCCCTCAGCACGTCCTTGGCTTCGCACGCGCGCGCTCCGGCAAGCGAACCGGGCAAGAAATCCGCCCTCTCCACCGCCTCCTGGCCGAGACCGAGACACGCCTTACTACGGATCTCGGACGCCAGGTTGGCGAGCTCGAGGCGTTGCGCTCCGCCGTCCGGCGGATCGAGGTGATGATCGATCGGCAGTACGCCGGCTTGATGCTCTGCCTGCCAGATGTCCCCGAGGACCGCGAGGACGCGCGCGCTCGCGGTGCACACCGCCGGTACGAGGCGTGGAAGGAGGCGGTGCGGCACCTGCTGCACCGCGCCGGCAATCTCGCCTGACTGACGTGCAGCTCAGCTGCCACGACGCCACCAAGTCAGCGCGCCATCGAGGTGCCGACGCGACGGCGTCCAGCTGCACGCGCGACCGCGAATCGCCGTCGTCTGGATCCTTTCCAATGTAGCCCACTCTTGGCCCACGCTCCAAAAGATGGGCCAAGAAAACCATTGCGCGTTCGCGGGCATACAGAAAAGTGGACCGCATTTATCTTGCTATCGCATTTCCTCTCCGCCATCCCTCTCCCTTGTCACACGGAACTGCGACTCCACACCCGCGATTGATGTTCCGCGCCGCTGCAAGCCGACTGCCGGGTCAGCTACCGCGCAGCTACCAGCGAGCTGCCAAGCCGCTGCAGTCACGGAGCAGAACAAGGCCCCCCAGCGCGCGCTCAAACGCACGCGGATCACACGGCGCTGGTGCTCGCCGGATGGTCAGTGCGCATTTCGCTCATCGTGAACACCCCGATCGGCGATCGTGAACAGGGTGGAGCGTCGCTGGTTGGTTTCAGTCGTTCCCCGGGGACTCCTTCCGTCGCGAGGGTCCTTGTAGCACGAGCGGGTGGGCGTTGTGGAGC
>CAJPFO010000166.1 GCA_905339255.1 Myxococcaceae bacterium
GCTAGGAGACCGCCCCGAGCCGCGCGGTGCCGTGTCCGGGAGACCGCGCGGGGATCGGCGCCGGCGATGCCTGGCGTTTCCGTGTAGGGGCGACCCGGTGGCTCGCCCCGGGATCCGTTTTTCCGAGGGGAGCCGCGCGGATTTTCTTGTTTTCCCGAAGGCCGATCCGGCGTAAGGATGGGATCTACGTCCGGGAGGTGTCCATGCCGGTTCTTGCACGGCTTCGCCGCGAGCTCGTCTTCGCCCGCGAGGCCGCGAAGATGCTGCGCGCGACGCGAAGCGTCTCTCCGGCCGACCCGACCACCGTCGCAGACCTCCTCGAGCGGCGAGCCGATCGGACGCCGGATCGCGAAGCGCTCCTCTTCGAGGGGCGCTCGTACAGCTATGCCGAGGTCGATCGGGCGACGAATCGCGTCGCGCACTGGGCTCGCTTTCGCGGGATCGGGCGGGGGGGCGTGGTCGCCCTGCTGATGGAAAACCGCCCGGAGTTCCTCTTCACCTGGCTCGGGCTCGCGAAGATCGGCGCCGTCACCGCGCTGCTCAACACGAACCTTCGTGGTCAGGCGCTCGCGCACGGGATCCGCGTCGCGGCGCCGGACGTCGTTCTCGCCGGCGCCGAGCTGGCGGAGGCCCTCGACACCGCACGACCGCATCTCGAGGCGATTCCCGAGGTCTGGGTGAGCGGCGCGAAGACTCCGCTCGCAGGGGCGAACGATCTCGACGCGAGGCTCGCGATCGAGTCGGACGCTCGCCCGAGGCGGGAGCTCCGCGATGGCATGACCGCTGCGAGCAATCTCTTCTACATCTACACCTCGGGAACCACCGGAAACCCGAAGGCGGCGCGTTTCAGCCATGCGCGCTTCCTCCAGGTCACGCGCGGCTTCATCGCCGCGGCACGAATCCGAGCGAACGACCGGATTCTCTGCGTGCTTCCGCTCTTTCACACGGCGGGCGGTGTGGTCACGGTCGGGATGGCGCTCGGCACCGGAGCGACGCTCGTCCTGCGAAGGAAGTTCTCGGCGAGTGCCTTCTGGCGCGAGTGCCGCGAGCAGCGCGTGACGGTCTTCCAGTACATCGGCGAACTCTGCCGCTACATGCTCCACGTCCCTCCTGGCCCCGACGACCGTAGCCACGCCGTCCGGCTCGCGGTCGGCAACGGATTGAGACCCGATGTCTGGAAGCCCTTCGCCGAGCGCTTCGGCGTCGGGAGGATCCTCGAGTTCTATGGAGCGACGGAAGGCAACGTGGCGCTCATGAACCTCGAAGGGACGGTCGGAGCGGTCGGACGCATCCCGGAATGGGCACGACGCCGGACCCCGGTCCGTCTCGTTCGCTTCGATGTCGAACGGGAGGAGCACGTGCGCAGCGACGACGGCTTCTTCGTCGAATGCGAACCGGGCGAGGTGGGCGAGGTGCTCGGCGAGATTCCCGCGGATCCGCGGGCGCCGCTCGGTCGCTTCGAAGGCTATACGGCCGAGGACGACACGCGGAAGAAGGTCCTCCGCAACGTGTTCCGCGAGGGAGACGCGTGGTTTCGAAGCGGGGATCTACTGCGACGAGACGCCGACGGAACGATCCATTTCGTCGATCGCATCGGGGATACGTTCCGCTGGAAGGGAGAGAACGTGGCGACGACGGAGGTCGCGGAGGTCCTCTCGACCCTTCGCGGCGTCCGGGAAGCGACGGTCTACGGCGTCGCGGTGGCCGACCACGAGGGACGCGCCGGGATGGCGGCACTCGTCGTCGACGACCGCTTCGACCCCGACGCGTTCTACGGAGAGATCGAGCGCCAGCTGCCCGTTTACGCGAGGCCGCTCTTCGTCCGGATCTCCGGTTCGATCGAGGTGACCGGCACCTTCAAGCATCGCAAGGTCGATCTCGTCCGGGAGGGTTTCGATCCGCGCCGGATCGACGATCCCGTCTGGTTCCGCGACGATCAGGCGGGGAAGTTCGTTGCCCTCGATTGCGCGGTCTTCGATCGGATTTCGAGCGGCCAGGTGAGGCTCTAGGAGGAGATCGGCGCAAGACCTACGGGCGACGCGGGCGACCCACCGGGTCGCCCTCTGGCGAACAGGGTACACGCATCCGTGTGGGGTGCCGCACGGCCGATTCCGGCTCGCTTTCCTACAACCCCTCCCGAAGCTCGTGGAGCGCTCGCTGCATCCGGCCGAGCAGTGCGGCGGCCCTCGCTGCGAGGGTTGGCGCGGGTCGATTCGCGGGTCCACGGCGAGGTCGGGTGGGCAGCGCCTGCTGAGCGGAGACGAAGCGAGCGACGAGCTCGTGGAAGTCCCGCGTCGAGAGGCGCTTTCGGCTTCGCATGAGTCGTGCCGTCGCTGCATCGATCCCGTCGCCCGTGATCCGATCGGCGCGGTTCGAGGCTTCGGCCCGGGGGGCGATCACCGCCCAGAACGCATCGAGTTCGACGCCGGCATTCCGCGCCGCCGCGGCGACGAGGTCCCGGTAGCTTCGCTCGAACTCGCGGGCGCGCCGAAGGCGCCAGGGGGTCTCACGCCGATCGCTTCGCGATGCGTAGGAGGAGAGCGCGATCCGGAGGACCTCGTGCGCACCCAGCCCGGAGGGCTCCTCCCGAGAGCGGGACGGGAGCTCGCGAAGGAGATCCCTCGTGCTGTAGACGGCGTTCCAGGAGAGCCCATCGGCGACCCGCTGCGGGCCGCGCGACGAGCGCGCTCGCTCGAACCAGGCATGGGCCCGCGCGAAGCGCGCGACGCGCTCGGGCTCGACCCGTCGCATCCGATCGGCGAGATCGCGGTCGAGGCCCACGTGCTGGAGCAGCAACCGATCCCGCGTCGCCTCGAACTCGTGGTCGAAGAGGGCGAGGATCGGATCGCTGCGGAACGAGGCGAGCGGGCGCTTGCGTCCCGAGAGCAGGAAGTCCCGGATCTGCGCGAAGCTCTGGACGATGTGACGTGCCTTCCGCCGCTGTTCGGGGAGCGTCGTCGACATGCGGTCGACGTCTTCGAAGCGGTACTCGCGATGGAAGAGGCCGAACTGCCGGACCGAGCCGTAGTCGATGATCCCGCCGTCGGCGAGAATGTTGTCCCCGTCCCAGTCGAGCCAGCAGAAGATGTACTCGCGCTCGAAGGTGGCGGCGACGCGCGCAAAGGTCTTCGCCGTCTGCGCGGCGAAGAAGCGCAGCCGGCGCGCTCGGCCTTCGATCGGCGGCCAATCACCGTTCGCGATCTGCCGATCGATGTAGACGCCGACACAGGCGTCGAGCGACGCGTAGTCTCCCTGGCGCAGCGGCGCGAAGAAATGCGAGGGACGAAGGAGCGATTTCGCGGCGCGGACGTTGATCGCGAAGCCGCCCGGGAACTCGATCACGGCGAGAACGCGCTCGGTGGCGATTCCATCGTGATGGAAGACCTCGCTCATGAGGAGCGCCGCGAGCCCCTCGGCGAGCGCGGCCGTCCCGCAGCCGTAGCTCGCGTACCGGTTCCCCGTCTTGAAGAAGCGGCTCTCGGCGGCCGTCGCGGGGCACAGCCGCGTCACTCCCGTTCCGCAGCTCGAGACGTCCCAGGTCGTCCCGCGATGTGTGACGCTGCCGTTCCAGATGCTTCGCCCGTCGCCCGAGGTCCGCCCCCTTCGGTCGGGATGCTGGAGCTGGAGGTAGCGCGTCGCCATGTACGTGCCCGGAAGGAGATCGCGCGCAGCAATCCGGGTTCCGTGAGCGAGATCCCATTCGTTCACGATGGTGAGGCTGAAAGTGTCGAGGATCGCCCTCGAGAGTCCGGGCGAGACGACGTCGTCGTGATCCGGTGGGATGAGGCCCATCTCGCGCGCCAGAGGGAAGTTCACGAAGCGCACACGCCCGCCGCGCCGGCGTCGCGCGCGGTACGGAACGTACGCGCCCGGGGCTGCGCTCTGGAGCGGATGCCCACCGTCGATCCCACGCAAGCGTGCGTAGGGATCGCTCGTATGACGCGCGCGTTCCTGCAAGTCGTTCCCGCGGGCGGATCGGCGCTGCCCCGGAGACGCTTGAGGCGAATCGCCCGTTCCTTGCGGGCGCCTTCGGGCCGGAGGTCCTCTTGCCGGGAGCCTGCACGCTGGCTGCCGTCGGCCTGCCCCTTCGCGACGTCGGGGCGGGACCTCTCCGCGGGTCGAGCGCGCGAGCGCCCCTTCTAGCGCGCGACTGGGCGGAGCAGGCCGTTCGCGGCGAGAAACGAGCGCACTCGCTCCCAGGGCCTCGGACAATCGTTGTGTCCGCAGGCGAGGATCTCGACCTCGGCGCGCGTCGACGCGTCCGCGATCCGACGCGCATGCGCGACGGGAACGACGTCGTCGCGCTCGCCGTGGACGACCAGCACCGGCCCAGGGAACGCCCCGAGCGCTCCGACGCTGTCGTAGCGATCGCGGAGGAGCGAAGGCGGGACGCCGAGCTTCGAGGCCATGTCGGGGACGCTCGTGAAGCTCGATTCGAGGACGAGCGCCGCGAGCGGACGCTCTCGCGAAAGCGCCGCGACGGCGCCGCCACCGAGCGAGCGCCCCCAGCCGACGATCCGTTGCGGGTCGATCGTGGGATCGCCGGCGGCGGCATCGAATGCCGCGCGCATCGCTGCCAGAACGCTCGCCTCCGAGGGTGAGCCCCCCGAGCGACCGTAGCCGGGGTACTCGACGAGGAGGACGCTGAAGCCCTCCTTGCGGGGCTCGTCGAAGGCGAGCGCCCAATGGTCGACGAGCTCGCTCTGGCCGTGCGCGAAGAGGATCGCGGGGGAGGGGCTCTCGCTCGCGACGAGCGGCGGGAGCTTCCAGGCCTCGACCCTCGAGTCTCCCGCACCGAGCCAGAGGCGCTCGCCACCCGACGCGCGAAGCGCGTCCTCCCCGTTGCCCGCAGGCGGCGCCGGGTAGAGCGCCGTTCGCTCGGCCGTCGTCCAGAGGAAGACCGCGAGGACGGCCGTGATCGCGGCGATCGACACGAACGCGACGAGCGGCCCTCGCAGCCGGCCCGGTCCGCCCGCCCCGCGGCTCAGCGGCGCCCTCCCGGGGTGAACTCGCAATCGAGGTGCTTGATGCCGTGGATGAAGAACGATGCGAGCTTCGCCGGCCGCCCGACGGCGCGGATGTCCGGAAGCCTCGTCGCGAGCTCCCGGAACATCACGGTGATCTCACGCCGCGCCAGATGCGCCCCGAGGCAGAAGTGCGGTCCCGGGCCTCCGAAGCCGACGTGCGGGTTCGGCTCGCGTCGCACGTCGAATCGGAAGGGATCGGCGAACACTTCCTCGTCCCGGTTGGCGGAGCAGTACCACAGCACGACCTTCTCGCCTTCCCGGATCTTCTGGCCGCGGATCTCGGTGTCGCGAGTCGCCGTGCGACGGAAGTGGATCACCGGCGTCGCCCAGCGGACGATCTCGTCGACCGCAGTCGGCGCGATCGAATCGAAGTCCGCGTGCCAGATCGCCCGCTGGTCGGGATGATCCGAGAGCGCGAGCAGGCCATGCGTGATCGCGTTGCGCGTCGTCTCGTTCCCCGCCACGACGAGCAGCACGAAGAAGCTTCCGAGCTCGGAATCGGAGAGCCTCTCGCCTTCGACCTCGGCGTTGACGAGCGCCGACGTGAGGTCGTCGCTCGGATGCTCGCGGCGGTGGCGTCCGAGATCCTGGACGAGCATGGAGAGCTCGGATCCCGCCTCGAGGAGCGAGGGAACGATCCGCGCGGGGTCGCTCACGTACTCCGGGTCTCCGGCTCCGAGGATCACGTTCGTCCGGTCGAAGACGAAGTCGTGGTGGCTCGGCGGGATCCCCATCATGTCGCAGATGATCTCGAGCGGAAGCGCTGCGGCGATCTCACGGACGAAGTCGCAGCGTCCCTTGTCGAGGACCCGATCGACGATCGAGGAGGCCTTCACCTGCACCTGTCCCTCGACGCGCTGGATCATCCGCGGCGTGAAACCGCGAGAGACGATCCGGCGGAGCCTCGCGTGACGGGGATCGTCCATGTTGATCATCGACCCGAAGAACTCGAGGAAGGGTTCGGGCAGGTCGGCAATGTTCGAGCCGCGTCCGGAGCAGAAGATCTCGGGCTGGCGGCTCGCGAGCAGCACGTCCTCGTGCTTCACGAGCGACCAGAAGCCGGGTCCGCGCGGGAAGATCCCCGTATCGAGTTCTTCGTGGAACGAGACCGGCCGTTCGCGGCGGAGCGTGGCGAAGGCGCCCTCGCGCTCTTCGAAGGGCCGCACCCAGAACATGGGGTCGGAGAGCCAGATCTTGTCGACGGGAAGGATCTCGCGCGGCCTCATCACTCGGTTCCTCCGGTCCCGTCCGGGGCCGCGCCATCGGCCGCAGCCGCGCCGCGCCCGACGCGGCGTCGGAGCCGCTGGACGATCCGAGCGAGAGTAAGTCCCTTTCCGCGCGGGTCGAGCTGGACGTAGTGGTCGCCGTCGCCCTTGACGAGAAGGTTCACCGTTTCACCGGCGAGAAGCTCCTCGATGCGCTCGCCCTCCCGCGGCGGCTGCTCGAGTCGGGCGAAGACCCGCTTGCCGTCGATCCGGAGCAGCGCCACGTGCTCCGGGCCGGGAGTGCCTCCCGCGGTCACGTAGATGCTCGTGGCGGCCACGACCACGCCACGCGCTCCGTGCAGGTTCGTGCTCGTCGCCGCGGCCCCTCGCTCGGCGGACTCGAAGGTCAGCCGCGGCTTCGGCACCGGCTGCCGCGTTCGCTTCGAATCGCTCGCTTCGAGGATCGTCACGTAGACGTTGTTGCCGGGGCCTCCGATCGAGTGCGAGATCCCGATCCGTGCTCCTTTCACCTGTGCACGGGAGTTCGGGAATCGCCCGGTGATCTGCAGGTAGTTCTCGGCGATCTGGAACAGACCCGTTCCCCCGACCGGATGCCCGCGCGCCTTGAGCCCGCCGGAGAGGTTGGTCGGAAGGCGGCCCCGGACCCCTGTGACCGGGTGCTCGAGCGGATCGCCCGGGGGACTCTTCACCTTGCCGACCAGGGCTTCGATGACCTCGGCGTCGTCGACGAGGCCGAGATCGACGAGGTTGATCGGGAGCAGGCTGTTGAAGGCGTCGTGTGCCTCGACCACGAGGCCTTCGATCGCCCGTGGATCGCGGATTCCCGCACGGTAGTAGGCGAGCTCGGCGGCACGCCGCGTCGCCCCGAGATGTGCGAGCTCGACGCGATCGAGGATCGACGACGTGTCGGTGGAGGAGCCGAGACCGGCGATCCGCACGCCCTGCGGCCGCGAGGTCAGGATCACGGCGGCGGCCCCGTCGCAGATCGGCGAGCAATCCTTCCGCATGAGCGGCGTCGCCACGGGGAGGTTCTGGCTGCGATCGAAGTAGGCTTCGAGCGGTTCGGTGCGACCGGCAAAGGCGGCGAGCGGATTGCCGGCGCCGAGCGCGTGCGCTCGCACCATGAGGCGGGCGAGCACGTCGGAGATCGCCTTTCCCTTGATCTTCCGCTCCTGGAACCAGGCCTGCGTCACGAGCGCGATCAGCGAGGGCATCGTGAAGCCGAAGCTCCGTTCGACGGGGTCGACCGTCTTCGACATGATGTTCGTCGCCACTTCGGTGGTGACGGTCTTCATCCGCTCGCCGCAGAGCACGAGGACGTTCTCGAACTCGCCCGACGCGATCTTGTAGACCGCCTCGTGCAGCGCTGCGGCTCCGGTCGACGACGCCGTTTCGCTCCGGACCGCGGGGATCCCCGTCAGGCGGAGATGATCGGCGACCTTGGTCGCGATGTTCGCGCGATTCTCGAACTCTTCGCTGTCCATGATGCCCACCTGCAGGGCATCGAAGGATCGGACCGGGGAGTCCTCGAGCGCGCGCGCGTAGGCCTCGCGGAAGAGGTCGAAGGCCGAGCCGAAGATCCGTCCCGTCAAGTCGACCTTCGTGAGGCCGACGCCGGCGATGTAGACCTCCTTCGCCATCCGGGCGGGGATGGTAGCCTACGACGAGCCGCCGGGGTGTCTCGTCTGCGGCGGTCGTCGGGGGGCTCATGCGAACGGTCCGGATCCTGATCGTGGTGCTGCTCATGATCGTCGTGGGCGGACTCGTGCTTCGCTTCGCCGGCGGCCACTTCGCGCTTGCGAGCGGGCCCGTGATCGAATCGGGGAGTGCCGTCGTGCTCGACCTCGAAGGCGAGTACGTCGAGGCGCCAGAGGCGCCCATGCTCGCGAGGGTCCTCGGACAGCACCGGATGCCGCTCGTTTCGGTGCTCTCGGAGCTTCGCAAGGCGGGACGTGACCCCCGCGTCGCCACCGTGATCGTCCGGATCCGCTCGCTCGACGTGGGCTGGGCAAAGGCGCAGGACCTCCGCGACGCGATCCTCGCCGTCCGCGATCGCGGCAAGAGAACGGTCGCGTACCTCGAATGCGAGCGGTTCGGCGCGAACCGCGAGTACTACGTGGCGAGCGCAGCGGACGAGGTCTGGGTCTCGCCGGCCACCCGCTCACCGATCGTCGGGCTCGCCGCCGACTACCTCTTCCTCGGAGGCCTCTGGGAGAAGCTCGGAGTCGCGGTCGAGGTCGAGAAGATCGGGAAGTACAAGAGCGCCGCGGAAGCGTACGCATCGACGCAGATGTCCGAGGCGAACGCCGAGATGGCGAACTCGATCATGGATTCGATCGAGACGCAGCTCGTGAGCGCGATCGCCGACCGACGCGACCTGACCCCGAGCGAGGTGCGGACGATCATCGACACCGCTCCGATGACCCCGCAGGATCTTCTCGACGCGAAGCTCATCGACGGGGTCGGCTACCTCGACGAGGTGGTCGAGAAGCTCGGTCGTCCTCCGCTCGTCGAAGGGTCTGCCTATTCCGCCGTCGATCCGAAGACCATCGGCTTCGCGCCGGTCGCGACCTTCGCACTCATCTACGGCACCGGAGCCGTCGTTCACGGCGATGCGCGGAGCGGCCGCTCGGGAGACCCCGTCGTGGCCTCGACGACGATCTCGAAGGCGCTTCTCGACGCGGCCGCAGACGACTCGATCCGTGCGATCGTGTTCCGCATCGACAGCCCCGGAGGCTCCGCGCTCGCGTCCGACGTGATCTATCACGCCGTAGTCGAGGCGAAGAAGAAGAAGCCGGTCGTGGTGTCCTTCTCCGACGTCGCGGCGTCGGGCGGCTACTACATCGCGGCGGCCGCCGACGCGATCGTCGCTCAGCCGGCGACCCTCACCGGATCGATCGGTGTCTTCGTCCTGCGCCCGGTGATCGGGGGGCTTCTCGACAAGCTCGGCATCGGACACACGTCGATCACGCGGGGGGCGCACGCGGACCTCCTGCTGAGCACGCAACCGCTCTCGCCCGGAACCCGCGAGCGGCTCGTCGACGAAGTGCGGAGCGTCTACGACCTCTTCGTCGAGCGGGTCGCGTCGGGGCGCTCGCTCGAGCCCGGATACGTCGACGAAGTCGCGCAGGGCCGCGTTTGGACCGGGGTCCAGGCGAACGAGCGGAAGCTCGTGAACGTGCTCGGAGGTCTGCAGGTGGCGGTCGATCGGACGAAGGAGCGCGTCGGCCTTTCGCCCGAAGTCGACGTCTCGCTCCTTCCGTATCCACCGCCCGAACCGCTCGCCGAGCAGATCCGCAGGCTCGTCTTCGAGGGGGTTTCGGCGCGAGCGACGCTCTTCGCGCCGCTTCCGGATCCGCTGCGGAGGCTCGCCGCATGGCTCGTCGAACTTCCGTCGGGATCCCCGCTCCTGGTTCCTCCCCTGCTCATCGAAGTGCGCTGAGGTTCGCATGCGACTCGAGAAACAGTTCGACGTGAAGCGCTCCCGTAGCGAGGTGGTCGCAGCCGTCGCAAACGACGACACGCTGCTCGGGCTCTTTCCGGACCAGGAGACGGAGATCGTCGCCTCCGAGGGGAATCGCCGGACGACCCGCACCCGCTACCGCGCGCTCGGACGAGACGGAGAGGCGACCTTCCATTTCCGCTTCGAGCCCGACGGGAGCGTCCGCTTCGAGAAGGTCTGCGACGGGAGGATCTGGAGGCGACTCGAGGGGAGCATGACCTTCGAGACGCGCGGGCAGGGGACACGGGTCCGGCTCGAGCTCGAAGGCACGACCAAGTCGCTGGTGCCCGAGTTCACGGTACGAGGGCAGATGCAGGACCAGCTCGAGGAGATGTCGGGAGCGCTCCGCAAGCGGATCGCCGCGACCGCGGGAAAGCCGGCGTGAGCTGCGAGGTTCTCGCCCGAGACGGAACGAAGCTCTGCGTCGAGGTCCACGGCGACGGGCCGACGCTCGTGCTTTCCTGCGGCTGGTGTACGACTCGCGAGAACTTCAGGCCGCAGGTCGCGCCCCTGGTGGCCGCCGGCATGCGTGTCGTGTTCTTCGACTACCGGGGCCACGGCCAATCGGACGTCCCCGCCGACGAGTCGTCCTACACGATGCCGATCCTGATCGAGGACTTGGCGAGCGTGCTCGACCACGCGGCGCCGGGAGAGCCCGCGGTCGTGGGTGGGCTCTCGTTCGGGGGGCTCCTCTCGCTCCACTTCGCGCTCGCGAGGCCCGAGCGCGTGCGCGCGCTCGTCTTGATCGACAGCGGTCCAGGCTTCAAGAACCCGGACGCGGCGGCGCGCTGGATGGCGCAGGTCGAACGCGTCTCGTCGCGGCTCGAGGAGCGCGGGATGGAAGCGCTGCTCACGGGACGAGCGGTCGAGACGTCGGTCGGCAGGCGTCCCGAGCTCGCTTCGACGCAGGCGGCGGCGCGTGCGATCGCCGCACAGGACCCGCGCGGACTCGCCCGCTTCGGCCGTCATGCGGCGGGACCGGCTCCGAGCGTGATCGACGAACTTCCGCAGATCGGCGTGCCGGCCCTCGTCGTCGTCGGCGCCGAGGATGATGCCTATCTGCGTGCCGCCGAAGTGCTGTCGGCGAAACTCCCCCGAGCGACGCACGTGGTCATCCCCGGGGCGGGGCACATCGTGAACATCGAGCAGGCCGAAGCCTTCAATGCGGCGGTCATCGATTTCCTCCGCAAGATCGGGGTCGCGAAGCGATAGCGGCGCCGGCTCGACCGGAGCCGGGCGACTGGAGGGCCTCTCCCCGTGGGGGTCTCCGAAGCGGACGAAACCCCCGGACCGGCCGCGTGTTCCATTGCTCGGAAGGCTTCGTCGGAGGAGTTCGTTGGGCGAGCCAGCGATGCAGCGCACGACCTCGAATGACGCCGACGAGGACGTTCGATTGATGCTCGCCTGCGGTGCGGGCGATGACGCGGCCTTTACCTTGCTCTTCCGCCGCTGGTCGGGGCCCCTGCTTCGCTATCTGGAGCGGATCGTGGGCAATGCGGCCTCGGCGCAGGAGGTTCTGCAGGAGACGTTCCTCCGGGTGCACCGGGCGCGCGAACGCTATCGGCCGGAGGCCCGTTTCTCGACGTGGCTCTTCACGATCGCGAATCGCCTCGCGCTCAACGAGCTCCGCAGGCCCGGACGCAGGAGCGAGCACCGGAGCCTCGAAGCCGATGAAGACGGTCGAGCGCCGCTCGTTCTCGCCGCAGATACTCCGCGGATGGAGGATCTTCTCGATGCACGCCGCGACGGCGACGCTCTCGAACGATCGCTCGCGAAGCTCCCCGAGCGGCAGCGGGCAGCGCTCTGGCTCACGGCCGTGGAGGGACTCTCGTACGCCGAAACCGCCAAGACCCTCGAGACGACCGAGAAATCGGTGAAGGCCCTCGTCCACCGCGCACGCGTCGCGCTGGTCGACGGGGCCCAGACTGGAGCCTAGCCATGCCGAGCCCCCTCGATCCCTGTGCCCTCTTCGAAGACGATCTCTCCGCGTGGATCGATGCCGAGCTCCCGGCCGAGCGGGCCGGCGTCGTCGAGGAGCACGTCGCGGGCTGCGCGCGGTGTCGGATGCGGGCGGAATCCTTTCGCGCCCTCGATGCGACGCTCCGCGGGCTGCCGGCCTCGCGGGTGCCTTCCGATCTCGAAGCGACGCTCCTCGCACGGGCGAACGCCGAGCGGCCGGGGCTCGAGCCCGGGAGCGCCGGAGTCTCCCGGCTCCGACCGCGAAGGCGAAGCAGGCTCTCGATCGTGGTCGCCGTCGCCGCCGCGGCGGCAGCGGCTTTCTTGGTCTTCGTGGGCTTCGAGCGCGAGCCGACCCCGCTCGACCCCGGTGAGATGTCGGTCGTCGCAGAT
The DNA here is from genome assembly GCA_905339255.1 of Myxococcaceae bacterium. Lineage (GTDB taxonomy): Bacteria > Myxococcota_A > UBA9160 > UBA9160 > UBA9160 > MYXO. The sequence continues at coordinate 12,105 of CAJPFO010000166.1, forward strand.
CTCGACACGGCTTCGGACGAGGATCTCTCGGCGGCGCTCGATCTCGAGGCGCTCGAGGACCTCGAGGTGATCGCGAATCTCGATCTCCTCGAACGAACGCTCGAGCCGCAGGACGGTCGGGGATGAGGAAGTCCCTCCTCGTGGCGCTCGCCCTCGCGCTCGTCGTGGCGGGCCTCGCCCCGAGCGTCCGCGCGCAGCCGGCGCAGGGAGAACGGAGCCTGCGGGCCGGCGAACGCGAGCGGATGCAGCGACTCGACCCGGAGCAGCGCGAGGCGATCCGCGAGCGGCTCCGCTCGATGACGCCCGAAGAGCGGCGCGCGATGCGCGAGCGGATGCGCAACGCGTCGCCCGAGGAGCGGATGCGGCTGCGAGAGGAGCTCGGGCTCCCGAAGCGCTCGAACCCGGAAGCGCGCGAGAGGATCGACTCGCTTCCTCCCGAGATGAGGGATCGCATCCGCCAGATGAGCCCCGAGGAGCGCAAGGCGCTCCGAGAACGCGTCCGCGAGCTTCCGCCCGAAGAGCGCGAGCGGCTCCGCGAGCGGCTCGAGCGCTTCAGGACCCTCCCGGCCGAGGAACAGCAGGAGATCCGCGAGCGGATGCGCGCTCTCGAGGCGCTTTCGCCCGAGGAGCGCGAGCGGCTGCGGCGAAACCGCGAGCGCTGGGAGCAGCTCGATCCCGCGCAGCGCGAAGCGCTCCGCGAACGTCTGCGAGAGATCCAGAAGCTTCCGCCCGAGCAACGACCCGAAGCGCTGCGCGAGCTACGCTCCGGCGCCGAGGAGGACGCTCCTTGAAACGGACGCTCTTGCGCGTTGCGCTCGTCGGTGCAGCCATCGCGGCGCTCGCCTTCGCAACGCTCTCGCACGGCCGGATCGAATGCGAGGCCTGCGTCCGCTTCGGCGATCGCGAGGCGTGCCGGAGCGCAGCGGGAGCCGACCGAAGTGTCGCCGAGCAATCGGCCATCGCCACTGCATGCTCGCTCGTAACCGGCGGAGTGACGGAGACGATCGCCTGCCAGGGGCGCGCGCCCGTTTCGCTTCGCTGCGACGAGCGCTGAGCCCGCGCGAGCCGCCGCGGATCAGGACGGCGCACGCTCCCGCTCGCCGAGGGTCGCTGCCACGACGACGCCGGCGACGATCAGCAGTGCCCCCGCGACTCCGAGCGCTCCGACCCGCTCGTCGAGACCGAGGCGCCCGATCGCGAGTCCGACGAGCGGCTGCAGGAAGATGAAGGCCGCCATCGTGCCGGCACTCACGCGGCGAAGCCCGCGGTTCCAGGCGAGCGTGCCGAGGGCGGTCGAGAGGAAAGCGAGGGCCGCGATCCAGCCGAAGGCCGTCGTCGCGGCTTCGATCTCGAGGGGCTCGCTCGCAGCGAGCGGCAGCAGCGGTACCGGAGAGAGGAGACCGGCGAGGATCGCGACGTGGAGCGGATCGTGACGGCCGAGAAGGGGCTTGGCCGCGACCGTGTAGATCGCCCAGGCGAGGTGACCGGCCGCCATCAGGAGGTCCCCTCGCAGATCGCCGCTTCCGCCTTCGATCCCTCCCTGCGCGACGATCAGCGTCGCTCCTGCGACTCCGAGAACGACGGCCGCGATCCGCGGCCGGGTGAGCGGCTCGCGCAAGAAGATCGCTCCGCCGATCAGGATGCCGATCGGCTCGAGTGGCGAGAGGAGGGCGCCGTGGGTGGCGCTCGAAAGCGTGAGGCCCACCGCGCCGAGCACCTGCGGGAGCGCGAACCCCGCCCAGGAGAGCAGAAGCAGGAGGGCCGCCTCCCGCCGCGTGTAGGCCGCCGGCCTGAGGCTCGTCGCGACGCGTCGCAGCCCTCCCGGGCGGAGCACGGCGAGGGCGAGCAGGAACAGCGTTCCGAGGACCTGCCGCGTCACGACGAGGCTCATGGGCCCGAGGCCCTCGAGGGCGAGCTTGGTGAAGGCGGGCGTCGCGCCGCCGATCGCCTGAGAGAGCACGATCCAGCCGAGGGTCGAGGGGCGCACGGCGCGCCACGGTACCCCGGCAGGAGCCGGATCGCGTGGCGGTCTTCGGTTCGTCGGCCGATCTGCCGCTAGAGTGCCGACGGGAGGCGATCCGATGCCTTGGTGGGCCTGGCTCGTACTCGGGATGCTCCTGCTCGCCGGTGAGATGGCCGTTCCGAGCGGCTTCTATCTGCTTTTCTTCGGGATCGGCGCGCTCCTCGTCGGGATCGTCGGGCTCGCCGGACTCGAGCTCGCCGGCTGGATCGAATGGCTGCTCTTTTCCGTGTCGTCGGTCGCCGCCGTGGCGCTGCTCCGGCCGCGGATCGTCGGGCGTCTGCGGCACGCGGGGCCCGGGATCGAGGATACGCTCGTTGGAGAGATCGCCGTCGCGAGCGAGGCGATCGAACCGGGCGCGATGGGCCGTGGCGAACTGCGCGGCTCGGTCTTCGAGCTTCGCAACGCCGGCCCGACGCGTCTCGTTCCGGGGCAGCGCGCTCGGGTCGAGAAGGTCGAAGGGCTCGTGCTCGACGTCCGCAGCGAGCGGCCCTCGGGCGACGTCTAGGGAGGAAGCGATGGTCGATCCGGGTGCACTCGTCACGGTTCTCGTCCTCGCGGCCCTCGCGATCTTCGTGGTCGCGCGGACCGCGACCATCGTGCCGCAGCAGATGGCCTTCGTCGTCGAGCGGCTCGGCCGCTACAGCACCACGCTGCAGGCCGGCTTCCACATCCTCGTCCCGTTTTTCGATCGCGTCGCCTACCGGCACTCGCTCAAGGAGGAGGCGATCGACATCGCCGAACAGATCTGCATCACGAAGGACAACGTGCAGGTCACCGTCGACGGGGTGCTCTATCTGAAGGTGATGGACCCCGAGCGGGCCTCGTACGGGATCCAGAACTACATTTTCGCCATCACGCAGCTCGCCCAGACGACGCTCCGAAGCGAGATGGGAAAGATCGAGCTCGACCGCACCTTCGAAGAGCGGACGACGGTCAACGCGCAGATCGTCTCCGAGCTCGACAAGGCGACCGCGCCGTGGGGCGTCAAGGTCTTTCGCTACGAGATCAAGAACATCACGCCTCCGAAAGACGTCCTCTCGGCGATGGAAAAGCAGATGCGTGCCGAGCGCGAGAAGCGCGCGGTGATTCTCGCTTCCGAGGGAGAGCGCGACGCCAAGATCAACGCCGCCGAAGGCGAGAAGCAGCGGGTGATCAAGGAATCCGAAGCGACGCGCCAGCAGCAGATCAACGAAGCGCAGGGCGAAGCCGAGGCGATCCTCGCCGTCGCGACCGCGACGGCGGAGGGGCTTCGGCGGGTCGGCGAGGCCCTCCGTATCGACGGGGGCGTTCGCGCGATGCAGCTCCGGATCGCCGAGCAGTACCTGGCGCAGTTCGGGAACCTCGCGAAGGAAGGCAATACCTTCGTGGTTCCGGCGAACCTCTCGGACATCTCGTCGATGCTCGCGCTCGCGAGCGGGATCTTCCGGGGTGAGCGCGGCGCGGACCCCGGGGCTCCTCGAAACGGCTAGGAGATCTACCCGACCCGTCTCGGGTCGGTCTCCCAGGCAGCGTCGCGGACGGCGGTTCTGCCGGTGCGGCCTCCGGCCCGGCGTGGGAGCGATCAGACGGTGGAGGGCGGGGCCTCGTCGGGCGCCGACTCCGGATCGCGGAAGCCGCGGAGCGGGATCCACGAGACGGCGAAGACGATCGCTGCGACGACGAAGAGGGCGCGATACGCGAGGAGCTCGTCGACGCCATTCGAGAGCGCGATCTCGAGCGCAGCACCCGCCAGAAGCGGCGCGGCAGCGTACGAGACCGCCGTCGAGGCGGCCGCTGCCGTGAGCACGGGCGCCGGATTCGCGGCAGGGGCCAGTGAGAAGAGCACGTTCGTGTCGGCAACGCCGAAGGCCGCCGAGAGCGCAGCGATGCCGCAGAAGAGCGCCGCGGCGATCGCCACCGAGGTCGTCCCGGGCTCGCGGAGTCCGCACAGTCCGAGCGAGAGCGCGGCGAGCCCGAGGGCACTCCAGCGGAAGACCGGCGCGGATCCGAGGCGATCGGCGAGGCGTCCCGCGGCGTAGAGCGCGAGAAGCCCCCCGGCGAAGCTCGCGACCGTCGCGACGAGCACCTGCGCTTCGCTCATCCCGATCACGCGGCGCATCACGACGATTGCGAACGGAGTGATCGCACGGCGAGCGCCACCGCAAAGCGAGACGCCGACGAAGTAGCGCCGGAGCTCGGGACTGCCGGCGAGCGCACGCATCCCGTCGCGCGCTCGAACGGTCGGCCCGCCCCCCGTCGAGCGATCCGGGAAGCGGAGTGCGAAGCCGACACGCACGAAGCCGCAGGCCCAGCCGAAGGCGAAGAGCGGTCCGAAACTCCCCGGGTGCCGCGCGAGCCACTGCTGTGCACCGAGGTACGACACGATGAGCGCGAGATGCCAGGTGCTCCGCAAGGTTCCGAAGAAGCGGCCGATCCGATCGCTCGGCACGTAGCCGTAGAGCAGCGGAAACCACGGCGTCTCGGCGAGGCCGAAGCCGACCGATGCGAGCGCGAGCGCTCCGAGCGCCGCGGCGACTCGCGTTTCGGGACCGAGATCGGCGAGCGTCGCGAAGAACACGAGCGGGAGCCCGCCGACGAGGGAGACGACCTGACCGATCAGGAGGAGCCGCCGCTTCGACATCCGACGGAGCGCGCGAAGCGCCGGAAGCTGGAGCAGCGCCGAGAGCGGTTCGAACGCCCGCTGCAGGCCGACGGCGGCATCTCCTGCGCCGAGCGAGACGAGTGCGAGCGTCGGGAGGTCCTCGCTGAACAGGCGACGGAAGGTCATCTGGAAGGGATGGCTCGAGAGGGCGAGCCGGCGGCCCCGTGCCTGCTCCGCAGCGGGGAGCGCGTCGGCGTCGGTCGGGGGTCCGGCTTCGGAGCGAGCGGTCTCGGCGGGCGGCACGGCGCGGAGCCTGCCGTTTTCGCCCCGGCGTTCAACCCCGGGCCCGCGGCGGGGGCGGGCGCGCGTGCTCCGAGGGGTCGCCCCGGTGGGCGACGACGCTCTTGAGTGAATGATTCATTCATTTATAATCCCCCGATGGCCCGTGTCGCCCCGCCGAGCCGGATCGACGACCTCGTCGCTGCGGCGCTCCGCGTCTTCGCGCGGCAGGGCTACGAGCGGACCCAGATGGCCGACGTGGCGCGCGAACTCGGCGTGGCTCCCGGGACGCTGTATCGCTCGGTCGAGAGCAAGGCTGCCCTTTTCCACCTCGTGATCGATCGCGCGCTCCGCCGCGCGCCGCTGCCTCCGCCGGAGTCGCTTCCGGTGCCGACGCCCGCACCGGGCGCGACCGAGCGGAGGCTTCGTGAGCGTCTCGCCGAGGCGATGCGCTTTCCGCGTCTCGAAGAGGCCCTCGAGCGGCGCCGCGTCGCCGACGCACGAGCCGAGCTCGAAGGAATCGTTCGCGAGTTCTACGAGCAGACGGCGGCGATGCGGCTCGGCGCGACCCTCGTCGAGCGCTCCGCGGCCGAGCGCCCCGAGCTCGCGAAGCTCTGGTTCCGCGAGGCCCGAAGCGGGTTCTTCGACCGCCTCGCGACGTACGTCCGCAAACGCGTCGAGCGCGGCCACTTCGCGAAGGTCCCCGACCCGGAGCTCGCGGCGAGGCTGCTCGTCGAGGCGGTCACCTGGTTCGCCCGGCATCGGCACGGAGACCCCGACGCGACCTTCGACGACGAAGCCGGGCTCCGGACGGTCCTCCACTTCGCGCTCTCGACCCTCACCCCCGAAGAGGTGCCCCGATGAGATCTCCCGCGCTCGCGCCGCTACTCGTTCTCGTTCTAGGTGGCCTGCCGGCCGCCGCGTCCGTCGACGATTCCGATTGGCCCAGCTACGGCCGCGACGCGGGTGGCTCGCGCTACTCGCCCTTGGCCGACCTCACACCCGAGAACGTCGAACGTCTCGAAGTCGCCTGGACCTTCCGGACGGGAGAGCTCGACGAGGCGCGCAGCGCGAAATGGAAGAGCGCCACCTTCGAGGCGACCCCGATCCTCGCCGGCGGGAATCTCGTCTTCTGCTCGGGGCAGCAACGCATCTTCGCGCTCGATCCCGAGACGGGTCGCGAGCGCTGGCGCGCCGACGTCGCGCGAGCACGCGGAGTGAAGCGCGCCGACGCCGCCTGCCGCGGAGTCGCGAGCTGGCTCGATCCGGCGGCGGAACCCGGCGCCGCGTGCCGGCTTCGGATCCTCACGGCAACGCTCGACGCCGAGCTGATCGCGCTCGATGCCGCCACGGGGGCGCGCTGCGCAGGTTTCGGAAAGGGCGGCTCGGTCGATCTCGACCGGGGCATCGCACACACCGAGCGAGGGCATTACGGGGTCACTTCGCCGCCCGTCGTGATCGGTGAACTCGTCTTCGTGGGATCTGCCGTCGGCGACAATCAACGCACCGACGACTCGAGCGGCGTCGTCCGCGCCTACGACGTCCGCACCGGCGAGTACCGTTTCGGATGGGATCCCATCCCGAAGAATCCCGAAGATCCCGCCTTCGCCACCTGGGAGGACGGGAGTGCGCTCCGTACCGGCGCGGCCAATGCCTGGGCGCAGCTCTCGGCGGATCCCGATCGCGGGCTCGTCTTCGTTCCGACGGGGAGCGCGAGCCCGGATTTCTTCGGGGGGGAACGCAGGGGCGAGAACCGCTGGGCGAACTCGGTCGTCGCGCTTCGCGCGAAGGACGGCTCGCTCGCCTGGGGCTTCCAGCTCGTACACCACGACCTCTGGGACTACGACGCGCCGGCGCAGCCGACGCTCGTCACCGTGAACCGGGGAAGTCAGAAGATCGCTGCCGTCGTCCAGGCGACGAAGATGGGGCACCTCTTCGTCCTCGATCGCGAGAGCGGGAAGCCGCTCTTCCCGGTCGAGGAGCGGCCGGTTCCGCAGAGCGACGTCCCGGGCGAGGCGACGTCGCCGACGCAGCCCTTCCCGGTGAAGCCGGATCCTCTGGTTCCGCAACGGCTTCGTCCGGAGGATGCGTTCGGGATCACGCCGCTCGACCGTGCGAGCTGTCGCAAGAAGATCGCTTCCTACCGGAGCGAAGGGATCTTCACGCCTCCGAGCCTCGAGGGTTCGATCATCTTTCCGGGCAACGCCGGGGGGTCGAACTGGGGCAGTGTCGCCTTCGATCCGAAGTCGGGCCTGCTCTACGCCAACACGAGCCGCGTCGCGCACGTGGTGAAGCTCATCCCGCGGGACGAACTCGACGCCGCTCGAGAGGCGAACCCGGGCAAGGAGATCTCGCCGATGCGCGGGACGCCCTTCGGGATGATGCGCGACGTGCTGCTCTCGCCGCTCATGATCCCCTGCAATCCGCCGCCGTGGGGAGCGCTCGCAGCGATCGACCTCGCGACCGGGGAACGACGCTTCGAATCGGTGCTCGGTACCACGCGCGACCTCGCCCCCGTCCCGATCCCGATCGCCTGGGGAACCCCGAACCAGGGCGGCCCGATCGTGACGGCCGGAGGGCTCGTCTTCATCGGCGCCGCGATGGACGATTTCCTTCGAGCCTTCGATGCGAGCACTGGCGAGGAGATCTGGAAGGGGAGGCTTCCGGCCGGCGGACAGGCCACTCCGATGACCTATCGCGCGGGAGGCCGACAGTTCGTCGTGATCGCCGCCGGGGGGCACGGCCGCATGACGACGACGCTCGGGGACTCGGTGGTGGCGTTCGCTCCATCGAAGCCGTGAAGCCGCCGTGCGGTTGCGATCCAACGCTCAGCGGAGCTCGTTCGCGCGCAGGTGATCGACCTCGTTGAAGTCGACCAGAGACCAGATGCAGCCACGCACGCCGAGCGGCCTCGCCTGCACGATCGAGTAGGCGGCGAGCTCGCTTTCGAAGCGAATCCACTCCCAGGGCACCGGCCGGATGTCGAGCAGATGCGTGAGGAGCACGGCGTTCGTTCCGCCGTGCGCGACGATCACGAGCGTCTGGGGTCGCGGCGGCGGTTCGAAGACCGTGAAATCGTGCTCCCTCGACGCCGTCATCCCGTGTCGCGAGAGGATCTCGCCCATGGCGTTCGAGACTCGCGAATGGAAGTCGTGGAAACTCTCGCCCTTCGGCCAGCCGTTCCAGTGCTCGGTGAGCGGGCGGCGCATCGCCTCGATGAAATAGCGGTCGACGTCGCGCTGCGAGAGACTCGCGACGCCCTCGATTCCGATCTCCGCGAGACCCGCGGTCGTGACGGGCTCGATTCCCACGAGGCGTGCGAGCGGCGCCGCCGTCTCCTGCGCACGCCGGAGCGGGCTCGCGTAGATCGCGTCGACGCGGCCCGCCGCGATCGCTTGCGCTGCGGCATCGGCCTGCGCGCGCCCGCGCTCGGTGAGGCCCGCGTCGTCGACCCCGGTGTCGAGACCGGCGGGATACCAATCCGGCTCCCCGTGACGGAGCAGGATCACGTGTGCGAGGGCCTCTTCGCGAGCGCGCGCCTCGCGCCTCGCTTGCGGCCCCGGGGCGAGATCCGGAGTTCGTCGGGTCATTTCCATACTCCCATGGCACAGCCGTCCTTGCGGCGGTCGCTCGCGCCGACGAGAAGGCCGTCGGCTTCGCGGGCGATCGCCTGGCCGCCGCCAAAAAGATCGACGAAAACGGCAGGAGGTCCCTCGACCTCGTGTCCCCGCGCGCGGAGTGCGTCGGCGAGCGTCCCGCCCTCGACGACCGGCGCCTGCGGCGTCTCGACGCTCACGCGCAAGCCTCCGTGCCAACGGAAGCGCGCCCGGTCGAGGGCCTCCTGGGGGTTCAGCCCGTGATCGACGAGGTTCGAGACGAAGGCGAGATGCGATTGCGGCTGGCTGTCGCCGCCCATGATTCCGAAGGCCATCCAGGGCCTGCCGTCGCGCAGTAGCATTGCAGGGATGATCGTGTGGAGCGGACGCTTGCGCGGTGCGATCGCGTTCGGATGCGAGACGTCGAGACGGAAGCCCGAACCCCGATTCTGGAGGATCACGCCCGTCTCGCCGCAGCCGATCCCGGATCCGAAGGGGCCGAAGAGACTCTGGATGAACGAGACGAGGTTTCCCTCGGCGTCGGCCGTGCAGAGGTAGGTGGTATCTCCACCGGAGAGGCCGCTCGTGACGCTTTCGAGCGCACGCTCGCCAATCCGGCGCGCACGCGCTTCGGCGAACGCCGGGTCGAGGAGTTCGGCGACCGGCACGCGCGAATGCTCGGGATCGGCGATGAATGCGTCTCTTTCTGCGAAGGCGAGCTTCGTGGCCTCGATCCTCCGGTGCCATTCGAGGGCCGATCCGGCCGGAGCGGGATCGAGGCAGGCGAGGATCTCGAGCGCGAGAAGCGCCGTCAGTCCCTGACCGTTCGGCGGGAGCTCGGCGACGGTCGTGCCGCGGTAGCTTCCCTCGATCGGCTCGACGAAGGTCGACGCATGCGTGGCGAGGTCCTCGGCGGCGAGCCAACCCCGCTCGGCTCGCGACGTGGCGATGATCGCATCGGCGACGGGCCCTTCGTAGAAGGCGCGCGCTCCGCTTCGAGCGATCGCTTCGAGGGTACTCGCGAGCAGCGGGTTCCGGAATCTCTCGCCCGCGGCCGGAGCGCGACCTCGTGGCGCGAACGTCGCGCGTGCCGCTTCGTTGCGGAGGGCGCCGGCTCGAACCAGGAGGTCCCAGTAATGCGAGACGAGCTCGGTCACGAAGAAGCCGTCTCTCGCAGCGCGGATCGCGGGTTCGATGCACTCGGCGAGCGGGAGCCTTCCGTGTCGCTTCGAAAGGGTCTCCCAGGAATGCACCGCACCGGGGACCGTCACCGAGAGGATTCCGTGGGAGGGGACGGCCTCGTGGCCGCGGCGTCGAAGCTCGTCGGCGCTCGCATGCGCCGGCGAGCGGCCGCTCCCGTTCAATCCGACGAGCTTCTGCTCGGGCTCCGACCAGAGCAGGGCGAACGTGTCCCCCCCGATTCCGTTCTGCATCGGCTCGACGACGGCGAGCATCGCGGCCGCTGCGAGCGCCGCATCGACCGCGTTGCCGCCTCTCGAGAGAATCGCCGCGCCGGCGCCAGCGGCTTCGGGAACGCTCGCGCACACCATGCCGTGGCGCGCGAGCACGCAGGAGCGCTCGCTACGCAGCGGCGAATCAGCCTTTCCGCGAAGGCTCGAGAGCATCCTCCGAGCGTACCCGGCCGTGCGCGGGCGCGCGCGTCAAGCGCGGGCCCCGCGCGTCCGATCCGTTCGGGGAGCGGAGGATTCGTGTCGGCCCCGATCGATCCGGAGAAGCCGGCCCTCGAGGCCGATCACGCGCTGCGCGCGACTCCCGACGCCGTGCGGACCGAGGCGGATCGGAGGGGGCCGCGGATCGTGGTCCTCCCCGAGGTGTCGGCGGACGGTCGGGGAATCGTCTACCGCCGGGGCTCCGATCCGTTCCTGCTTCCGTGGCATCTCGTCGCCGGCGCACACGCGGCCGAGGTCGGCGAGCCCGAAGGCGTGCAGACGGTGGTCTTCGACCTCGTGCTCGCTGGTCGATCCGATGCACGCTGCCGCTTCGACGCCGACCCCGGCGATCCGGCATGCCGGCTCGCCACGAGGATCGTCGAGGGGATCGGGCGCTCGCTCTGCTCGGCTTCGCTGCGTGCCGCGGCGATCGAGGGTCGCCCGACCCGCTCGTATCCCGACCTCGGAAGCTACGAGGACGACGCACCGCCGGAACTTCTCCGCTCGGCCTGAGATCGCACGGACCGGGGCGCGATATCCGGCCCCGGCGGATACACCCGCCGGAGTTCGAGCCGCGCTAGCCTCGGGCGCCGTGGCGGGAAGGGTCGACGTCGTTCGCGAGGCTCCGCTCGGATGGATCGTCTTCGACCATCCAGAGCGGCGCAACGCGATCTCGGTTTCGATGTGGGAGGCGATCCCCGAAGCCGTCCGCGCGCTCGGTGCCGACCCGGCGATCCGCGTGATCGTGATGCGAGGGGCCGGCGAAGAGGCCTTCGTCTCGGGGGCCGACATCTCGCAGTTCGAGCAGTCGCGCTCGGGGGCGGGCGGTTCGGGGGCGTACGAGGAGATCACCGAGCGCGCATTCCGCGCGCTCGCGGGAATCGAGATCCCGCTCCTCGCCATGATCCATGGCTTCTGCATCGGGGGAGGGCTCGCCGTCGCGCTCTGCGCCGACCTCCGGATCGCGGCGGACGACGCGAGGGTCGGCATCCCGGCCGCGAGGCTCGGCCTCGGCTACGGGGCCGAGGGTGTCGAGAAGCTCGCCTCGCTCGTCGGTCCCTCCGTCGCTCTCGAGATCCTGCTGACGGCCGCACGATTTCCGGCGAAGCGGGCACTCGAGATGGGACTCCTGAACCGCGTTCACGCGAAGCCCGAGCTCGAGGCGCGCACCCGGGAGCTCGCGCTCGAGATCGCAGCGAACGCGCCGCTCACGCTTCGGAGCGCCAAGCGGGTGATCCGATCGCTCGGGATCGAGCCCGCGAAGCGCGACCGTGCTTCGATCGAGGCGTCGATCCGCGCCTGCTTCGAGAGCGCCGACTACCAGGAGGGCGTGCGCGCCTTTCTCGAGAAGCGGCCGCCTCGCTTCCGCGGCGCGTAGTGTTCGTGTCTGCCGGCACTTGACACGCGGCGTCAGCCCCTCAAGCTATCGGCGGGCCGGGTCCTCGCGCGAGCCTGCCGGCGCGCCACCCGCGGGAGCGAGACGTTCCCGATCGGCCCTTTCGTGCAGGTTGGGGGGTTCATGCGGAAGACGTCGATTGCGCGCGTGGCATGCCTCGCGCTCCTCGCCGGGGCCATCGCTTCGGGTTGCGCCAAGAAGCCCGATGCCTCGCAGCCGCTCATGCCGAGCGGCACGACCGGCGAGTTCATGGAAGAGGACATCACCGAGACCGTCTCGGGCCCCGTGCGGGTGCCCGAGCTCAAGACGCTCTACTTCGACTACGACCGCTACAACCTGAAGAGCGACCAGCTCCCCGTGGCAAAGGCCAACGTGGGGCACATCGAACGGCGCCCCGAATGGAAGCAGATCGTCCTCGAGGGCAACTGCGACGAGCGCGGTACCGAGGAGTACAACCTCGCACTCGGCGACAAGCGCGCGAATGCGGTCGCGGATTACTACATCAAGCTCGGCGTTCCCTCGTCGAAGATCGTGACGGTGAGCTTCGGCTCGAGTCGCCCGGCGGTGCAGGGACACGACGAGGCCGCGTGGAAGTTCAACCGCCGCGTCGACACGCTCGTCAACAAGTAGCTCGGCGATTTCCGGGGAACACGGCGGGCGCGACGAGCGCCCGCCGTGCGCCTCCGCTCAGGAGCGGCCCGTCCGTGGCAGGCTCCTCTCCTTCCAGATCGCGTAGAGAGCCGGGTAGACCAGGAGTTCGACGGCAAACGAAGTCACGAGGCCGCCGATCATCGGGGCCGCGATGCGCTTCATGACGTCGGCCCCGGTCCCGCTGCTCCAGAACAGCGGGGTGAGCCCGACGATCATCGTGAGGACGGTCATGAGCTTCGGGCGGATCCGGTCGGCGGCTCCTTCGACGACCGCTTCGCCGAGATCGCCGAAGTCGCGCAGGCGTCCCTCCGCCGCGCGGCGATCGTGGACCAAGCGGAGGTAGAGCAGCATCACGACGCCGTTTTGCGCGTCGAGGCCGGCGAGCGCGATGATCCCCACCCACACGGCGACGCTCAGATGGTAGTCGAGGAGAGCGAGCGCCCAGACGGCCCCGATGAGCGAGAAGGGAACGAGGCCGAGAATGAGCGCGGTCTCGACGACGGAGCCCGTGTTCAGGTAGAGGAGCAGCGCGACCAGCGCGAGCGTGAGCGGGACCACGACGAGGAGCTGCGATTTCGCCCGCTCGAACGACTGGTACTGCCCGGCCCATTCGAGGCGCACCCCGCGCGGAAGCTCGACCTCGCGCGCCACCGCTTCGCGCGCGCCTTCGACGTAGTCGACGATTCCGACCCCGCCGACGTCGACCGAGACGATTCCGAGAAGCTGCCCGTCTTCGCTCCGGATCATCGGGGGACCCATCTCGAAGCGAATGTCCGCCACCTGGGAGAGGGGGACCTGCGCGCCGGAGGGAGCCGTGACGAGCATCCGCGAGAGCGTATCGGGATCCTGCCGGAAATCGCGCGCGTAGCGTACCTGGATCGGATAACGCTCGCGTCCTTCGATCGTCTCGGAAATCGCTTCACCACCGAGCGCAGCCTCGATCACGCGGTTCAGGTCCTCGACCCGGATGCCGAGTCGAGCGGCACGGTCGCGATCGATCCGCACGTCGAGATAGAAGCCGCCCGTCGTCCGCTCGGCGACGGCGCTGCGGGTCGACGGGAGCCTCGCGAGCGCCTTCTCGACGAGCACCGACGCCCGCTCGATCGTCGCGAGGTCGGGGCCGAAGACCTTCACGCCGAGCTGGCTCCGGATCCCGGTGGCCTGCATTTCGGTGCGCGTCTGGATCGGCATCCAGAAGATGTTCGGCATTCCGGGGTAGCGGAGTTTCTCGTCCATCTCGCGGAGCAGGGAGTCGAAGTCGACTTCCGGCCGCCATGGGTCGGGAGGGCGGAGCGTGACGGTCGTCTCGATCATCGAAAGCGGTGCGGGATCGGTCGCGGAGTCGGCACGGCCGATCTTGCCGAAGACGCGTTCGACCTCGGGGAAGGAGGCGAGCTCCCGGTCCATCCGTTGCAGCACTTCGGCGGCGGCCGTGATCGAGGTCCCCGGGGTTCCCGTCGGCATGTAGAGGATCGTTCCCTCGTTGAGCGGCGGCATGAACTCGCTCCCGAGTCGGAAGAACGCGGGCAGCGTTGCGGCGAGCGCCACGAGCGAGAGTCCGACGAGCGGGTAGCGGAAGCGGAGGCCGAAACGGACGACGGGGGCGTAGACACGGACGAGGGCACGATTGAGCGGGTTCTCGTGCTCGGCGCGGATGCGGCCTCGGACGAGGAGCGAGGCGAGCGCCGGCGTCAGCGTGATCGAGAGGATCGCTGCCGCCGCCATCGCGTAGGTCTTGGTGAAGGCGAGCGGGCGGAAGAGCCTTCCCGATTGCCCTTCGAGCATGAAGATCGGAAGGAAGGAGACGGTCACGACGAGAAGCGAGAAAAAGACGCTCGGCCCGACTTCCTGCATGGCTCGAAGCACGACGTCGTTTCGCAACCCCGGTCGCCCGGCCGACTCCCAGCCCTCGAGGCGCCGATGGACGTTCTCGACGAGGATGATCGCAGCGTCGACCATCGCGCCGATCGCGATCGCGATCCCGCCGAGCGACATGATGTTCGCCGTGAGGTGCTGGTGCTGCATCGGAATGAACGCGAGCGCGACTCCAACGGGGATGGTGAGGATCGGGATGAGTGCGCTCCGGAGATGGAGCAGGAAGATCACGATCACGGCCGCGACGACGATCATCTCCTCGACGAGGGTCCGGCGTAGCGTGTCGATCGCCCGATGGATCAACTCGGAACGGTCGTAGGTGACGACGATCTCGACCCCGGAAGGAAGCGTCGCCTCGACCTCCGCGAGTCGAGCCTTCACCCGATCGATGACCTCGAGCGCATTGTTCCCGAGTCGCATCACGACGACTCCGCCGACCACCTCGCCTTCGCCGTCGAGATCGACGAAGCCCCGCTGCATCGCCGCACCGACGACGACCTCGGCGACGTCGCCGACCGTCACGGGAGCGCCGCGATCCGAGACGCGCAGCGGGATCCGGCGCAGGTCGTCGATTCCGGTCAGATAGCCACGGCCCCGGACCACGACCTCGTGTCCGGCGAGATCGAGCAGGCGGCCGCCCGTATCCTGGTTCGATGCGCGGACGGCGTCGATCACGTCGGTGACACCGATCCGGAAGGCGAGGAGCTTCATGGGGTCGACGAGCACCTGGTATTCGCGGACGGCGCCCCCTACCGAAGCGACCTCTGCGACTCCCGGGACGCTCGCGAGCGCGTAGCGCAGCACCCAATCCTGAAGCGTGCGGAGATCGGCGAGGTCGTGCGCGCCGCTGCGGTCGACGAGCGCGTACTGGAACACCCAACCGACCCCCGTCGCGTCGGGGCCGATCTCGGGAGTGACGCCCTGCGGGAGCGACCCTCCTGCGCCGCTCAGGTACTCGAGCACGCGGCTGCGCGCCCAGTAGAGATCGGTTCCTTCTTCGAAGACGACGTAGACGAACGAGATGCCGAAGTCCGACTGCCCGCGCACGTAGGAGACGCCCGGAGCGGCGAGCAGTCGCGACGAGATCGGATACGTGATCTGGTCCTCGACGAGATCGGGGCTCCTCCCGGGCCACTCGGTCGTGACGATCACCTGCACGTCTCCGAGATCCGGGATCGCGTCGAGAGGCGCCGTACGCAGCGCCTGCACGCCCCAGAGCGTCGCTGCAGCGACGGCGAGGATCGCGACCGCGCGATGGCGGGCGCAAAGCGCGATCCACCAGGCGATCGGGCCGGTGGGATCGGAGGCGCCGGTCACCACTGCTCGAGCGCCGTGCCGAGTCGGCTCTCGGAAGCGATCAGATAGTTGCCCGAGACGACGATCGCCTCGCCCGCGTCGAGCCCCGAGAGGACTTCGAGGCGCTCGCCGTCTCGATGGCCGGTCGTGATGGCGCGCGGCCGGAGCCTCCCCTCGCCGGCGTCGACGAAGACGAAGCGGCGATCGCCCGCGTAGAGAACCGCCGACGCCGGAACGACGATCCGCCGCCCGAGGTCGCGGCGGAGCCACACGGTCGCGTACATGCCCGGCAGCAGGATGCCGTCCCGGTTTGCGAGCTCGATCCGCGCGCGTGCGGTTCGCGTCTCGCCGTCGAGAAAGGGATTGACGAGCGAGACCGTGCCTTCGAAGCGCTCGCCCGGGAGATACACGAGCGCGATCTCGGCTGCGTCACCGGGCCGGACGAGGGCGAGATCGGCTTCGTAGAGCTCCGCCTCGATCCAGACCCGGTCGACGGCGGCGATCCGGAAGAGCCGCTCGTTCGCGCTCGTCCCGCTCCCGTCGACGACGTTCTTCTCGATGACGACGCCACTCACGGGCGAGCGGAACGGGACGTATTCGAGCGGCACACCCGTTTGCGCGACGTGATCGATGTCCGCACCCGACATCCCCCAGAGCCGGAGCCGGCCGCGTGCGGCCGTCGCGACGGCGTCGCTCCGTCCGCTGCCGAGCGCCGTCAGGTACTCACGCTGCGCGGCGAGGAGCTCGGGGCTGTAGAGCGTGAAGAGGAGATCCCCGGCGCGGACCGGGTTCCCGGGAGCCGGGACGCGGACCGAGCCGACGGTCCCGCCGACCCGAGGCGCGATGTCCTGGATCGCTCCTCGATCGTACTCGACGAGGCCGACCGCGCGGATCGTGACTTCGAAAGGCTCGAGCCGGACCGGAGCGATCCGGATCCCGGTCCGCTGCCGGCGCCCGGGATCGACGAAGACCTCTCCGGCGAATCCCCCCCCGGCGTCGGTTGGGGCGGGCGCCTCCTCCGGAGCCCGTGTGTGTCCTGCGTGCCCGCCGTGCGGATCGTGTGCGGCTGCGTCAGCGGCGCCTTCGCCGGTGGGCGCGTGGCTCGACGAGCGAGGAGGCGGCGCCCTCCGCGCGGTGAGCGAGAAACCGCTCCGCCCGGTCATGAGCGAGCCCTCTGCCGAGAGCGATGACGATGCGGCATGGACCGAGACGTCGATCCGATAGCTTCCGTCCATGTCGAGCCCGAACGTGGCCTCGTAGCGGCCTTCGCCGAGCGGGCGAACGCGAGCGGGACCCCCCATCTGCGCCATGGCGCCCATCGCGGGCATGATCACCTTCACCTCGACGTGGGCATCCGGGACGGGACGGCCGCCGGCGTCGAGGACGAGGAGCTCGAGGAGGTTCTCGCCGGTGCGAGGAACCACGGGGTCGAGCCGCGCTTCGACGACGAGCCCACCTCCCTCGACGCGGACCGGATCGGCTCCATCGCGGCCGCAGCTCGCGGTCGCCGTCACGAGCAAGAAGAACGCGAACACGGCACGCGCCGGGCTCTCCAATAGACACTTCATGGTGTTGCTCCTCTCGAGGTCCCGGGGATCCGGCCGAGCGCGCGGTCGAGCTCGGCGCGGCGGCGGCTCACGTCGGCGCGTGCGGCCTCGCGTTCGAGCTCGGCGCTTCGCAGTCCGCGTTCGGCTTCGATCAGCGTTTCGAAGCTCCCCGTTCCCGACTGGTACGCAATCCTCGCCGCGTCGGAGAATTCGCGTGCCGCCGGGACGAGTTCGGTCTCCTGCAGGTGCAGGACGTGGCGCGCCTCGCGAAGGCGCTCTGCCGCGCTCGCGACCGAGAAGCGGACCTCGTCCGCCTTCGCGTCGGCCTCGCTCTCCGCCTGCTCGAGCCGCGCCTGCGCCTCGTCGAGCGCCGCCGCGCGCCGCTCGCGTTGGAGCGGGACATTGAGCTGGATCCCGATCGAGGGCTGGAGCGGGCGTTCCTGCCAGAAGGCGTCCCAACCGGCGACGACGGTGAAGTCCGGGAAGTAGTCGAGCGCGGCGGCGCCGACCGCGGCCTGCCCGGCTCCGATTCTCGCGTATGCGGCACGAAGCTCGGGCCGCTCTGCGAGCGCGGTCGAGACGAGCGCGTCGGTCGCGTCGGCTGCCGCGTCGTCGCCGGCCTCGATCTCGATCGTCGCGGGAGGCGGCGGGATCGGTGCGAGCGGAGGACGGTGCAGGAGCAGGTTCATCTGCTGCGCGATCGTCCGCAGCGCCGTGGCGTAGCGGATCCGATCGTGGCGACGGTGAGCGAGTTCGGCGGCTGCCCACACCGGATCCTGCAGAGCGACCTCTCCCGATTCGAGCCTCGCGATGGCGCCTTGCTCGAGTTCTTCGAGGAGGCGGATGTGGTGTTCCTCCACCTCGATCGAGCGGGCAGCGAGGACGTAATCGTCGAAGAGAAGAGAGGCCAGGAGCGCGAGCTCGAGCCTCGCGGCCTCGAAGTCACCCGCCATCGCCTCGGCCTCGGCGAGCGCGACCTCCCCGCGGAGCGCGAGTTTTCCCGGGAACGGGATCTCCTGGCTCACGTCGACCTTCCAGCCGTCGCGCACCTCGGCGGCGCCGAACGAACGCGGACCGATCGCCATGCCGAGCATCGGGTCGGCGAGCGCCGTCTGTTGCGGATGGCGGGCGAGCGCGGCGCGCCACGCGGCGCGTGCCGAACGGAGCGTCGGGTTGCGCTGGAGCACGGCGCGGACGAGCGCTTCGCGCTCGAGCGCGGGGGCTGCACGGAACGGGTCGTCGTCGAGAGAGGCCGGACGAAGCTCGGTGCGAGCGAGCTCCTGCGCCAGCATCTGGTAGCGCGCGCCGCCGCCCGCACAGGCCGTCGCGAGGACGGCCTGGAGCGCGAGGACGAGGGCACGCCGGAACGCGGCATGCATCGGTGGATCCCCATGGTGACGGCCGGACACGACCGCCCGGCCTCGGAACGCAGTGGACGCTGCGGAGGGGGATCAGACCTGGAGGACGACGGAACGTTTGCGCGGCGGCGCCACGCCGATGCGCTCGTCGATCCCGGCGCGAAGCGCCGGCCGCTCGATGATCGCAAAGAGCCGTGGCGGGCTCGCGAGCCAGAGCACGACCGCCGGCGCGACTTCGTGGCCCGCGGAGCTCGCGGCCGCCACCTGCTGGCAGCAGACGAGAGGAAGCGGCCAATGGCACGGCGACGCCGGCGCGGGAGGTTTCGGAGCCGGAACGGGCTCGCCCGCTGCAGGGGAGTGGTCGCAATGCGATACCGGGGCGGCCGCCCCGGCCGAACTCGAGGCCCGAGGCGTGAGCGTCGCGAGCGCGCCGAGGCCGAGCCAGGCGGCGAGCAGCAGCGGCACCCAACGCTGCGGATGCGACATGGCGCAAGCATCCCGCCTCGCTCCCGACCGGTCAAGGTGCAAAGCGGTCGCTCGATCGCAGGCCTCCGGCGAGCCGGTCCGGCCTCGTCGCGGGCGGCTTCGTTGCCGCTTGCGTCCGCGGGGTGATAGTGTCCCAAGACCCATCCACGCGAGGTCCTCCCCATGCCCGTTCACGGTGGCAAGCTCGCGGCGCGCGCCCTCAAGCAGGCCGGCGTCGAGTGCATCTTCACGCTTTCCGGTGGCCACATCATGCCGATCTACGACGGCTGCCTCGACGAGGGCATCCGGATCATCGATGTCCGCCACGAGCAGGCCGCCGTCCATGCCGCCGACGCCTGGGCCCGCTGCAATCCCGGAAAGATCGGTGTGGCCGCGATCACGGCCGGTCCGGGCGTCACCGACGGCGTCACGGGCGTCGCGAACGCCTGGCGAGCGAACTCGCCGATCCTGGTCTTCGGCGGACAGGGGCCCTTCGCGAACCTCCGCCGCGGCTCGCTGCAGGAGATGGACCACGTCGGAGTGATGCGACCGATCACCAAGTGGGCCGATGCTTGCTACGACACGAAGCGGATTCCCGAGTACATCGAGCTCGCGATCCGTCATGCGGTGTCGGGAATCCCCGGGCCGGCCTTCCTCGAAATCCCGATGGACGTCTTCATGGGGCAGGCCGAATGGGAGCAGTCGCCGATTCCGAGGATCCGGACTGCTCCCCCGAGGCTTTCGCCCGATCGCGTCGAGATCCGAGAGGCGATCGCGCTGCTCGGCAAGTGCCGCAAGCCGATGCTCATGGCGGGGACGAGCGTCAAGTGGTCGATGGCGAGTGCCGCGATGAACGCGTTTCTCGACGAGACCCGGATGCCCGCGTACACGAACGGCATGGGGCGAGGCACCATCCCGCCCACGTCGAACCAGTATCTCAATCGCTCTCGCCGCGAGGCGATGAAGCAGATCGATCTCATCATCCTCGCGGGCTCACTCCTCGACTTCCGCCTCGCGTTCGGGAAGACGATTCCGCCGACGGCGAAGATCATTCAGCTCGACATGGACGCCACGCTGATCGGGATGAACCGAGGCGCCGACGTCGGCCTCGTCGGAAACCTCGCATGCAGCTTCGAGCTCCTGCTCGAGGAGATGAAGAACGAGGGGGTGAAGCTCGACTTCTCGAGCTGGCTCTCCGAGCTCAGGGAGATCGAGACGGCCGCGGAGAAGAAGGTCGAGGCGGCGCTCTACAGCGACGAGACTCCGATCGATCCGCAGCGGATGTGCCGCGAGGTTCGAGACTGGCTCGGCGACCTCGGCGAGAGCATCGTGATCGGCGATGGTGGCGACATCGTCGCAACGGCCGCCAAGATCCTCCCGGTGCCGCGCGAGGGCGCTTGGATGGATCCGGGCCCGCTCGGGACGCTCGGCGTCGGAATGCCGTTCGCGCTCGCGGCGCAGGCCTCGCACCCCGACAAACGGGTCGTGATCGTCTACGGCGACGGCTCTTTCGGGTTGAACGGCTTCGAGTATGACACCGCGGTCCGTTTCGAGCTCCCGATCATCGGGATCGTCGGAAACGACGGAGCCTGGGGGCAGATGATGCGGCCGCAGGGCGCCGTCTACGGCTGGGATCGGCTGCAGGGGACTCTTCTCAACTACACGCGTTACGACAAGGTCGTCGAGGCGCTCGGTGGGCACGGGGAGTACTGCACGCGTCCCGAGGAGATCCGCCCCGCGCTCGATCGCGCGGCAGCATCGGGAAAGCCCGCGCTCGTGAACGTCGTGATCCGGCAGGACCGGGAGTACAAGGGCGGGATCTACGTCTAGCGTCTCCGCGGGCGAGAAGAAGGTCACTCCCGAAGCGCTCGGCCTCGACGCGGCGTCGCTCGAGGCGCTCGCGGCCGCGCTCGGGCCCTACGCCGTTCTCGATTTCGAGACGACGGGGCTCTCGGGAGACGCCCGCGCCGAGATCCTCGAGGTCGGCGTCGTCGAGGTCGACCCGGGGCACGCGGAGGTCACGACCTTCGAGACGCTGCTGCGCCCCGAGCGGGGCGTGCCCGCCGCGATCACCCGGCTCACGGGAATCACCGACGAGCTCGTCGCGGGCGCGCCGCCGCTCGCCGAGCTGCGGGCCGCGCTCGCCGAGCGTCTCCGCGGCCGGACGCTCGTGGCCCACAACGCAGACTTCGAGAGCTTCTTCTTGGCGCGCGACGTGCTCGACGGCTCGCCACTCCCGCGTTTTCTCGATACGCAGGATCTGCTCTCGATCACGCATCCCGACGCGAGCGATCTGCGTCTCGAGACGTTCACGAGACGACTGCTCGGAAGCGAGGAGCGCCACCGCGCCCTTTCGGATGCACTCGACGCGGCGCGAGTGATCTCGCACGTTGGAGTCGGAGCGCGCGAAGGCGAGCCCCGTGCGATCGCCGCTCGTGACGCGCTCGCACGCTTCGCGCCCGATTCTCCGTGGCTCGCGCTCTTTCCCGCTGCCGTCGAGGCGCGCGCGACGGCTCCGGAATCTCCCTGGCTCGAGATCGGCCGCTCCGACGAGAAGCCCGTCGCTTTCGACGAAGACCAGGTCGCCCTCGCGCTCGCCGACGAGGCGCGCGGGCGGCGCCACTTTCCGAATTACCGGGTTCGTGAGGACCAGATCCGACTCGCGCGACACTTCGTGCGGAACCTCCGCGACGGCGGCGTATTGCTTCTCGAAGGCGGAACCGGGGTCGGAAAATCACTC
The DNA here is from genome assembly GCA_905339255.1 of Myxococcaceae bacterium. Lineage (GTDB taxonomy): Bacteria > Myxococcota_A > UBA9160 > UBA9160 > UBA9160 > MYXO. Next base: position 33,582 of record CAJPFO010000166.1, read on the forward strand.
GCATACCTCGCCGCGGCGATCCCCTTCGTGATGACGCGGCCCGCCAGCTCGCGGCGCGAGCCTCTGGTGATCTCGACGCGGACGAAGCTCCTCCAGGACCAGCTTCTCCAGAAGGACGTCGCGGCGACGGCGCGCTTTCTCGGCTGGCCCGGGCTTCGCGCGATCTCGATGAAGGGCCGCGCCAACTATGCCTGCTCGCGACGGCTCGAGCGGGTTCTCCTCGAGGGCCGCGAGCCGCGGATCTTCGCCGAGGATCGGATGGCCTACGCCGTCCTCGAAGCGTGCGCGAGGATCCGGCCTCACGGCGACTTGCGCTCGGTGCCCGGAGCGTTGCTCCACCGCTACAAGCCGCTCCGCGATCTGATCGCGCGATCGACCACGAGTCGCGCCGAGCAATGCTCGCGCGAG
>CAJPFO010000167.1 GCA_905339255.1 Myxococcaceae bacterium
AGCCAGCGGGAACCTGTTGCTCGCCGCCTTGGCCAGGGACAAATCCAGCGAGGACGAGCGTTCGGTGACGGCCAGGCTTGAGAATGGCAACGACGGCGGGCTGCCGACCGACAGCGCCTATGCCGGCCAGCAACTCGACTACGGGGCGACCGGCCTGGTGGCCTTCGAGGGCTTGGAGGACATCTCCATCGTCGCGGCACCCGGTTCCACGTATGGCTTGAGGGATGATCCTGCCCGGGCGCAAGCCATCTTGCTGGCCTTGATTTCCCACGCCGAGCGGATGCGCTACCGCATCGCCGTGCTGGACTCCGGCAACGGACAGACCATTTCCGAGGTGCGTGCCCAGCGGGCCAAGTTCGACTCCAAATACGCGGCCTTCTATTTCCCTTGGATCAAGGTGCTGGACCCGGTGACGCGCACCGAGATCCCGTTGCCGCCCTCGGGCTTCGTGGCCGGCATCTACGCCCGCAACGACAAGGAGCGCGCGGTCTACAAGGCGCCCGCCAACGAGGTCGTGCGCGGGGCGCTGAGCTTCGAGATGATGCTGAACAAGAGCCAGCAGGAAGTCCTCAACCCAGAAGGCATCAACTGCTTCCGCTTCTTCGAGGGCCGGGGCATGCGTCTGTGGGGCGCGCGCACCATCAGTTCCGACCCGGAATGGATGTACGTCAATCTGAGGCGTTACTTCGCCTATCTCGAACGCTCCATCGACAAGGGCACCCAGTGGGCCGTGTTCGAGCCCAACGGCGAGGCCCTGTGGGCCAATGTCCGCCGCACCATCGAAGGCTTCCTGTTCAACGAATGGAACAACGGGGCCTTGCTGGGCGACAAGCCGGAGAAATCGTACTTCGTCAGATGCGACCGCTCGACCATGTCCCAGAACGACCTCGACAATGGCCGCTTGGTCTGCCTCATCGGTGTCGCGCCGCTGCGTCCGGCCGAGTTTGTCATTTTCCGCATCGGCCAGTGGACGGCTGACCGCAAAGTCTAAGGGGCAAAGCCATGGCAACCAGAGAAAACAATCTTCCCTATGCGCAGTTCAACTTCCAAGTCGGTTTCGACAGTGGCGATGCCCTCACCGCGAGGGCCGGTTTCCAAGAGGTCAGCGGCATTGGCATGGAGGTGGGCGTGGCCGAATACCGCACCGGCAACGCGGCGACCAACAATGTGACCAAAATCACCGGACTGAACAAGTCCTCGGATGTCACGTTGAAGCGCGGGGTGATCGGCGCGCTCGACCTGTACGCCTGGCTCGACGATGTCCGCAACGGCAACCGGGGCACCCGGGCGGTGACGATCCAATTGAAGACCGAGACGGCGGGCAGCCAAACCCCTGTGTTGACCTGGCAATTGCATGAGGCCCGCATCATCAAATACACCTGCGGGCCGTTGAATGCGAAGAGCAACGAAATCGCGATGGAGGAATTGGTGCTGGCATACGAACGGCTGACGATGGAGTGACAATGGACGAAGCCCGCATCCGACAGCCTGCCAGCCTTGGCCTGGGGTGAGCGCCATGCCTGCGCCGCGCCGCCTGCCGGGCATCCTCATGGATGTGACGCCGCCGCCGCCGGTGGAGGTGTTGCCGCGCATGGACGTGGCGGTGTTCGCAGGCTTTGCCGCCACCGGGCCGGCGCACACCCCGGTGGCCATCGAGGGCATCGAGCAGTATGCCGGGGTGTTCGGCGAGGATCTGCCCTTGGCCTTCGATGCCGGGCGCGGGGAGAGGGTCTATGCGAACTTAGGCCCTGCGGTGCGGGCCTTCTTCTCGGGCGGCGGGCGGCGTTGCTGGGTGATCCGGCTGGCGTGGACGCCCGGACTCAACGCCGAGTGGGACAAGGTGCCGGGCCGGGAACCCAAGACGGGCGGGCTTGCCTGCGCCAACCGCTTTGCCGTGCCGGGGGTGTTGGCCCTGACGGCGGCAGGAACCGCCCCGGCGCTGCTGCAAGCGCGCAGCCTGGGTTCCTGGTCCGATCCCTTGCGGGTGTCTGCGGCGCTGGCGGCGGTCGGCTTTGAGTTGGACGGCTGCGTGCCGCTCTCCTCGCCGCCGGACAGGCGTTTCCGTTTCAGCACACGCGCCATGCCGCAAGTCGGCGATTTGATTGAATTGGGGAACGGGGCCGATGTCGCCGCCGGAACGCTGGCGGGTGGCCTTCGGGTTTACGCCATCATCGAAAAAGCCACCCCCGGCACCGATGCCAAAGGCCAGCCCCAACAGCAGGTGGAAGCCACCCTGTGCGCCGCCTTCGAGCCGGTTGCCGCCTCGCCGCCTTTGCTCGCCGAAGGCGTGGCCTGGCGCGAAGCGCCCTTGGAACTGCCTAGCCCGCCACCGATCCATGCCGCCTCGCTGAGCCTCGATTTGCAGGTTTCCGCCGGATCAAACCGCCTGGACCGGCTCAGTGGCGTCGGCTTGACCTTGGCCCATCCCAATGGCTGGTGGCGGCTGGTCAGTGACGATGTGTTCTACGCGACGTCCGGCCAGAGCGGCGCAACCCCGGTCGCAGCCAACCCCTTCCCGCTGGCGGCGGAGGATCGCAAGCCCGGCAGCCCGCCGATTCTGGCCTGGATTCCGCTGGGGGTCACCCCGCTGTACGGGGAGGCGTCCGGCCCTTTGCCGCAACAGGCGACCGCCCTCGAACGTGAAGGGCTGTCGCATTTTGACACCGAGCTGTTTCTCGACCCGGGACTGGCCCAGGTCGGTGTGGACACGCTGGCGGGACAGGCCGATGTGATCCGCTACTTGGCGGATGCCCCGCGCCGCTTGTTCGGCATCCATGCGGCCCTGTCCATCGGCACGGGCGGGCTGTTCAACGAAGCCAGCCTGATCGCGGTGCCCGACGCGGCACATCTGGGATGGGTCAGGCGGGAGGTTTCTGAGCCACTGCCCGTTCCAAAGACCTCACCGAAAACCCCGGCCCATTGGCTGGCCCACCGGGGACCCTGCGCCGGGGTGTCCGAGGGCACGTCGCTCGAGGCACCCGATTTTGGCCGTTTCCTCGATTGCGCCACCCGCCGATTGGCGCAGCCGGCCTTCTTGTCCGGGCCGGTCTTGCGTCTGCCGCGCGGGTTTTTCCGCCTCCGCTGGGAGCAGAAGCCCGAAAGCCTGGATGGCTTCAGCTTGGAGGAGTCCGTCAACGCGGATTTTTCCGATGCGCGGGAAATTTACCGGGGCACGGCCCGTGCCAGCGACGTGTCCGCCACCCGCGAAGGCGTTTTTTATTACCGGGTCACCGCCTATGCCGACGACGAGCGCAGCGCCCCGTCCGACGTTCTGACGGTGGTCGTCTGCGACGACGCCTGGGTGTCGAGGATGCCTGAGGATTTTCAAGCCGACGGCGAGGCCGGGCTATTGCGGCTTCAGCGGGCGCTGTTGCGGCTGGCGGCTGCCGGCGGCGATCTGTTTGCCGTGCTGGGCCTGCCCCGGCATTACCGCGCCCCGGAGTCCATCCGCCATGCGGCGAGGCTGCGCAGCCTGTCCACAGGCTTGGTTGCCGGGGATTGGGATGGCTTGGCGCTGGACGAACGGCGCGCCTTGTCCTACGGGGCGCTTTACCATCCTTGGGTCGAGTTCCCGGCGCAGCCGTCCGGCCCGGCCGGCGGGCTTCGCGTCTGCCCGCCCGACGGCATCGCCGTCGGCCTGCTGTCCGACCGAGCCACCCGCCGGGGCGCCTGGGTGGCCCCGGCCAACCAGCCGTTCAAGGATGTGGTGGCGCTGACCCCGCCCATCGGGGATGAGGCCAGGGCGGCTTTGCTGGATGCCCAGGTCAATCTGGTTCTTGCCGACCCGCGCGGCTTTTTGACGCTGTCCGCCGATACCTTGTCGGACGATCCGGACTGGCGGCCCATCAATGTGCGGAGGCTGTTCATCCTGCTCAAGCGACTCGCCGTGCGCCGGGGCGCCAGCTATGTGTTCGAACCCAATGGCGATGTCTTGCGGCGCGCGGTCGAGCGCGGCTTCTCGCTGTTGCTGACCGACCTGTTCCGGCGTGGCGCTTTTGCCGGCGCGACGGCCGCCGAATCCTTCCGCGTCGTCACGGGCGGGGGCCAAGACACCGCAAGGGACCGCGAGCTGGGCCGTTTTTTCGTGGAGCTGCGCGTGGCGCCGGCCCGGCCGCTTGAGTTCCTGACCGTGCGCCTGCTGCAAAGCGGCGAGCGACTCACCGTGATGGAGGAGGTCTAAACATGGCCGATCCCATCCCGTTCACCACCTTCAATTTTTCCGTCGAGATCAACCGGGGCATGGACGGCAAACCCTTGGTGAACGCGGCCTTTTCCGATTGCGACGGGTTGGAGATGACGATGGAGGTGAAGACCATCCGCGAGGGTGGTGGCAACGACCGCCAAATCCGCTTGAGCGGCCCGGTCAGCTACGGCCAGCTCACGTTGAAACGAGGGATGACCAACAGCTTCGATTTATGGAACTGGTTCCGCGACAGCGTCGCCGATCCCCGCCTGAGAGCCAGCACGGAAGTCGTGCTGCTGGCGGCGGACGGCAGAACCGTGCAGGCCCGTTTCAGGCTGGAGCGTTGTGTGCCGGTCAAGCTGAAGGCCCCGGCCCTGAACGCCAAGGACGGCATGGTCGCCATTGAGGAACTGCAAATCGCCTACGAGACGATGCAGTTCAATCCGCCGCAAACCTGATCGGGAAAAGCAAGCCATGGGCCAGTTAGTCAAAGCGAAATTGATCGAGGTGGTGCCGAATCCCCAGACCAGTCCGAAACAGCCGCCGACCTGGAAAGTCAAGGACGGCGGGCAGACGGTGGACGTGCAGTTCAACCCCGAATCCTTGAAAGTCACCTATGCCAACCAACTGGTGCAGCCGCAGGGCGGCGACCAGGCCAGCGGCACCGCCGGCCGCCAGTTCGTCGGGGCTGGCACCACCAAGCTGGCCTTGCAACTGTGGTTCGACGTGACTGCGATGCAGGAAGACGCGGTGGACGATGTGCGCCGCCTGACCCAGAAAGTCGTGTACTTCATGACACCGCAAGACTCGGAAACCGACCCGGACAAGAAGGTTCCGCCGGGTTTGCGCTTTTCCTGGGGTTCCTTCCTGTTCGACGGCATCGTCGAAGGGATGGAAGAAACCATCGAGTTCTTCTCGCCCGAGGGCAAACCCCTGCGGGCAAGCATCACGCTGAGCGTGTCGCAGCAGAAGATACTCGAAGCCAAATTCGACGGGGAAGGCAATGTTCCGTCGCTGCCGGGGCAGAAGCCCCTGACCGGCGTGAAATACCGGGAGCCGTTCCAAAGCGCGGCCGCCAAGGCGGGCAAGGGGGATTGGCAGTCCATCGCCGCCGCGAACGGGATCGAAGATCCCTTGCGCATGGCGCCGGGCCAACTGGTCGACTTGAACGCGGGCATTAGTGGCGGGGCCGGTGCTTCCTTAAGGAGCGGTGTCGGCGTGGGGGCGTCGCTGGGACTAGGGGCCGGCGCTGGGGTGTCGGCGGGTGCCGGTGTCCAGGGCGCGGGACTCAATGCCTCGCTGGGGGGGAGCCTCGGCGGTTCGTTCAACTTCAACGCATAGGGGCCATCCATGGCAGTCGTGATCAATGAGTTTGAAGCGGTGGCCGAGGCTCCGCAGCAGTCGGCACAACGGCAGGAAGGCGGCGAAGGCCAGGCCGGCCAAGCCGCCGCGCCTCCCGACCCGCATGATCTTGTCCCGGCGCTCTGTGTGCTGGCCGAGCAGGCTTTGCGGTCCTGGGCGCATTAGGCCCGGACTTCTCCAACCTTGAAGGAACACAAAAATGGCGGCAGCCGCAAGCTTGGCGGTCCAAGGCGCGAGACCCTCCATCGAAATTGATGGCCGGCGCGACGCGACCTTGACGGCATCCCTGTTCACGCTGGATGTCGTCGATTCCGAGGACGGCATGGCCCGCTGCAAACTGCTGTTCGGCAACTGGGGCGGGCCGGAAAAAGCCGGCTTCCAGCACTTTGACCGCTCCAAGCTCGACTTTGGCAAGCCGATTGCCGTGAAGCTTGGGGCCGACAGCTTGTTTGAAGGGCGCATCAGCGCCATCCACGCGGTCTTTCCCGACGGCGGGCCGCCACAGGTTGGCGTTTACGCCGAGGACCGCTTGCAGGATTTGCGCATGACGCGGCGCACCCGCTGCTACACCGATGCGAGCTTGGGCGATGTGGCGCGGAAAATCGCCGGCGAACACGGGTTGCAGGCGCAGGTGGATTTGAGCGGGCCGCAACACAAGGTGCTGGCCCAGATGAACCAGAGTGATCTGGCCTTCCTGCGCGACCTGGCCCGCCGCGAAGACGCGCAGGTTTGGGCGGAAGGCTCGACCCTGAAGGCGGTGGCGCGTTCGCGCCGGGGCGGCGGGGCCGTCGAACTGGCCTGGGCCGGCACCTTGCGCGAGTTCCAGGTCACCGCCGACCTGGCCCACCAGCGGACCGCCCTGGTGGCGGGCGGCTGGGACGTGGCCGGCAAGCAGGCGGCCACGCACCAGGCCGACGGACAGGCGGTCAGTTCCGAGCTGGGCGGCGGCGACAGCGGCCCGGTGACGCTGGCCCAAGCCTTCGGGGCGCGGATCGACACGCTGGCGCACGGCGCGCCCTGGGACAACGCCGAGGCGCGGGCCTTGGCCGAGGCCAGCATGCGCTATCTGGCGCGGCGTTTCGTCGCGGGCCGGGGCGTCGCCGAAACCCGGGCCGAGCTGAAGGTCGGGGCCAAGCTCAAATTGAGCGGCCTGGGCCCGTTGTTCGAGGGCGACTATACCCTGACCTGGCTCCACCACCGCTTCGACAACAAGGCGGGGATGCGGACCGAGTTCCGCTGCGACCGCCCCGGACTGGGCAAGGGGCGCTGAGCATGCAGATGACCGACCTGCCGGCGCACGAGCAGCAGTTGCACGAACGGGTTCCCGCCGGCTGGGGCGGACGCTGGTACGGCGTGTTCCCCGCCTTGGTGCTGGACATCAAAGACCCGGACAACCAAGGCCGGGTCAAGATCACGCTGCCGTGGTCGCCCGACGCGGACAGCGGGCGTTACGAGGCTTGGGCGCGGCTGGCGACCCTGTTCGGCGGCGACAACCGGGGCAGTTGGTTCGTGCCGGATGTGGACGACGAGGTGCTGGTGGCGTTTGAGCAGGGCGACGCGCGGCGGCCTTATGTGCTGGGGGGCTTGTGGAACGGCCGCGACAAAGCGCCCGAATCCATGGACGGGGCGGGCAATAATTTCAAGAAGGTGCTGCGTTCGCGCAACGGCGTGAAGATCACCCTCGACGACCAGGACGGCCAGGAAAAGCTGATCCTCGAAACGCCGGGCGGGCAGACAATCACATTGAAGGACGGGCCGGGGGCGGTGCTGGTGGAGGACAGCAACGGCAATTCGGTCAAGCTGGAGACGGCCGGCATCACCGTGACCGCCGCCGCCAAAGTGACCGTCAACGCCAGCCAGGTCGCTATTTCGGCCGGCATGGTGACGGTCGATGCCGCCATGTCGAAGTTTTCCGGGGTCGTGAAGGCCGACACGGTCATCAGCAACAGCGTCATTTCCGCTTCATACACGCCGGGCGCGGGGAATATATGGTGAAGACATGAGTGCCCATCCGATCCAATGGCAAGCGCCGGAGCCTTTGTGGGCGCGTTTTGGGGACACGCCCGAGGCCGCTGTCCATGCCAAAGACCAGTTCCGGCCCGCCATCCTGCGGTTTGCCACCGACGATTTCATGGAGCAGATGCTCGCCACGCTGGCCCGCGACCCGGCGCGGCTCGGCAGCCTGCTGGCGCGGCCCGAGACTTGGCGCTCGCCGCCCGCCGGCAGCCCCGCGCCCGACATGGCCGAACGGGTGGCGCTGCCGCGCCTCGTCCAGGCGGCGGCCCGCCGTTTCGCGCTGAAGCGGCCGAAGTCCAGCCTGAAGCCGGTGGCGCAGGCCGAACCCACGCAGGA
>CAJPFO010000168.1 GCA_905339255.1 Myxococcaceae bacterium
CGCGGCGGCGGCGCTCGCGAAGGCCTCGGAGCTCGCCTTGACCAAACCCGACGCCGCTCGCCTTTCGAAGGCCGAGGCGGCGCTCGTCGCCAAGGGCGGACGCCTGGCGCCGAAGAGCGGCTCGGCGACCGCGCGCAAGGAGCCCGAAGCGACTCCGAAAGCCGAGCCGGCGCCGGGCGGCGCGCTGCGGAGCATCGGGGTCGTCCTGCCGCTCTCGGGCCGCTATGCGAAGTTCGGAGAGGAGAGCTTGAGTGGCGTCCTGCTCGCGGCGGGCGTCTTCGAGCCGACGCCGCCTCCCGGAACCTCCGAGATCCGCATCCTGGTGCGCGATTCCGCGTCGGCTCCCGATGCCGCGGCGGCGGCCGTCACCGAACTCGCAGCCGATCCCTCGGTCGCCGCGGTGATCGGTCCGCTCCTCGCCGAGGAGGCCGAGAGTGCTGCGAGTGCGGCCGCGACGGCTTCGCTCGCGCTGCTGACGCTCTCGGCAAAGGAAGGGACGGCCGGCGCAGCCGAGCACGTCTACCGCTTCGGCGCGACGCCGCGTTCCGAGGCCGAGGGCCTCGCGCAGTACGCGATCGTCGTTCAGGGGCTGCGGCGTTTCGCGATCCTGCATCCCGAGGACAACTTCGGTCGCGGGCTTCGAGACCTCTTCGCCGAGGCCGTCGCGCGCCGCGGTGCGACGATCGTGAAGGTGCAGGGCTACGACGTCTCGGAGCGCGACCTCTCGGCCGCCGTCTCGACGCTCCTCGCGTCGACGCCCAAGCCGGTCGGTGCGATCGCACCCTTCGACGCGATCTTCGTTCCCGACACCCGGCAGCGCGGCATCGCCGTCGCGCAGGCGCTCGGCACGCAGAAGGCAACGGGTGTGCGGGTGCTCGGCGCGCGCGGCTGGCAGAGCCCGGAGCTCGTTCGCTCGGGGGGAACGGCGATCGAGGGCGCGATCTTCAGCGAGCCCTTCGATCCCGGAAGCTCTTCGCCGACGGTGGCGGAGTTCATGCGGCGCTATCACCTCGCCTACGGGAAAAGCCCGGACGTGATGGCGGCGCAGGCCTACGATGCTGCGCGCGTGCTGCTCTCGGCACTCCCGCCCGGAACGACGGATCGTTCCGAAGTCGAGGAGCGGTTGCGTCGCGTGCGCGGATACCCGGGCGCGGCCGGAACGATCACGCTCCTCGAAGACGGCACCGTGCAGAAGACTCCGGCGATCCGCGGAGTGCGAGACGGACGCATCGTCGAGCTCCAGTAGTCGGCGCCTCCTTCGCACGCAACTCCCCGAGTTGCCGCGTGGTTTTGCCCCTCCGCGCTCAAGCCCTCCGGCGCCGCGGTCGAAACGGGCTTCGATGGAACCCTCCCCCCCGACGCTCGATCTGCCCGACGAGCTCCCGCTGCTTCCGCTTCGGGAGTTCGTCGTCTTCCCGACGACCGTGCTTCCGCTGTTCATCGGACGTCCGCGTTCGCTCGCGGCGCTCGAGGACGCGCTCGCCGGAGACCGTCTCCTGTGTCTCGTCGCGCAGCGAGATCCCGACGTCGAGGATCCGGGCCCCGACGAACTCCATCGCGTCGGTACGGCGGCGATGGTGCTTCGCACGCATCGTCTCGCCGACGGTCGCGTGAAGGCGCTCGTGCAGGGAATCTCGCGAGTCGAGGTGCGGAGCTTCGTCGATCACGAGCCCGCGCCCTGGGTTCGTGTTCGCGGGTACGGGACCATCCCCGAGCCCGAGTGGAGCCCCGAATGCGAGGCGCTCGTCCGCGCGATCCGCGGTCGCGTCGAGGAACTCCTCCCGCTGAAGAGCCTTCCTCCCGAGGTGCTCTCGGTCACGAGCCACGTGAAGGAGCCCGGCCGGCTCGCCGATCTCGTGGCCTCGCATCTGAGGCTCCGGCTCGCCGATGCACAGGACGTCCTCGAGACGCAGGACCCGATCGCGCGGCTGCGCCGTGTCGATGTCTGCGTCCGCCGTGAGCTCGAGGGGACGACCGTCCGCGCCGAGATCCATTCGCAGGCGCGCGACGAGATGTCGCGGACCGAGCGCGAGCAGTTCCTCCGCGAGCAGCTCCGTGCGATCCAATCCGAGCTCGGCGAGAACGATCCGCGCCTCGACGAGATCGACGACTACCGCGCCAAGATCGACGAAGCCGGACTCTCGAGCGAGGCGCACGGCGAAGCACTCCGCCAGCTTCGCCGCCTCGAGCGGATGCATCCGGACGGGCCCGAGGCGCAGGTGGTTCGTGGCTACCTCGACTGGCTCGTCGATCTGCCCTGGCAGCGGAGCTCGCCCGATCTGCTCGACCTCTCGCGTGCTCGCGAGATCCTCGACGCCGATCACGCGCACCTCGCCGGAATCAAGGACCGCATCCTCGAGTTCCTCGGCGTTCGCAAGCTCCGCTCCGACTCGCGCGGGCCGATCCTCTGCTTCGTCGGCCCGCCGGGAGTCGGCAAGACGTCGCTCGGCCGCAGCATCGCGCGCGCGATGGGGCGCGAGTTCGTTCGCATCTCGCTCGGCGGCATGCGCGACGAGGCCGAGATCCGGGGGCATCGCCGCACCTACGTGGGCGCGCTTCCGGGCCGGATCATCCAGGCCATGAAGCAGGCGGGAACCCACAACCCGGTCTTCGTCCTCGACGAGATCGACAAGCTCGGAGCCGACTTCCGGGGCGACCCCTCGTCGGCGCTCCTCGAGGTCCTCGATCCCGAGCAGAACTCGCGCTTCAGCGATCACTACCTGAGCGTGCCCTTCGATCTCTCGAAGGTCTTCTTCATCGCCACGGCGAATCTCCTCGATCCGATCACGGGGCCGCTCCGGGATCGGATGGAGGTGATCCGGCTTCCGGGCTACACGCTCGAGGAGAAGGTCGAGATCGCGCGCTCGTTCCTCGTGCCGCGCCAGACCGAGGAATGCGGCCTTCCCTCCGATCGGATCCGTTGGTCGAACGGCGCGATCCGCGACGTCGTTGCGAACTACACGCGCGAGGCGGGGGTTCGTGGACTCGAGCGCCAGATCGCATCGGTCTGCCGCAAGGTCGCTCGTCGTGCGGCAGAAGGGGATCCGTCGTCGGTCGTGCTCTCGTCGTCGAAGCTCGTCCAATACCTCGGCCCGCCGCCTTACCTCGACGACGACCGGCCGCTCGAAGGCGAGGTCGGCGTGGTGAATGGGCTCGCGTGGACCGAGGCCGGGGGCGACGTGCTCCGGCTCGAAGCCGCGATGACTCAGGGCCGAGGCCTCGTTCTCACGGGGCAGCTCGGTGACGTGATGCGCGAGAGTGGCGAGGCGGCACTCACCTTCGCGCGCTGGCGCGTGGCCGAGATGGGAATCGACGAGCGCCTCTTCACGCGACACGATGTCCACGTGCACGTTCCCGCGGGCGCGATCCCGAAGGACGGCCCGTCGGCCGGGATCACGATTGCGACGGCGATCGTCTCGCTCGCGACGCGGATCCCGGTGCGATCCGACGTTGCGATGACCGGAGAGGTGACGCTTCGGGGCCGGGTGCTTCCGGTGGGCGGTGTTCGCGAGAAGGCGCTCGCGGCGCTTCGCGCCGGAATCCGGACCGTCGTGCTGCCGAGAAGGAATCTGCAGGACCTTCGCGAGATCCCGAAGGAGTTGAAGCGCCGGATCCGCTTCGTCCCCGTGACGCACATGGACGAGGTGCTCTCGGCGGCGCTCGAAGAGGAGCCGCCGCGGCTCAAATCTGCGCTCGGCGTGGCATCCCCCGTCACGCTCTAGTCGTCGCGGGCGGCGCGGGTCGCGGGCTCGCGCGGCGTTCCGTAGCCTAGTCGCGATGCGGCTTCGCGATGTCGGCGAGTTCGGGCTCATCGCGCGCGTCGCACGGCGCGCGCAGAGCGCGATTGCAGACCCCGCGGGCGTCGTCCTCGGCATCGGAGACGATGCCGCGGTGCTGCGCCCGAGGCGCGGCGAAGACGTGGTCGTGACGACCGATGCCGTCGTCGAGAACGTCCACTTCCGGTGGAAGACCACTCCCGCGGCGCTCGTCGGAGCCCGCGCGCTCGTTGCCGCGGCGTCGGATCTCGCGGCGATGGGAGCCCGACCGCTCGCGGTGCTCCTTTCGCTCGCGGCGCCGGCGGGGCTCGCGCTCGACCGGCTCGAGGCCTGCCTCGGAGGACTCGTCCGCGAGGCGGCACGCCACGGGCTTCCGCTCGTCGGCGGAAACGTCGCGCGTGCGAGCGAGACGTCGCTTTCGCTCACCGTCGTGGGCGCCGTCGCCCGTGGCCGGGCGCTCCGTCGCGACCGCGCGCGGGTGGGCGACCGCATCTTCGTGACGGGGGCGCTCGGCGCGTCGGCGCTCGATCTCGCGCGCTCCGAGCGGCGCGGGGCACGCGCGAGGCATCGGCCCGCGCCTCGGATCGAGGCGGGGCGAAGTCTCGCGAGGCTCGCCTCGATCGGCGCATGCATCGACGTCTCGGACGGTCTCGCTGCGGACCTCGGCCACCTGCTCGAGGCGTCCCGCATCGGCGCCGAGATCGATCCCTCGCGCCTGCCGCTGCCTCGGGGTTTTTCCCGGGCCTGCAAGAAGCTCGCTCTCGATCCGCTCCGGCTCGCCGTCGAGGGCGGAGAGGATTACGAGCTCCTCTTCACCGTCCGGCCGCGAGGCCCGGGTGCCGAGGCGCTCTCGAGGCGGCTCGGCCTTCCGGTCGCCGAGATCGGAACGATCGTGCGCGGCCGCGGCATCCGTGGCCTTCGGGGGACGGGATTCACGCACTTCTGACGCGGGGGGGGCAGCGGCGCGCCGTGGCGCCCCGAGCGCGCCGCGAGCGGCTTCGCCCCCGCTTCAAGCGTGTCTTCGGGGGGGCCGATACGCAGGGCGTGCGCGTGGCGCTCTCGCAGAAGTTCGCGCTCGGGTCGCTCGTCGTGGCCGGGGTGGCGGCGGGCTTTCCGCTCGCGGCCGAGGCGGTCGGCCTTCCCGTCGAGCATTGGGTCGTGCCGTTCGTCGCACTCGGCGTAGGCGGTGGGCTCGGCTTCGCCCTCTCGCGAAGCCTCGCTCGAAGCTTTTCGTCGCTCGGCGACGCGACCGAGCGGATCAGCCGCGGGGACCTCACGGTGGCGGTCGTCGTCGAAGAGGGCGACCGGCTTCCCGATGAAACGCACGAGCTCGCGAGAAGCGTGCAGCGCATGCTCTCGAGCCTCCGCGATCTGGTCGCGCACGTGCAGCGGACGGCCGACCGTGTCTCGAGCGCTGCCTCGGGGCTCGCACAGTCCGCGAGGAGCGTCGCCGTCGCGAGCGAGCGGATCTCGACCACCGTCGCCGGGATCTCGGAGGGCGTCACGTCCCAGCAGGCGCTGCTCGTCGGGGCGACGCGCGGAGCGCACGATCGCGCGGCGGCGATCGAGCTCACGGCCTCGCGGGCCAGGGAGGCCTTCGGCTTCTCGGCCGAGGCGAGTCAGAAGGCGCATGCGGGGGCCGATGCCTCCCGGCTCGCGAAGGAGAAGCTCGAGCGCGTCTTCGAGCGGGTCGAACAATCGGGCGAGCTCGTGCTGCGGCTCGAATCGAAGACCCGCACCGTGAACCAGGTGATCGAGGTGCTGACCGGGCTCGCGCACCGGACGAACCTGCTCTCGCTCAACGCATCGATCGAGGCGGCTCGCGCCGGCGAGGCGGGCCGCGGCTTCGCCGTCGTGGCCGAGGAGGTTCGAAAGCTCGCCGAGGGTTCGGGCCGCTCGGCGTCGGAGGTTGCGGGACTCGTCCACGAGATCGAGGCCGAAACGAGGGCCGTTGCCGACGCGGTTCGCGAATCGAGCCGCATGATCGACGAGGGCCGCGAGGACGTGAACACGATCGCCGCGGCGCTCGAACAGATCCGCGCCGCGGTCCAGGAAGCGGCGCTCCGCTCGGAGGAGATCTTCCAGGACGCCGATGCGCAGGCGCGCGATGCGGAGCGTCTCGCACGCTCGATGGACGAGGTGGCGAAGACCGCCGCGGAGCATGCCGGGGCGGTCGAGGAGGTCGCGACGCTCTCGCTCGGGCAACAGGATGCCACGGCCGGAATCGCGAGCTCGTCGGGAGCGCTCGCCGCGCTCGCCGTCGAGCTCCGCGGCGTTCTCGGCCGCTTCCGCACCGGAGCCGATCCCGGCGGCCCGGAGTCGCGGGCTTGAGCGCCGAGCTCGACCGGGTGCTCGCCTTCGAAGTCGGGGGGCGGCTCTTCGCGATCGCCGTCGAAGACGTTCTCGAGGTCGGCGAGCTCGAGGAGCGATCGCTGGTACCGACG
>CAJPFO010000169.1 GCA_905339255.1 Myxococcaceae bacterium
CACGGCGTTGGAGCCAGCCGAAGATCGGCGGCCGCGGCCACGAAGAGGTGTCGATCCTCGCGCGAACCCCCTTCGGGAGGATTCGCGGGACGTTTCCTCCAAAACCTCCTCCGGTGACGTGGACCATTCCGTTCAAGGTGAAGTCGCGCAGGAGGTTCAGGATCGGCTTGACGTAGATCCGGGTCGGGGCGAGAAGGGCGCTCGCGACCGAGCCGTTCAGATCGGGATCCTCGGCTCGCAGATCGAGATTGCCGGCGCGTTCCGCTTGGTCGAGGATCGATCGCACCAGCGAGAAGCCGTTGCTGTGGACCCCGTTCGACGAGAGTCCGAGCAGCACGTCGCCCTCGCGGATCGTCGAGCCGTCGATCACCTTCTCCCGTTCGACGACGCCGACGCCGAAGCCGACGAGCTCGACTTCGCCCGGCGGGTAGACGCCCGGCATGGTCGCCGTTTCCCCGCCGAGGAGCGCGCAGCCGGCGCGGCGGCAGCCCTCGGTCACGCCGCGCAGCGCCTCCGTCGCGATCCCGCGGTCGAGCTCGCCCATCGCGAGATAGTCGAGGAAGACGATCGGCTCGGCGCCCTGGACGACGAGATCGTTCACGACCATCGCCACGCAGTCGATTCCGATCGTGTCGTAGCGTCCGAGTCGCGCGGCGAGCTTGAGCTTGGTTCCGACCCCGTCGGTGCTCGCGACGAGAACCGGATCGCGGTAGCGATCGGGCGTCTTGAACAGGCCCGCGAAGCCTCCGATCGAAGACAACACCTCGGGGCGGAAGCTCCCGCGTGCGATCTCCTTGATCTCGCCCACGAACCCTTCGTCGTGGTCGAGGTCGACGCCCGCGCGGGCATAGCTCGGAGCGCTCGAGGCTCCTCGGGGTTCGTCCGTTTCGGTCGTTCGGGTCGGGCGGCGGCTCGTCACGCGGGACGAATACGAGACGAGCGCGCCCGCTGTCAATCGGCCGCCCCTCGAACGCGGCCACGAGATCCCGCCGGAGAGCGACGGCGAGGCGTCGGGTCGCGGTCCGGGGGTCCGTCTCCTAGCTTCGGAGCGTGGCTCTCTCCGTGGTGATCCCGGCACTCGACGAGGGCGACCGAATCGAGGCCGCCCTGGAGAGCGCCGCCGCCCCGGGGGTGGAGGTGGTGGTGGTGGACGGGGGGAGCCGCGACGACACGGTGGCCCGCGCGCTTCGCAAGGGGGCGCGCGTGCTTCGCTGCGCTCCCGGTCGCGCTCGCCAACTCGCGGTCGGTGCGCGCGAAGTCGCCGGGGACGTGATCCTCTTCCTCCACGCCGACACCCGCCTTCCTGCCGGCTACGAAGAGGCGGTCCTCGCTTCCCTGCGCGATCCCGAGACGAGCGGCGGAGCCTTCCGCTTCGCCTTCGACCGGCGCTCGCCGCTGCTGTGGTTCGTCGAGCGGGGCGCCCGGCTCCGCTCCTCGCTGCTCGGGCTCCCGTACGGCGACCAGGCGCTCTTCGTGCGGCGAGAGGTCCTCGAATCCGCGGGGGGCGTGCCGCAGGTGGCGATCATGGAGGACCTCGACCTCGTCCGGCTGATCCGCAGCCGCGGTCGCCTGGCGCTGCTCGCTCCCGCGGCGATCACCTCGGCGCGCCGCTACGAGGCCCGAGGCGTGGTCCGGACCATGGCGAGGAACTGGCTCGCGCTCGCGGCCTGGGCGTTCGGCCTCGACCGCGATCGCGTCGCGGCCTGGTACCGGCGGTGAGCGCCGCTACGGCGCCCAGCGCGCCCGTCGTCCGGCCCGGGCTTCGCCGCCTCGTCGGTTACCTCTCGCGCCACCGGCTCGCGTACGGCTTCTGGGCGATCCTCACTCTCGGCTACGTCGCGAGCTTCGTCACGATCCCGATCCTGATCGGCCGGGCGCTCGGAGCGGCCGAGCAGGGGCTTCCCGCCTCCGAGATCGCGCTGCGCTGCGGTTTCATCGTCGCCGTCACGCTCTTCGCCGCAGCGCTCCGCTACTACTCGCGAACGCTGGTCTTCAACCTCGCTCGCGACATCGAGTACGAGCTTCGCAACGACCTGTTCTCGCATCTGCAGCGTCTCCCGCAGTCGTTCTACCTGCGCTGGCGGACGGGCGACCTCATGAGCCGCTGCGTGAACGACCTCGCGTCGGTGCGACTCCTGCTCGGTCCCGGTGTCCTCAATCTGTTGCAGACGCCCATCCTCTACCTCGCGGTCTTCGTGGCGATGTTCGTCCTCGACCCGAAGCTCGCGCTCTTCGTCGTCTTGCCCTATCCGGCGTTTCTCTGGATCGCGAGGGCGTTCGGGCGTGCGATGTACCGGACCAATCTGCGGCTGCAGGAGGGGCTCGCGGATCTTTCGAACCGGCTCCAGGAATCGGTGGCCGGGGTCGCCGTCGTCAAGGCCTACGCGATGGAGCGGGCCAACCAGGAGCGCTTCGAGGTCGCCAACCGCGACCTCTACGAGCGCCAGATCGCCGTCGTACGGGTGATGGCCGCGCTCCAGCCGGTTCTCACCCTGCTTCCCGCGGTGGCGATGGGGATCGTCTTCGTCGTCGGTGGACGCGAGGTCATCGATCGTCGGATGTCGATCGCGGATTTCTTCACCTTCTCGATGTACGTCTACGGCCTCACTTTCTACACGTTCCTCATGGGTTGGGTGGTGACCCTCGTCCAACGCGGCGCGGCATCGATGCAGCGGCTCGACGACGTCCTTTGCACCGAGCCCTCGATCGCGGATCGGCCCGACGCCGCCCGCCTCGGAGGGCTGCGCGGCGAGATCGAGTTCAGGCACCTCGACTTCCGCTACCCGGGATCCGATCGAGAGCCGTCGCTCCGAGACCTCTCGGTTCGGATCCCCGCAGGAAGCACTCTCGGCGTCGTCGGTCCGATCGGTTCGGGCAAGAGCACGCTCGCTTCGGTCGTTCCCCGCCTCTACGAGGTGCCCGACGGCACGGTCTTCCTCGACGGCGTCGACGTGAACCGGATTCCGCTCGCGACGCTGAGGCGCAACATCGCGATGGTTCCGCAGGAGTCGTTCCTGTTTTCGATGAGCCTCGCCGAGAACGTCGCCTACGGCCTCGCCGAGCCGGATCCCGAGCGGATCCACGCTGCGGCGGAGCGCGCGCAGCTCGCACGCGACGTGGCCGATCTCCCCTACGGCTGGGACACGCTCGTCGGCGAGCGGGGCGTGAT
Organism: Myxococcaceae bacterium; assembly: GCA_905339255.1. Taxonomy (GTDB): domain Bacteria; phylum Myxococcota_A; class UBA9160; order UBA9160; family UBA9160; genus MYXO. Next base: position 3,170 of record CAJPFO010000169.1, read on the forward strand.
GCTCTCCGGCGGGCAACGCCAGAGAACGGCGCTCGCAAGGGCGCTCGCGCTCGATCCGCGAATCCTGATCCTCGACGACGCGCTCTCGAGCGTCGACGCCGAGACCGAGAGCCGGATCCGCAGCGGGCTCCGCGAGGTCTTTGCCGAGCGCACGGTGATCCTGATCTCCCATCGGATCTCGACCGTTCGCGACACCGACCAGATCATCGTTCTCGACGGGGGACGCATCGTCGAGCGTGGGCGACACGACGAGCTCGTCGCAGCGGGCGGCCTCTACGCGCGGCTCGCGAGCCAGCAGGCGCTCGAAGAGGAGATCGAGAGCGAGGAGGCCGTCGCTTGAGCGCCGCTCCGCCGCCGGTCGCCGCGCAGGACGCGCTCCACGAAGAGGACGCGCTCGGCAAGGCGTACGACTCGCGGCTCCTGCGGCGGCTGTGGCGCTACGTGGCACCGTATCGCGTGCAGGTCTGGTGGACGCTCGGACTCGTCGCTCCGGTCTTCTTGCTCGAACTCGCGCCGGCCTGGATCGTCCGGATCGGGATCGATCGGGTGATCGCGCCAGCGATCGGCGAGTCCGGCCCGATCGGAGGTGCGCGGCCGGGGGTCTTTGCGACACCGCCCTCGTTCCTTTCCGGGCTCGCAGAGGCGCCGTCGTGGGTTCCGCCTCTCGTCTGGCTCGGCGCGCTCTACCTCGTGATGATGATCGGGAGCGCGGCGCTCCAGTTCGTGCAGTCGTGGGTGATGGCGAAGACCGGGCAGCTCGCGATGCGAGACCTGCGGAGCGACGTGTTCCGGCATCTTTCGACGCTCCACATCGGCTACTTCGATCGGACTCCCGTCGGTCGCATCGTGACGCGCGCGACGAACGACGTCGAGAACGTCGCGGAGATGTTCACGGCCGGGATCGTCGCGCTCGTGACCGACGTCATCAAGATGGTCGGCTTCGCGGTGGCGCTCTTCGTCGTCGACGCCAGGCTCGCGCTCGTGACCTTCTCGGTCGTTCCGTTCCTCACGGGGATCGCGATCGTCTTCCGGCTCCGGATCCGTGACGCGTTCCGAGCGGTCCGGGTCCGGATCGCGAGGATCAACGCGACGCTCCAGGAGACGGTGACCGGAATGAAGGTCGTCCAGCTCTTCAATCGTGAGGAGCGGAATCTCCGTGATTTCGCCGAGCTCAACGCGGCACATCGGGACGCGTGGATCGTCTCGATCCGCTACGACGCCGCGCTCTTCGCGGCGGTCGAGACGGCGCAGAACCTGACCGTCGCGCTCGTGATCTGGTGGGGGACGGGGATCGCGTCGGTGGGGGTCCTCTACGTCTTCATCGACTGGATGCGCCGCTTCTTCATGCCGCTTCGTGATCTCTCGGCGAAGTACTCGGTGATGCAGTCGTCGATGGCGAGCTGCGAGCGGATCTTCCAGCTCCTCGATACGGAACCTCGCGTGAAGGATCCGGTGGTGGCGCCGGAGGTCGGGCATCGTTTCTCGGGGCAGGGCGCAATCGCCCTCGAGAACGTCTGGTTCGCCTACCAGCGCGAGGACTTCGTGCTCCGGGACGTCTCGTTCCGGATCGAACCGGGCGAGCGCGTCGCGCTGGTCGGAGCGACGGGAGCGGGCAAGACGAGCGTGATCAAGCTCCTCAATCGGTTCTACGACCCGGATCGCGGTCGCGTGCTCCTCGATGGAGTCGATCTCCGCGAGATGCCGCAGCAGGAGCTCCGGCGCCGCGTGGCCCTCGTGCAGCAGGACGTCTTCCTCTTCAGCGGTACGGTCGCCGAGAACATCGGCCTCGGTCGGCCCGACATCGATGCGGCGGCCATCGAGCGCGCCGCGCGCGCCGTCGCCGCCGACGAGTTCATCGCGAAGCTCCCGCAGGGTTACGCCACACCGCTGCACGAGCGCGGCGCGAACCTCTCGGGAGGGCAACGGCAGCTGCTCTCGTTCGCGAGGGCCCTTGCGCACGGCGCCGACGTCCTCGTCCTCGACGAGGCGACGAGCGCGATCGACACCGAGACCGAGGCGTCGATCCAGCGGGCGCTCCGGGTCCTCTGGGAGGGCCGGACGGCGCTCGTGATCGCGCACCGCCTCTCGACCATCCAGGACGTCGACCGCATCCACGTGCTCCACCACGGACGGATCGTCGAGTCGGGCCGCCACGAGGACCTGCTGGCGCAGCGGGGCCTCTACCATCGGCTCTACCGTCTCCAGTACGAGCGGCAGGCCGAGGCGTCCGCCGTCTCGGACGCCCGGCGGGGCGCTCGGGTCTAGGGTCCTTGCGTCGACCCCGAGGACGGTGGTAGAAATCCGTCACCCCCTGTTCCTCCACGCCCGATCCGATCGAACGCTCGACCGGCCCGCGTCCCCACGCGCGGGTCGCCATGCGAGGTGTGCGTGCGCATCCGGTCCCTCGAGATCTCGGGCTTCAAGTCCTTCGTCGACCGGGTGAAGCTCGCGTTCGGCCCCGGTGTGAGCGGGATCGTCGGTCCGAACGGCTGCGGCAAGTCGAACGTCGTCGATGCCATGCGCTGGGCGATGGGCGAGCAGTCGCCTCGCAGGCTCCGCGGCAAGGGAATGGAGGACGTGATCTTCGCGGGCTCCGAGGTGCGGGCTCCGGTCGGGATGGCGGAGGTGCTGCTGACCTTCGACAACTCGGAAGGCCTCGCTCCGGCGGCGTACGCCGCGTACTCGGAGATCCAGATCGCCCGGCGCCTGTATCGCTCGGGCGAATCGGAATACCTGCTGAACGGCGTCTCGGTCCGCCTGCGCGACGTCCAGGATTTCTTCCGCGATACGGGGATCGGCACCAAGGGCTACACCATCGTCGAGCAGGGGCAGATCGCGGGAATCGTCTCGGCAAAGCCCGAGGAGCGTCGCAGCCTGATCGAGGAGGCGGCCGGCATCGGCAAGTACAAGGTCCGCCGGCACGAAGCCGAGCGGAAGATCGAGGCGACCGAGCAGAATCTCGTCCGAGTGAACGACGTGCTCGGCGAGATCCGGCGCCAGATCGGAAGCCTCGAGCGGCAGGCGAAGAAGGCGGCGCGTTACAAGCGGCTTCGGGAGATGGCGCGCTGGCTCGAGCTCTCGATCGCGGCGGACGAGCGGCGCGAGGTCATGGCCGCGCTCGCGGCGGAGCGGCGCGAGCTCGAGGCTCTTCGCGAGCGAGCGACCTCGCTCGAGACCACGCTCG
>CAJPFO010000170.1 GCA_905339255.1 Myxococcaceae bacterium
ACCGCGCTCGAGCGGGCCGCCGACTCCGAGCCGATCCGCTCGGCGGCGGCCGGCGTCTTCGATCAATGGGAGCTCCTCTTCGTCCAGCGCCTTTGCGCCGATGGATTCGACGCCGAGCGCGCGCGGCGGATCGCAGGACTCGTCGTCGCCATGCTCGAGGGCGCGCTCCTCGTGGCGCGCACCCGGCGATCGGTCGAACCCTTGCACACCGCCGCGGACCTCGTGGCGGGATGGATCGCCGCCGAGATGCCTTCGTCGAAGTCCGAACACTCCGCGCGCCCGGTCGAGGAGAAGACATGATCCGCCTCTACGACAACCCCTTCAGTCCGTTCACGCGGAAGGTGCGGCTCGTGCTCGCGCACAAGGGGATCGAGTTCGAGCGCATCGATGCGCTCGCGAAGCACGCGCACGACGCGCTCGTCCGCGTGAATCCCCGGGCCGAAGTCCCCGTTCTCGACGACGACGGCTTCGTCGTCGTCGAATCCGCCTGCATCGTCGCGTATCTCGAGGATCGTTTTCCGATTCCCGCCGTCTACCCGTCGGGCGCTCGGGCCCGCGCCGTGGCCCGGGCCCTCGAGCGGCTCTGCGATACCGTCTTCGATTCGATCGTCCACGATGTTTCGATCTGGACGTGGCCGACGCATCGCCGCGAAGATGCGCCCCCTGCGGGCCTTCTCGACGCGGGGCGCCGGGATCTCTCCGAGATCGCCGAGCGCTTCGATTCCGCTCTCGGCGAGAGCGACTTCTTCTGCGGATCCGCGCCCTGCGTCGCCGACTTCGCGCTCTTTCCGCATCTCTCGTCGCTCAAGCCCCTCGGCGTCCTGCTCGACGAGCAGAGACATGCGAGGCTTCTCGCGTGGAACCGTCGCATGCGGGAGCTGCCGATCGTTCGCGCCGACCTCGAGTCCGTGAAGCGCATGGCCTTCGAGCGCTTCGCGACGGGCCGACATCCCTACGAGGCCACGAAGATCGTCTGGCGCGGCGATCGTCTCGAGTGGCTCTTTGCGAATGGCCTGCACGATTGGTGGGCGGAGGAGCTTCGTTCCGGCCGTGCCGTCGTCCCGTCCTGGCGGGGAGGGGCTTCTCGGCCGCGCGGGTAGGAGATCGACCCATCCCGGGTCGGTCTCCTGGCGCACGACCTTGCTCGGCGCGCCCGTTCCCCGATACCCTCGGCCGCCTCGCAGGGGAGGCCGGGATGCGGATGCGGCGTGCGCTCGGACGCTTCGTGCACCTGCTGCAGGAGCATCCGTCGTACGGATTGCGCGTGGCACGCGCCCTCGTCCGCGGCACGATCTACGCGCTCTACTACCGCGCCACACGCCACAACGTCCGAATCGAACTTCCTTTCTACGCGTTCGGCCCCGTCGCGATCGAGGGCCCTGGCCAGGTGCGGATCGGGCGACGCTGCTCGGTGATGCGGGCCGTTTTCACGGGGCTCACGATCACGACCGGAACGCGCGACTCGGTGGTCGAGATCGGAAGCGGTTGCCGGCTCGGTGGACTCACGGTGCGCTGCCACGAGCGCGTGACGATCGCCGATCACGCGATGACTGCGGCGGCGCTCGTGCAGGACACGCTCTTCGTCGATCGGGTCGCCGCAGCGAGAAGCGGCGGCCACGCCCTCGTCACGGCCTCGGTGAGCGTCGGGCGCAACGCGTGGCTCGGTCTCTCGTGCCTCGTTCTCGACGGAGCCACGGTCGGCAATGACTCGGTCGTGGCCGCGGGAGCGTGTCTGCGGCAGGTCGAGGTTCCGGCGTACCACCTCGCATCGGGAAGCCCCGCAGCGCGACCGCTTCCGATCGACCGCCTGCTCGGCCTGCGGGCTCCGGCTTGAGCGTCGATGAGTGAGCTCCTGGCGAGGCTTCGAGGCTCCCTGTTCCGCCTGCGGATCGCCCTCACGCGGCCGTCCGCGCGAGTCGGCAGGGGGCTCCTTCTCCACGCGAAGCTCGATCTCCGGGGGCCGGGGCGGATCGAGATCGGCGACGATTGCCGCGTGGCCGGGGTTCCCGGAGATCGCCGCCCCCACGTCGTGATCGACGCTCGAAATCCCGATTCCGTGGTCCGCATCGGCAGGAGCGCACGGCTCTACGCGGCGCGCATCACTGCGCGCTGGTCGGTCGAGATCGGCGATGAGGTGTTGATCGAGGAGGCCGCCGTCTTCGATACCGCCTTCCATTCGCTCGAGCCGGACCGCGAAGATCCCGCGGGCGAGAGTCTCGAGACCTCGCGAATCGTGATCGGCGAGCGCGTCTCGATCGGAGCCCGGAGCCTCGTGCTGCGTGGGACGCGGATCGGCGATGGCGCCGTGGTCGGTCCGGGAGCCGTCCTGGCACGCCCGCTTCCGGCCGGCTGGATCGCATTCGGAAACCCGGCCCGCGTCAGCGAGAGCGGTTCTTGAGCAGCTCGGCGAGGGCGGCGTCGAGGCGAGCGTAGCCGGCCGCGTTCAGATGGAGTCCGTCTCCGCTCGTGAATGCGGGGTCGAGCGAGCGATCCTCGTCGCTGCGACGCAACGCCTTCTCGAGGTCGAGAAGAGGAAGGCCGTCGCGGTTCGCAGCGTCCCGAAGCCATTCGTTGGTTTCACGGATCTGCGCCGCGCGATCGGGACGTCCGAGCACGCGCTCTTTCACGAACTCCTTTGCGCGGTCGAGCATGCCGTTCGGCGCCACCACCGGGGCGACCGTGACGAGGATGGGCACGACGCCCGCCCGGCGGATCTCGTCGATCCACCGCCGGACGAGGGATCGTTGCGTCCGTGGGTCTCCTGGGAAGTAGCTCGCGCACTCCTTCAGCAGGATCGCATCCGGGCGGTTCTCGGGGTGCAAGAGGAGCGCATCGAGCGCGCGGCTCTTGTCGAACTCGTAGACGCCGACGAAGGAGAACGAAAGCTCGGGCATCGCGGCGCGTTGCGGGAAGGCCGGCAGGTTCCAGCCCTTGCCGATCGAGGCGCCGAGCAGCACGAAGCGTCTCGTCCGCTCCGACCAGGGGATCCCACCCGGTTCGGGGCGAGCCTCCGGCGCGGCTCCCGCGAGAACGGCAAGGAGCAGGAGCACGCCACGCGCGAGCGAGTCGGTCTTCGTCATTCGAGGCAACTCACCTCCCGGTCGGAGCGCCGTGGCCGCGTCGACTGCCGGAGTGTAGACGCCCAGGCCCCGATCCGAGCCAGGGTGGGCGATTCCGGAAAGACCTGCCGGCGCCCCCGCCGACGGGCCCCGCGCCGTATGATTTCCGGCATACACCGGACGGGGCGGGGCTGGAATGCTCCCGGAAGGTGATGCTCCCAAGATGTTCTCCGAACGGGTCCTGGAGCTCGACACCGAGGCGGAAGTCGATCGTCTCGTACGCTCGATCCGGGCGCTCGTGCGCGGTGCGCTCCAGCGGCGGGGAGCCGTCGTCGCGATCTCCGGCGGGGTCGACAGCGCGCTCGTCGCCGCGCTCTGCGTGCGCGCGCTCGGCAGCGATCGCGTACTCGGGTTGCTCCTTCCCGAGCGGGAGTCGTCGCCCGAGAGCCTCGTCCTCGGCCGGAAGGTCGCCGAGACCTTCGGCATCGCCTTCGAGATTCGTGAGCTCAGCGCCGTTCTCGAGGCGTTCGGCTGCTACGCGGAGCGGGACGACGCGATCCGGAGCGTGCTCCCCGAGTACGGTCCGGGCTGGCGCTGCAAGCTCGTCCTCCCCCCGCTCGAGGGGCGCGGGAGGATCAACCTCTCGAGCGTCGTGGCGGTAGGCCCCACCGGCGAAGAGCGCAGGGCCCGCCTTCCACTCGGCGCCTACCTGCGCGTCGTCGCGGCGTCGAACCTGAAGCAGCGGATGCGCGCAGCGAGCGCGTACCACCATGCCGAGCGGCTCCACTACGCGGTGGCCGGAACCCCGAACCGCCTCGAATACGACCAGGGATTCTTCGTGAAGGGCGGAGATGGCCTCGCGGACCTGAAGCCCATCGCCCACCTCTACAAGACGCAGGTGCGCGCGCTCGCGGAA
>CAJPFO010000171.1 GCA_905339255.1 Myxococcaceae bacterium
GCTCGTCGTAGCCGAAGGTCGTGCTGCGCCCGAGGGCGTCGGTCGCCTCGATCACGCGCCCCAGCACGTCGTAGCGCACGCGCAGCGTGTGCCCCTCGCCGTCCGTGCGCGCCAAAAGCCGGCCCTGCAGGTCGTACTCGAAGCCCGTCGTGCTCTCCTCCGCGGTGCCCACCGGCGTCGTCACGCTGCGCGGCCGCCCGAGCTCGTCGTAGACCACGTCCGTGCGGTGGCCCGAGGCGTCGCGCACCGACTTCGCATGTCCCTCCTCGTCGAGGTCTTCGGGCAGCACCGACCGGAGCGTTCGCAGGAGCGTCCCGGCCGCGTCGTACTGGGTCACGGCCAGCACGCGGCCCTCGGCGTCGTAGGAGGTCCGGATCTGCGCGCCGAGGGCGTCGATCGACCGCACCACCCGGCCCTCGCCGTCGTACTCCGTGCGCGTGGTCGCGCCGGTCGCGTCGGTCGCCGCGATCGCCTGGCCGTCGGCGTCGTACTCCACCCGACTCACGTTGCCGAGCGGGCTGCGGCGCTCGACCACGCGGCCCTGCGCGTCGTAGGCGAAGCGGGTCTCCTCGTCGAGCGCATTGCGCGTGGCGACGAGACGGTCGGCGTCGTCGTAGGTGTTCGTCTCCTCCGTGCGAACCAGCTCGGTGCCGCCGGGCTGCGGCACGCGCGTTCGGCGCGTCTCCACGAGGCCGTTGGCGTCGTACGCCGTCTCGCGCTTCACCCCGGCGGGATCGGTCACGGCGACGACCCTGCCCAGGCGGTCGTACGCCGTCTCGACCGCCACCGTCTCCTGGACCGCCCGGCTCGGACTGGCCCGCATCCGCTCGGCGCGCGTCGCCCGGCCCAGCGCGTCGAGCGTGAGCCGCGTCTCCCTGCCGAGGGCATCCGTGATCCGAACGGCACCGATCTTCGTCACGGGGTGGATCTCGAAGCGATTGGTCTGCGCGTTCGCCCCGGTCGAGTTGGCATACTCGGTCGTCGCGATCTGGTTCCCGAAGGAGTCCCACGCGTGCTCGCGAAGCGTCCGCAGCGCGCCGTCCACCTCGGCATACTCGCGAACGAGGTTTCCCTTCGCGTCGTACTGCCACTGCCTCTGGTGGCCGCGCCGGTCGCGGTGGGAGGTCGGCTGGCCGAACGAATCGTACGACCAGCGCTCCGCGCGCCCGAGCCGATCGACGCGCCGCACCATGTTGCCGGCAGCATCGTACTCGGCGGTGAGCGCATGGCCGTTGCCGTCGACCTCGCGGATACGGTTGCGTGTCGCCGTCTCGAACTCGTACTCGTGCACGACGCCGCGGGCGCTCTCGTAGCGCGTCGTGTTGCCGTAGGCGTCGAAGATGTAGGCTTCGGTCGTGCCGTCGGGACTCGTGACGGTGGTGCGTTTGCGGAAGAAGTTGAAGCTGAAGTAGGTCGTCTCTCCCAGTGAGTTCGTATGCGAGTAGACGGTGTCGTTCGAGTAGTAGACGAACTTCATCGCGACGTCGCCTTCACCGTTCGAGTCTCGATCTGCGGGCAAGATGATCTCTTGCAGGTTGTGATTCAGTGCGGCCTCCTGGTAGCCGGAGGTGTACCGGTAGATCGTCGGGCGGCCGCCCGGCGCTGCCTTCTGCTCCGGATCGAGATAGGCGGTGAGGTCTCCCAGCGAATCGACCGTGTACGTCCACACCCGGTCGGGCTGGCCGCCGGGCGTTCGCGTCCAGTCCTCGATGCGGGACAGGTGCCCGTTTGCGTTCACGAAGGTGAGCTCGCGACCGGCCGTGTCGATCACGGCCTCGAGCATCCCGGCTGCATCGTACCGGCAGGCGATCTCGTTGCCGTTGCGGTCCCGAATCGTGGAGAGCCTGGCCTTCCCGTCTGCGCCCGGTGTCAGGAAGCGGTAGACCGGGCCCTCTTTCAGCGTCAGCGTGAACGAGCCGTCGCTCTCGCGGACGAGGCGGTGGTGGATCCCCTTGTCGGGCGTGAGCACACCCGACAGCCCGGTCGGATCGTCGAAGGGGACCTCTTCGCCTCGCTCGTTGAGCCAGACGACGCGATCGTCGTCGGGGTCGGCAGGCGTGTCCGCTCCGTGACGGCGCAGGTGCTGATCGTAGGTGTGTGTCCAGCCATACCCGAGCGGGCCATCGTACTCGAGGCGGGAGTTGTACGAGCGGACGAGCCGCAGATTCATCCCACCCCGGCCGGCGATCTCGAGATCGGTCTCGATGTGCTGGTTGTTCCCGGTGACGACGCTCACCGGGTCCTTTGCGGTTACGGCGTTCGTCGCCCAGGAGTTGGTGAGCCCGCGACCAAAGATCGCCGGATCGTACCCAAAGAACCTGTTGGCAAGACTCGGATTGATCGCCGGCGAAACGTACGGAGACCTGACTACGTACCCGCCGCCACAGTAGGCCGTGGAACACGGCGTGATCGCGAACTCGGTGCTGACGCCGGCGCCGCCCAGCGATGAAATGCGCACGAACACGTAGCCATCCCAGCCGCCCGCGCTCTGGTCCCCATATTGGAATCTCGCGAAGCGAGGGATCCGTAGGTCGAACGTGTTCCCCAGGTGATGGCTACCGCAGCTCTGATACCACGCAACGGGTTGGAACATATCGGTATTTGGCCATGAGCGGTAGAGCTCGCAATAGGACGCGAGGTCGAGGTTCGTGCAGCCGCCGTAGAACGTGCTGCAGCCAGCCTGCGCGCGAATCACGCGCGCCTGATCCCGACAGCTCTGGATGTCGCCGGGCGCACACTTGACATGGAGAAGGTCCTGGTCGTGAGAGTACTGGATTTGGAAGCCCTTCACGGTCGACACCGCCTCCGCTGCAGCCACCTCCTCCCAGATGGAGTGCTCGGCTGCGGAGTTGTTGTGCGAAGCGAGCTCCGAAGCAGCCTCGAAGGTCTGCACGATCGTTCCATCTCTTTGAACGGTTCCGCCAGCGAAGCCCTTTGCATCGATCAGCAGGTTGCTCGGACGGACGTAGAAGGGCGTGCCAAAGATCCGCATCGACGTTCGCCCGGAAGACAGGAGCGCGCTCGCCGGATAGCGCAGTCGGAGCCGGTGGTAGAAGGAGCTCGCCTTCGACTCGCCGGCTCGAACGAGCTCCATGAAGCGGACACCCGCAAGATGGAGAAGGCCCCCAACGAGCGCGTCCTGCGCATCGAAATCGGCTCCGAGGTAGGGCTCACCCGGATCCTTCGTACCGTCATCATCGGTGTCGAGAAATGGGCTGCCGTCGACATCCTCCGCCAAATGGAGCTCTTTCTCTGCTCTCGCCAAGTCGTTCGCGGCGATTTGGGTGTGCGCTGCGCTTGCGCCATGAGCATCAAGAGCCAGCAGGTACGTCCCCCCGGCCTCCTGCACGTAGGCGTTCGTCAAAGGATTCTGGCCGACCGTGGCAAAGAGAAACCCGAACGGCGCTCGCGTGACGGCGTGGAACCGGATGCCTGTGCACACCGGAACGTCGACTACGCCTGCCGCAGTCTGTTGCTGACCATCCACACGGATCGTTGGTCGCGTGGATAGACCGTCACATGTCTCGTAGCCCTTCCAGGCTGCCGGTGGACTGAACCCGGGCGCCGGCGGAAACGACAAGGTCACCCTGCGCCCGTCCAGTGCGGCAGTCCACTGGCTCTCCCACGTGAGGATCCTCGTCGCGTCGTTGTTGGCGACGCAGTCGGTGGCGGCTGCGGTGCAGACGTAGATCGACCATGAGAAGCGATAATCTGCGGCGCCGTTCACACCGGCTTTCGGATCCGGTGTCTCGGCCTGATGCAGCGCTTCCAGGCTCGGCGAGCGCATCACTGGCAGGCTCGACCCCAGCTCGTAGGGGAGCGCGGTCGGGATTACGCCCGCTCGCTCGACGCGAACGGGTCCCCCGAAGACGACCTCCGCCAGGGTCTTCTGGGGATGCTGCGCGGCGAGATGAGCACGGTACTGATCCGCGAAGACTTCAACCGGGAGCTTCGGATTGATCGACCGGTAATAGCCGTCTGTGCCGGTGTAGTTGAGCGCGATCTCAGGCATCGACCCGGTGATGTACCCCGGGTCAATGTTCCAATCCCGGAGCTTGTAGCTCGGATCGAGAGGGACCCATGCGCGCCCGCGAGCGTCGCTGCCACTCCCGCGGTAACGAGCGAGTGGAATCTCGGCTTCCACCCAAACATGGAGCTTCTCGATCCGTGAGGCTGCCGTGTCCTGCCAGACGCGAATCCGAGTGTTGGCCCCTTGGCCGAACTCGGGCCAGGCGATCGGCTGAGAGTATCGCCAGATCGAGAAGGCTCCCGAAGCCGACGTCGCCCCGGTCCAGCCCATGGCCTGGTCGTAGGTGACCCGAATCCTCCCGCGCACGAATCGCGCCGGTGTCCCCGACGCACGGAGCAGCGAGACGAGCAGCGCGGCCAGGTCGTACTCGTTCCCCGCTCCTGAGTGGAGAGTCGATTCGGGCCCCTTCATCAACCCGTAGTAGGGCTGGTACTCGATCTCGTTCCGTACAAATTCGTAGATATGAACCGGATCGTTCCCGAGCTCCGCGGCCTTCTCGGTGATCGCCACCGAGAGAACCACATCAGGCGCATCGGGCTGGAGTTCTGGGCTCGCTTGCGCGGCGACCGTGGCCGCGGAGAGCCACAAGACCGCCAGAACCGCGGCGAGCGGTCTCACTGCGAACTCTCGGGCGAAGTCCAGATGAGGGACATCGGCGGGGGCTCCGGAGACGGCACGTCAGCCCCTTCCGTGTCATCTCGCCGAAGGCGGCGAAGCAGGTCACTCGCCCAGACGGCGCGCTGGTCATCCCTGGCGTGGATCAGCGCGTCCAACTCGTTGGCTAGTTGCAGGACGCGCCGCCGAGCACGAGCGATCTCCTGCTCGCGCGCCATTCTCCCCGCCACCGCATCGCGAGCCTCACCGGCCAACGTGCGCAGTCGGGCCGCGTGCGCTCCCAGAGCGGCGGCTTCGTCATGGCCACCGCCGAGCTCGACACGAATCACGAGGCGGTCGAGGAGCTCCCGTGTGTGAAGGATCTCCCGGGCCAGGGTGCCGAGCACCGCAACTTCCGAGGGCACGAGCCCGGCATCCCGACCCCGAACGATCCGGCCTGCGGCTCGTTGCACGTCAGGGGCGATCGGTGCTCGAATCGAGGCGTGCTCGGCACCCCCGCTGCGGTCCGGCCCGGCGCTCGCGGCCAAGGCAGGCCCGCAGAGGGCACGTGCAGCCAGCACGCTCAGGAGGATGAGCCCGGCGCCCGCCCCCTTCACTGGTTCCGGACCGCCGTCACGACGAACGCGCTCGTGCTGTCGGGGCCGAGCGGCGGGGAGCGCCGGTCGAGTACGACGTTCCCATTGACGTCGGTCACGAAGAGATTCCAGATCTTGAACTGGCTGCTCGCGAAGGCGCCCGTCTTCGTCCCGAATACGATGTCCACCAACGGGCCCTCCCCTGCGCGGTCCGCGTTGCCTGGATCGTCGAGCTGGAACCCCTTCGGGTCGACGATGACGACGCGTGCGCGCCCACTCACGCTCCCAGGACCGACCAGCGCGGTCGCGAACGCGGCCTCGGTGGCCGGAAAAGCGGAGGGGCTTCCGAGCGTGGGGGGGTACTCGATCTCGAACTCGAGGCCACCGATCCGCGGAGCGGCCGCACCTGCGGCGAACCCACCCTCACCCTTGAGCGGTCGAAGGCGAACAGCCGGGCGTGATACGAGATCGGAGCCGGGTTCCGGCCACAAGGTGGCCGGGCTCGCGCCCGCGCCGAGCAGCGTGAGCGTTGCGACCCGCGGCAAGACGGGGCTCCCCGAGATCGACGCGCGAACACGCACCGCCGCCGGATACGTGAGAGCGACCGGGATCTGGGTTTCGTTGGGAAGATCGAAGACGGCTACAGAGAGCTCCGCCCCTGGAAAGCCCGCAGCCACCTGACTTCCCGAGTTCGTGCGGCTGCTGAAGACACCTCGAACGGCGAGGGGAACGGTCCATGCGCCGCCGGGATCTTCGAGCTGAAGAGTCACGTTCGACGCCACCGTACCGGCGACGCTCTCGCTCCACGCGCCGTGATCCTCCTGATCGTCCGACAACGGCGCGTAGTTCGCGTCGACGGCGAGCGCCACCGTGGCGCCCTTGCACGGACTGCACGCCGGAGCGCCGAGACGCGCCTCGCTCGGGAAGATCACCGGGCCGAGCGAGACAGGGTTGCAGCCGAGGCTACCGCCTGCGAACGCGAGCCAGACGAGTTTCGCGAGCGCGCGTGATGCCGCCATCCGACTCCTCCCACCGGCCCCGGGCCTCGCGCATCGATTCGCTCTTCGACGGAGCGAGGAGACACGAACGAGTCGCGCGCGATGCTGGTCTCGCGGCCAGTCGAAGTCAAATGAATTCTCTGGACCGAAGCGCGCTGCGACGCGCTTCGGTCCGGAGCCGAGGCGAGTCGTAAGATCATCGCGTTCGCTTGCGCGGGGCCTCTCATGGCCTCGTCGGTGCGAGAATCACTCGTGCGCCCGGACGCGAGTGTGTGCGAGATCGATTGCGGGTCCGCAGCCTTCGCCGTACGTGCTCCGCGACGGTCCGCTCGCGAGAACCACCGGCTCCCCGGACGCCCGGCTATGGCGCCCTCGGCCGAGACGGTTCGGTTCCGCCAGAGATGCGGGGACGCCCTCGACCCCGGGCGGCAAGGCCTGCGAGCCCGACCGCGACGAGCAAGATCGTTCCGGGCTCGGGAACGATCGCGATGCTCCGGATGTCGGTGTTGTCGATCACGCCCGAAACGAGTTCGGCAGAAGGTCCGAAGGCATAGACCGGAACGTTCGTTCGGGTGTGGTCGCTCGTCGACCACGAGACCGTCGGAAGGAAGCCCACGCCGTTGTCGCCGAGCACCTCGAGGCCGCCGGTCTCGTGATCGGCCGTCACGAGAAGCAGCGTGTCGTCACGGCCCGCCATCCATGCGAGCACGGCTTCGACCGCACGATCGAACTCGAGAACGGCGAAGACATCTCGTCCGATCCGGTCGATCCCCGATCCGCTCTGGTGTCCGGCGCGGTCGGTCCCTTCCTGCTCGATCATGAGGAAGAACCCGTCGGGATCGTCGTCGAGGAAGGAGAGCGCCGACGACGTCATCTCGTGCAGGAAGGGAAGCGTGTCGTAGCCGGGATCGGTTCCCCGTGCGTGGTCCCACTCGAAGGGCATCCCTTCCGACGAGTCGCCGAAGAGCCCGAGCACGGGGCCGGGGGCACTGGTGCCGAGCGCCTCGAGCCCGGCGCGATCGGAGACGACGGTGTAGCCCGCAGCGAGGCCCGCCCCGGCCATGAGGCCGTTTGCTCCGCCGCCGAGCAGCACGTCGACTCGGGTGTCGTTCAGGTAGTCGTCGGCGATCGCTTCGGTCTGGATGCGGATCAGCGCATGGGCGGCCATCGCGGCAGGGGTCGCATCGGTCAGGTACGAGGTCGTGACGAGCCCGACGGACTTCCCGCGCGCCTTCATCGTCTCGCCGAGTGTCTCGAGTTCCGAAACGTCGCCGGGGACGGCGACGCTCACGACCGTGTTGTGGACCTTGCGGCCCGTCGACATCGCGGTCGCGGCCGCCGCCGAGTCGGTCGGCCCGCCGATCTGCTGCGACGTGTAGGAATCGGTCGTCATCTGCGCCTGGTGCGGTGCGCCCTCGAAGGCGAACGGGGAACCGGCGTAGAGCCGGGCCGCTTCGACGTGCCCGAAGCCCATCCCGTCGCCGATCATCAAGATCACGTTCTGCGGGGCGGCGAGCGCCCCCTCGGCGAGAACGATCGCGAGTGCGGCCGCGGCCGCGAGAAGTCGCGCGCGCGGCGCGCGGCGGACCGAACGGAAACCGAGCATTCACGAGCTCCGGCGACGGCGGACCCGGAAAGGGCCCCCTCCCGAGGAGGTGGCCCGATCGGGCCCGAGGTGTCAGCCGAAGCGACGCGGGAGCCCGAGGCGCCCCGTGGCCTCGATCAGGCGACCGTGATCTCCCGGCAGGCGTAGACGTCCTGGATCGCGTGGAGCAGCGCGACGCCGTCCTTGATCGGCTTCTGGAACGCCTTGCGCCCCGAGATGAGGCCCATCCCGCCCGCGCGCTTGTTGATGACGGCCGTCTTCACGGCATCGAGCAGGTCGTGCTCGCCCGAGGCGCCGCCCGAGTTGATCAGACCCGCCCGCCCCATGTAGCAGTTGGCGACCTGGTAGCGCGTGAGATCGATCGGATGATCGGTCGTGAGCTTCGAGTAGACGAGCTTGCTCGTCTTGCCGAAGCCCTTGAGCTCGGGATCGTTGTAGCCCCCGTTCGACTCGGGAAGCTTCTGCTTGATGATGTCGGCCTGGATCGTCACGCCGAGATGGTTGGCCTGCCCGGTGAAATCCGCCGAGACGGCGTGATCCGCCGTCTTGGTCTTGAACGCGTTGTTCCTCACGTAGCACCAGAGCACCGTGAACATGCCGAGCTCGTGCGCCTCGGAGAACATCTCGGAGATCTCCTGGAGCTGGCGGCGCGACTCCTCGGAGCCCCAGTAGACGGTTGCACCGACGCCGGCCGCTCCCATCTCGAAACACTGGCGGATGTTTCCGAACGGCACCTGGTCGAAGGTGTTCGGGTAGGAGAAGAGCTCGCTGTGGTTCACCTTGACGATGAAGGGAATCCGATGCGCGTACTTCCTCGCGAGCATCCCGAGCACGCCGTAGGTGCTCGCGACCGCGTTGCAGCCACCCTCGATTGCGAGGGTCAGGATGCCTTCGGGGTCGAACATCACGGGGTTCGGCGCGAACGAGGCCGCCGCCGAATGCTCGATTCCCTGGTCGACCGGAAGGATCGAGAGGTAGCCGGTGCCGGCGAGCCGACCCGTCGTGTACATGCGCTGGAGCTGGGTGAGGACGCCGGGCTTGCGATCGCTCGGCACGAAGACGCGGTCGACGAAGTCGGGCCCCGGGAGCTGGAGCATCGACCGGTCGATCGTCTGGCACTTGTGGTCGAGAAGCCCGGGCGCCTCGGCGCCGAGGATCTCCTGGATTCGCTTGAGCTCCGACATGCTTTCCTCCCGCGGGCGATCCCCGCTCGACGCTCGCGGCACGGCGGTCGCGAGGCCGAGAGACTAGGAAACCGACCCGAGATCCGCACCGACGCCCGAGCGCCAACGCATCGCCACCGTCGTCGCTGCGCTCGGTCCCCCCGTCCCATCGGCCGGCCCCCGTCGCGATCCCAGGGGGGTTTCCCGGAGGCTCCGGGCGACCGAGCAGACGGCCGATAGCGCTTCGCGAGGCCGCGAGAACGGCGCCGAGGATGCGGAGCGCCTCGTGGCGGACGACACTGTGCGCGGAGGGAGCGACCATGAAACCTCGAACGAGCAAGCAGCGGTTCGGCCTGCGAGCCGCCGTGCTCGCGGGACTTCTCGTCACGTCGGCCGCCGCGACGGGCTGCATCTCGACCGCGTGGAAGACGCGCGCCACGCTGCCCCACGACACCATGACGGTGCTCGTCGCGAGAAGCAATCCTCCGGCCACGGTGTTCATCGATGGCGAGGACCGCGGGCCGACGCCGCTCGAGTTCCCGCTCCAGTACGGAAAGGTGACGCGCGAGAAGAGCCGCGACGTGACGCTCTGGATGTCGGATCCGAAGCTCGCCAGCGCGCTCACGATCCTGACCGGCGGAGTCTACCTCCCTTCGAGCCTGTTCCCGGTTTCGTCCGAGCTGCGCCGCGAGGACGTCGGCTTCAGCGACAACGCCTTCCACATCCGCATCGAAGCGCCGGGACACGCCCCCTTCGATACGGTCCTCGTCCTCGAGGGCCAGCCCGAGGAGCGGATCGAGATCGACCTCGAGCCTTCGCGCGAGGCGCCGGACTTCCGCGCCGCGCCGCCGATCGAAGACGTCGACTGAGCGGGATTTTGATAGCTTCCCTCCGGAGCCGTCGTGACTCCGGGAGGGTTCGCCATGCGCTCGAAGTTCGACCCCCATGCCAGCGCCGAGCGGATCGAGCCGAAGCCGCCGCTCGTCGACCCCTCGGAGGCCGAGTCGCTCGACGTCTGGGGGTTCCGCGATACGCGCTTCGAGGCGCGCCCCGACGGTGTCGTGGTGCTGACGGGATCGCGCTACGAGCTTTCCGGGCAGGAGCTTCCCGACCTCCTTCCTTGGGCGAAGCGAACGATCCACCCCGATTTCGCCCCGTCGAACCTGAACCTTCCGCACTACCCGCCGGTGATCCCGGATCCCGTCCGCAACACGGCGTTTCTCGAGGACGTCTCGAAGATCCTCACCACCGACCAGCGCAGCGAGGACGCCGAGATCCGCCTGCGTCACGGTCACGGCCACACGCTCGAGGAGATGTGGGCGATCAAGTTCGCGTCGATCCCGCGGGTCCCCGACCTCGTCGTCTGGCCGGCCGACGACGCGCAGGTCGAATCACTCGTGCAGGCCGCCCTCCGCCACGACGTCGTGCTCGTCCCCTACGGGGGCGGCACCAACGTGACCGAGGCCCTCGTCTGCCCGGCCGGCGAGCGACGCATGATCGTGTCGGTCGACATGGCGCGGATGAATCGCGTGCTCTGGATCGACCCGGTGAACCGGTTGGCGTGCATCCAGGCGGGAGCCGTCGGCCGTCACATCACGCAGACGCTCGCCAGCCACGGCTTCACGATGGGGCACGATCCCGACAGCGTCGAGTTCTCGACCCTCGGCGGCTGGGTCGCCACGCATTGCAGCGGAATGAAGAAGAACCGGTACGGGAACATCGAGGACCTCGTCCTCGACGTCTCCGTCGTCACGGCGCGGGGGCGCCTCGAACGAAGCCCGGTGGTTCCCCGGGAGTCGGTCGGAAGCTCCGACGTCCGTCGCTTCGTCTTCGGCTCGGAAGGCTGCCTCGGCATCGTGACGAGCGCGATCGTCAAGATCTTCCCGCTTCCCGAGGCGGAGGTCTACGGATCGATCGTCTTCCCCGACTTCGAGACGGGCGTTCGCTTCCTCTACGACCTCGAGCAGGAGGGCAACGTGCCGGCGAGCGTCCGGCTCGTCGACAACCTCCAGTTCCAGCTCTCGCAGATGCTCAAGCCTCGCGCCACGGGCTGGAAGGCGATCGAGGGTCGCCTCCAGAAGCTCGTCGTGACGAAGTGGAAGGGCTTCGACGTCGAGAAGATGACGGCGTGCACGCTCGTCTTCGAGGGATCGAAGCAGGAGGTCGAAGCCCAGCAGCGCCGGACCTACGCGCTCGCAAAGCGCCATGGCGGTCTCGCCGGGGGCTCGTCGAACGGCAAGCGCGGCTACCAGCTCACCTTCGGAATCGCCTACATCCGCGACTGGATCATGCGCCACCACTGCGTCGCCGAGTCGTTCGAGACGTCGGTCCCCTGGAGCCAGGCGCTCCCGCTCTGCGAGAACGTGAAGCGACGCATCCTCGAAGAGAGCGCCAAGCGTGGGGTGCCCGGAACACCGTACATCACCTGCCGGGTGACGCAGCTCTACCCGACCGGCGTCTGTGTCTACTTCTACCTCGCCTTCTACGCCAAGGGGCTCGCCGACCCGGCGGGGACGTTCGCGGAGATCGAGCTCGCTGCGCGCGACGAGATCTTGCGATCGGGAGGTTCTCTCTCGCACCACCACGGAATCGGAAAGCTCCGCCAGCGCTTCTTGCCACGAGTCGCGTCGCCGGGAGTTCTCGCTTTCGCGAGGGACATGAAGCGCGCCGTCGATCCGACCAACGTCTTCGGAGCGGCCAACCAGCTCTTCTCGACCGACGAGCCGCACTCGTGACGCGAGCCGACGCCCCCGAGCTCCTGCTCACGGGCGCGACCGGCTTCGTCGGCCGGCACGTCCTCGAGGCGACGGCCTCGGCCGGCACGCGGCGAGGGGTGGTGGCGCTGGTCCGACACGCGAGCGAGTGGGAGAAGCTCGACTGGACCGGCCCTCTCGACGGGGTCCGCCTCGTCGAAGGCTCGCTCGAGGACGTCTCGCGCCGCGAGCGCGAGCTCGGTCCGATCTCTGCGATCCTCCACCTCGCGGCACCGGTCGAGCACTCGCGTCGCGCGCCGGCTTCGATGCGAACGGTGATCGTCGAGGGCACCCTCGAGCTCGTTCGGCTCGCCGCGAGGACGCGCTCCCGGCTCGTCGTCGCGTCGACGTCGGGCACCGTCGGATGCACGCGCGAGCGGGGTCCGCAAGCCGACGAGAACGCCCCGTTCGCGAGCGACGTCGTCGGGGGCTGGCCCTACTACGCGGCGAAGATCGAGATGGAGCGGCGCGCCCGCGAACTCGCCACCGAGCTCGGCGTCGATCTCGTCTTCGTGCGCCCTCCGATCCTGCTCGGGCCGGGGGATCATCGGCTGCGATCGACCCGCAACGTCTGGAAGTTCCTGAACGGGAAGATGCCGTTCCTGATCCGGGGAGGCATGGCGTTCACCGACGTCCGAGACGCCGCAAGAGCGCTGCTTCGCGCCGTCGACCACCCGGACCCGAGGCCCGTCTATCACCTCGACGGCGCCGAATGCGAAGTGACCGAGTTCTTCGGCATGCTCTCGGAGGTCTCCGGGGTGCCGGTGACGCGGATCGTTCTGCCCTATCGCATCGCGTGGATCGTCGCGCGCGCGCTCGAGCGCTTCCACGTCGTCCCGGACCCGGTCGTGATCGAGATGGCCGCGCATTGGTGGGGAATCCGCTCGCTCTACTCGGCCGCGGATCTCGACTGGAAGCCGCGCGACCCCCGCGAAACGCTCCGCGACACCGTCGAGTGGCTGCGCCACCACGGCCCCCGCGACGAGCACTGAGCGAGGCTTCGAACCCGGCGTCGGCCGGAGATCTGCGCGCCCGGACCCTACACGTACATGGGTCGGCGGTCTCGAAGCCGCAGCCAGCCCCGACCGATCCGGTAGACGAGCCAGACCGTGACGGCGAGGAGGATCGCGAAAGAGAGCGGGATCCCGACGAGCGTGAAGAAGAGGATCGCCGCGAGGATCACCCAGAAGATCGCGAACCAGAAGGTGCGGATCTGCCAGCGGTAGTGCGACTCCGCCCAGGTCCCGCGCGCATCGCCGCGTTTCAAGTAATTGAGGATCACGGCGAAGATCGACGGGATGCTCCCGACGAAACTCCCGACGACCGTCGCCGTGCCGGCGATGCCGACCACGATCGCGAAGGCGTGGAGCGCGTAGACCACGTTCGCGACGGTCACGACGGAAGGAAGCGGCTCGCGGTCGGAAGGCTCGCTCATCGGATCTCCTCCTCTGCGGACTCTACGAGGCGCTGGCGAGACGCGCATCGGGTCGGGGGCCGCCGGATGCCCCGACCCGGAAGGCCCGAGGCGCCCCGGCGCGCCGCGCGCGGGAAGCCTCGCAAGGATCCGAGCAGGACCAGGAGCCCCATGGCGAGCGCGAGCGGCCCGAGCCGGTGGCCGAAGCGCACGTACGGGGTCTCGCCGCTCGCGAGCGCAAGGCTCGCGACCCGCGCCTCGCGCGCATGGACGGGAACGACGGGGGCGATCTCTCCCGTCGCGGAGATCCCAGCCGAGATCCCGGTGTTCGTCGCGCGGGCCTGCGGCCGCCTCGTCTCGATGCTCCGAAACGCCGAGACGACGAGGTGGAGCTGCGGCCCTCCCCCTTCGGCGAACCAGGAATCGTTCGAGAGCGTCAAGAAGAGCTCGGCTCCGTCGCGAACGGCACGCCGCGCGAGGTCGGGGTCGACCGCGTCGTAACAGACGAGGGGCGCCACTTCGATGCGCCGGCCATCTCGAAGATCGACCGCGAACGTCGCCGCTCCCGTTCCCGGCGACCAGCTGCCGAGCCAGGGCAGGACGCGGCGAACGCCCGGTCGATCGAGCCAGCGGGGCACGCGCTCGGTCATCGGAAAGAGCGCCGCCTTGCGGTAGACGTCGAACGCCGCTCGCGAGGAGCCTTCGGGCTCGAGCACGAAGGCCGCGTTGTACTCGCGTCCAAGCTCGCCGTCGTACGCACCGAAGATCAGGGGGACCCCGCTCGCCGAGACGAAACGCGCGAGCTCGCGATCGAACTCGGCGCCCGCCTCACTCTTGGGAGAGCCAAAGGTGGTCGGGTACACGGTCTCGGGCCAGACGACGAGGTCGACCGGCTCGCTCGCGAGCAGATCGGCCGTGAGCGTGAAGTAGACGTCGAGGATTCCTCGAGTCGCTTCGTAGGTGCCGAAGCTCGCTGCGAGCTGTCCGTAGCGAGAGAGGTCACCCTGCACGAGCGCCACGCGGATCCGGGGAGCGCCCTCGCCCGCCTCACGGAGCGAGGCGAGGCGAAGGAATCCGTAGCCGGCGAGGAGCGCGACGAGAAGCCCGGCCGCTGCGAGCGGCGGCGCCACCTCGCCTGCGCTCTTCCACCGCAACGATCCGGAGCGGCGATCCGAGAGCTGCATGCTCCGCCCGGCCGACGTCCCGCGACGTGCGAGCACGCGACGGAGTGAAACCGCGAGGGCCTCGTTCACGAGCCAGACGACGATCGTGAGCCCCGCGACTCCCGCGATGTCCGCGCCCTGCCGCAGCAAGGGCGACGGATGGAGGGCGAGACCGAGCGAATCGCCGAAGAGCTTCGGTGCGAGCCATTCGACGCCGACGTAGAGAAGCGCGCTCGAAACGGCGACTCGCAGCGGCCTCGCTCCCCGGGACACGAGCGCTCGGCGAGCGAGCGAAGCGACCACGAGCTGCGGCTCGAGGATGGGGGCGAGCACGAAGAGCGCCGCGTAGCCGGTCCAAACCGGGAGGCTCGCGTAGGTGGCCATCGCGACGGCGAACCACGAGAAGACCGAAAACGCGAAGAGCTCGGCGAAGACGAGCCCTGCGGCGAGCGCCGAAACGAAGCCAGGACTGCGGTCGAAGGCGAGCAGGGCCGGCGCCATCGCCACGAAGACGACGATCTCGCCGGGCGACTCCATTCGCGCGCAGAAGCCACAGGCGGCTGCGCTCGCGGCGAGCAGGGCGAGATCCGGAACGAACCTTCGTGCGCGTGCGCCGATCAGGGCTTCGCTTCCGCCCCGGTGCCCGCTTCCGGCACCACGAGCATCTGGATCGCAAGCCCGGGAGGCGCCATCTCGGGAGGAACGATCCCGTCGTCGGGAAGCGCGATCACCGCTCCGGTCTCGTCGACCCACTCGTAGTCCGGCGAGAACATGAGGATCGCCGGCAGCCGCTCCCCGTCGTCGGTGTTCTGGTAGTGCCGCACGTAGCCCGGCGGAAGCTCGAAATCCTCGGGAACGACGATGCCGCCTCGAAGCGGCATCGTTCCCGGTGGCGGAAAGAGCTGGATCCCCGACCTCTCGCCAGGAGTGCCGAACGAGAAGGGGGCGTCTTCGCCCTCGGGAGGCTCCGCGCCCGAAGCCGACGGCGCCCTCCCGGTTTCGTCCGCTGCATGCGAGGCGCGATCGACGGGTCGCGCCGTGAGCTCGCGCGGGGACGAAGCAGGCGGGGCCGGCTCCGAAACGAAGACCCTCGCCGGAGGCTCCTCGGCGTGGCCATCGACGGCGAGGCGTACGAGGAGCCCGAGCGCGAGCAGGACCGTCGCAGCCGCAGCCGCGACGAGGAGCCCTCGCCCGTGAGCGGCGTCGGGTCGCGACCCTTCGCGCCGGGACGGCGGCCGAACGGGGCGCGGGCGCTCGGGCTCGGACGGCATCTATCCTCCGTCGCGTCGAGCATACGCGTCGCTCGGGCGGCGGTGCAATGGGATGGGAGGTGCATGGACGATCGCGCTCGCGATCCCGCGGGAGGCCCGCCGCTTTCCGTCCTCTCGCCGGCGATGCGGGCGATCTCGGGGCTGCTCGTCGCGATCTCGCGCGGAAGCCTCCCCGCGCTCGCGGTCGCGAGCGTGACGGTTCTCGGCGGCGCGGCTCCGCTCGCGCTCCTCGTGCAGGCGATCGCAGCGCTCTCGCTCCTCCCGGGAATCGCCGCAGCGTTGCTCGTCCGCGCCGGAAGAGTCTCTCTCGAGGCTTCGGCGCGCTCGCTCGTCGTCGAAACGGGGGGCGGGATCCGCGAGATCCCGTTCTCGTCGATCGCTTCGGTCGAGGCCTGGCGCCTTCCGCTTCCGCGGCCGGGCCTCACGCTCGGCCTCGGGCCGCAGAGCGATCGCATCCGGATCGCGAGCGCCGATCTCGTTTCGCTTCTCGGCGTTCTCGCACGCGCCGACGTGCGAGGTGCGAGGCGGGCCGCGACGAGCCCTGCCGTCGTGCACGCCGCCGTCCGGCGCGCCCACGCCGCGCGCTGGCTCGGTGGGGCACTCGCCAAGTTCGGCCTCTTTCCGCTGCTTCCGGCCGCGATCCTCTTCCGCGCGCACCAGCACATCACCTGGGGCGGGAGCTTCGGGCAAGCGCGGCTTGCCGGCTGGTCGTTCTGGCTCTCGAGCCTCGCGACCGAAATCGCGAGCGTCGCGATCGCACTGCTCCTCTACGCGAGCGTTCTTCGCGCTCTCGCAGAGGTCGCCTGCTTCGCGGCGGCATCCGTCGCACCGCCGCGCGCGGCGGCGGTGCGACATCTCACCGAGACGGCCGTCCTTCTGGCCTACTACGCCGGCGTGCCGGCGTTCCTGGCCGTCGTCTTCCTCGCCTGATCAGGGCGTCGCGGGCGTGTACGTCGAGAGCCCCCAGCCCATCCGCTCGTGCCCCGACTTGTTCCACTCGGGGTTCTTTCCGCCGCTGATCTGCGAGCCGCTGAAGTTCGGCGCACCCGATCCGGAACCCGACCCCGTGAAGAGGTTGATCCCGATCGTCGACGAGCCGTAGTAGGTCGGATGCGTGTCGTCGGACTGAAGGTAGTCGTAGCTGGTGCTCGCGTTCACGAAATGCGTGTTCGAGTCACGAAGCGTCGACTTGAGCGTCACGGTGATCCGCTGGACGTACGCCGCCTCGGTCTCACCCGATTGCCAGCGGAGTGCGTCGGAGTCGACCTGCCCGTCGCCGTTCGAATCGTAGTCGGCCCCCATGTACTGCGCGAAGCTGTCGACGCAGGCGAAGCCGTACTGCTGCGCGAAGTTGCACGCGCGCCAGTTGCTCTTCGCGAGGTAGGGGAGGAACTTGTCGCGCTTGTTGATCTTCTGCCCGGTCTGCGGGTCGTTGCATCCCGACAGCGCGTTGTCCGAGTTGTAGCCGGGGTAGTAGATGTTCGAGACGAGCTTCACTCTCGCCGCCGTCGCGTACTGGTTGATCGCCTGCATCGCGAGCTCCTGGTACGTCGTGCATGCGGAGAGCGCGCTATCGATCACCGAGTAGTTGCAGGTGCCGCTCTGTCCGGCGAACGAGCTTCGCGCCTGCAAGAAGTCGTTTCCGCACATCTCGAACGCGACGATTCGCGCATTCGAGCTCTGCATGTAGGATCGCTCTTTCACGATCTTGTTGTTGTAGATGTCGTCGGCCTTCGCGCCGGACTTCGTCCGCCGCACGACCTCGATGTCGGCGTTCCAGGTCTGGGACGCGTACTCGCCGTCCACCCAGGGCGCGGCGCGGCGGGCGACGTTGAAGATCGATCCGCGATAGCCCGCGAAGATCGAATCACCGTAGGCGACGACGCGGTATTTCGTGGTGGTCCCCGAGCGATCGATGGTCCAGGACGTGTTCTGGTTGATGGTGCTGGCCGAAGCGGTGGCGGACGCCGCCACGATGGCCGCGACGGGCAGCCAGCGCACGGCGCCCCTCGCGATCGTGCAGAGCTTCATGGTTCCCCCCTCTGGTCGTTGCCGCGGTTGCGGCAGCTTCTCGCCGGGAGTCTCCCACGAACGATCGGGAAGCGATCAAAAAAAGAACGCGACGCGCGGTAGCGCATCGCGTCATGGAAGTGGCGGCGGTGACGCCGGGTGGCGTCACTCTCCCGCAGCGGTCTCGGGAGCGACCGCCGGCGCCGCCCGCTTCACCCCCTTCGCGGCGTAAACGGCGTCGGCGAGCCTTCCGAGCGCGTCGCGGTTCTCCTTCAGGAACTTCCTCGCCTGCTCGCGTCCCTGACCGATCCGCTCGCCGTCGTAGCTGTACCACGAGCCGCTCTTCTCGACGAGGCCGGCCTCGACGCCGAGGTCGAGGAGATCCCCCTCGGTCGAGATGCCCTCGTTGTAGAGGATGTCGAACTCGGCCTGCCGGAAAGGCGGCGCGCACTTGTTCTTGACGACCTTCACCCGGGTCCGGTTCCCGACCACCTCCTCGGCGTCCTTGATCGCGGCAATGCGACGGACGTCGAGGCGGACGGACGAGTAGAACTTGAGCGCGTTGCCGCCGGTGGTCGTCTCGGGGTTTCCGAACATGACGCCGATCTTCATGCGGATCTGGTTGATGAAGATCACGGTGGCGTTCGACTTGGAGACCGTCCCCGTGAGCTTGCGGAGGGCCTGGCTCATGAGCCGCGCCTGGAGCCCCGGGAGCTGGTCGCCCATCTCGCCCTCGATCTCGGCCTTCGGAACCAGGGCGGCGACCGAATCGACCACGACGAGGTCGATCGCACCCGAGCGAAGCAGGACGTCGGTGATCTCGAGCGCCTGCTCTCCCGTATCAGGCTGGGAGACGAGCAGGTCGTCGACCTTCACGCCGAGTCGTCGAGCGTAGTTCACGTCGAGGGCGTGCTCGGCGTCGATGAAGGCGGCCACCCCGCCGAGCTTCTGCACTTCGGCCACGGCATGCAGGGCGAGCGTCGTCTTGCCGCTCGATTCCGGGCCGAAGATCTCGACCACGCGGCCGCGCGGGTAGCCTCCGAGGCCGAGCGCGAGATCGATGCTCACCGATCCGCTCGGGATGATCCCGATCTCCTTGTCGATCGACTTGTCGTCCATGCTGAGGATCGCACCCTTGCCGAACTGCTTCTCGATGGTCGAGACGGCAAGATCGATCGCCTTTCGCTTCTGGGCGTCGCGGGCGGCTGCTCGATCGGGGCTCTGGTTCTGGCTGGCCATGTCGCTTTCTCCTTGCGGAATCAGGTGGTTTGGGAAACGGGACCGCGGAGTTCGAGACGCTCGAGCGCGGTGTAGACGGAGCCTCCCTCGTCCGGGCGACTCGCGAAGAGGACGACCCCGCGCGCCGCGAAGCGCAAGGGCTCGATCTTCGTGGCGAGCACCGCGGGGTCGATCCGGCACCCCTCGCGGACCCGCGCGAGCGTGAGGTGCGGGCGGAATGAACGCGACTCGGGGGCGAAGCCCGCCGCGACGACGCCACGCTCGACGGCAGCGGCGAGGCCTGCGAGCGGCGCTTCGGGCTCGATGCCGAGCGAGACCACGCGAGGCCGCCGCGCCGACGGGAAGAGCCCGAGCGCACCGAGCTGGAGCGGGAAGGGGGACCACGCCGAGACCTCGAGGCCGACTGCTGCGGCGAGCGGAGCCACGGCCTCCCGATCGATCGCGCCCACGAAGCGAAGCGTCACGTGGAGGCCCTCCGGCCGGACGAAGCGCAGCGCATTCCCTGCCGGCGTGTGGCGAAGCGCTTCGAGGCTGCGAGCAGCCTCGGCGAGCGCCGGCCCTCCGATCTCGAGCGCGAAGAAGGTTCGCAGCCGACCCCCCACACTAGGAGCGCCTCCGCAGAATCGTCGGCGCCACGAGCGGCTGACGGAGCAGGGTTCTCCGCACCCAGTCGAGCGCGAGCTGGGTGGTCAGGCTTCGATGCCGCGCGCGATCGAGCGGGAAGACGAAGCGCTCCGCATGGCGTTCGCCGGCAGCAGCGAGCGCCACGCAGACCGTACCAACGGGCTTGTCCGCCGCTCCGCCCCCCGGACCCGAAATGCCCGTGGTGGCGACGGCCAGGTCCGAACCGAAGCGGGCACGGACCCCGTCGGCCATCGCGAGTGCGACCTCCTCCGACACGGCCCCGTGTCGGTCGAGCAGCTCCGCCGGCACGTCGAGGAGCTTTCTCTTGGCTTCGTTCGAGTACGCCACGACGCCACCGAGGAAATACTTCGAGGCGCCCGCCACGGACGTCACGCGCTCGGCGATCGACCCTCCGGTGCACGACTCCGCGACCGCGAGCGTGCGGCGCTGTTCGCGAAGGAGCTCGCCGACGACGGCCTCCATCGGCTCGTCGCCCTCGGCGTAAACGAGCGCACCGAGCCGCGAGCGGATCGCAGTGCAAACGGCATCGAGTCTCGCGTCGGCCTCTTCGGCCGAAGCCGCTCGGGTGAGCGGCCGCAGCAGGTTGTCCGGGAAAGCCGTGCGGAAGCCGAGCACGACCTCGCCCTCTTTCGCGACGTCGGCGAGCGCCTCCTCGAGGTTCGACTCTCCCATCCCGAACGTGCGGAGCAGCCTCGCACGGACCACGGCGCGGCCCGGATGCCGTGCCGCGATCCTCGGCAGGACCTCCTCGTCCATCATCCGGTGGAGCTCGCGGGGCACGCCGGGAAGACAGAAGATCTGCCGCCCGTCGACCTCGAGCAGACAGCCCGGTGCCGTGCCGAGCGGGTTCGCCAGCGCCTCGGCTCCTTCGGGAAGATCGGCCTGCTTCGCGTTCACGGGCGCCATCTCGCGCCCGACGCTCGCGAAAAAGGCGCGGATCGCAGCGAGCGAGGGCTCGTGGCGGACGAGCTTGCGGCCGAACGTGCGCGCGAGGACTTCGATCGTGAGGTCGTCGCGCGTCGGACCGAGGCCCCCCGAGACGAGCACGACGTCGGCGCGCGAAACGGCACGCCGGAAGGCGTCGGTCATGTCGGCAGGATCGTCGCGCACCGAGCCGTGGAAATGCGTCTCGATGTCGAGACGGAGCAGGCGCTCGGAGAGAAACGATTTGTTCGAATCGATGATCTCGCCGCGCAGCAGCTCGTCGCCGATGGTGAGCACCTCGCCCTTCACGAAGCCCCCGCCCCGAATCCCGCGAGCACGAGCACGCCCACGAGCACTCCCGCCAGAACCCCCGCCAGCACGTCGTCCATCACCACCCCGAGCCCGCCAGCGAGGCTCCGTTCCGCCCGGCCGATCGGACCGGGCTTCCACACATCCAACACCCGGAACGCGACGAATCCGGTCACGACCAGTGCCGGGGTCGCCCGCCCCGGAGCCAGCGGGGCCAGCGCCGCGAGCTGGCCGACGACCTCGTCGATCACGATCCGCGAATCGTCGCCGTCGCCACCGAAGGCCCGGCCCGCCCGCTCGGAGGCCCAGACCGCGAGCGCGATGAACGCGACGAGCGTGAGCAGGTACAGCGGCGCCGGGAGATCGCCGAGGAGTACGAAGAGCCCGACGCCAGCGACGGCTCCGGCCGTTCCGGGGGCGACCGGGAACAGGCCGACGCCGCCGGCCATGGCGACCCAGCAAGCGAACGAATCGCTCGTCGCGGGGGGAGTTTCTCGCGTTTCGATGGTGAGCCGCTCGGGACGCGGAGGGGGCGGATGCCTCGGCGGGGGGCGCCGGACACCGAGGCGAGCGTAGCCCCCGGCCCGATCCCGAGTCAACGAAGCCCGGATCCGGCAGCGCACGGGCAGCGTACCGGTCGGAACGGTCGGGGGGCGCACGCCTTCAAGCGCCCCTTCGAGCCGGTCGATAGTTCCGAGAAGAAGCTTTCCCCCTCCCCGTCTCGAGGCCGAGGGGGCCGAGGACGACCGAATGGGAAGCTCCGAGCCCCGAATGCCGCCCGTCGCAGCGCCGGAAGCTGCGCAAGGCGGCCGGAACCCGGCCGACGCAACGGCGCTGCTCGTCGAGCTCGGCCGGCTGGTGAAGGGCCGGCAGTTCTACCCCGAGGGTCATCCGCAGCTCCGCGATCTCCATGAGCGCGGCTTCCGCGCCTTCGAGGCCGACCTCGAGCGCTCCGGGCCGCTCGCGATCGAGATCCGCCAGGGAAGTTTCCGCCTCGGCGGCGAACCCGTCGGCCGTGGCCGCGTCGACGATCTCGCGCAGGATCTCGTCCGCCGCGCCGTGCGACAGCTCCGCTTCGATCCCACGCTCACCCAAGCGGCACTCGAGCGCTTCGTCGCCACGCTCGCCGCCGATCGCGACGCGACCGATCGGAGCGGAGGGTTCGTCACGACGCTCTACACCGAACCGTGTCCCGGAATCACGGTGAACGAGATGGACTATGCCGCCGCGATCGCGCAGGCGGGGCAGCCGCGGGGTGCAGACTCGAGTGCCACCTGCGAGGACGCGGCAGGGGGGACGTGCGGTGTGGCCGGCCTTCCCGGATCGTCCGGCGCGGACTCCGGCGAGTCCTGCGACGGAGGCGCGGAAGGCGACGCCGGCGATGCGGTGGCCGCCGCGCTCGGTGCGCTCGCCTCCGAGAAGCCCGAGCCGCTGCCGCTCTCGGCGCAGCTCGAGCAGGCGCCGCTCGACGCGTTGTACGACGACGACCGCGCCGACGCGCTCGTCCGTTCGCTGCGCGAGCTCGACGCCGTCACGGAAGACGCACGCTACCGGGACCTGGCTCGCGAAGTCTCGGTTCTCGCGGCGACACTCTCGGACGAGGGGCTTCGCGACGAGGGCTATCGTGCGATCCTCGTCCTCGCCGCGCATGCCGCGGACCGCGAGCGCAGCGAGTCGCTGCGGACCCTCTCCCTCGAATGCCTGCGCGAGCTCGCCCGCGGAAGCCGGCTCGACGATCTGATCGACCGCTCGTGCTCCCCCGGCGACGGTGCAGGCCTTCGCTCGGCGCAGATCCTGCTCCGGCTCGGAGCGGCCGCAGCTCCCGCGCTGCTTCGGCGGGTCGAAGCCGAGCAGGACCTCGACCGCCGGGGTCAGCTCTACGGGATCCTGATCGCGCTCGGCGACGCGGCGACCGACGAGCTCCGCTCGGCACTCGGCAGCGGCGAGCGACGTCGCTCGGGAGTCGCCGTGCGGCTCGCCGGCGAGCTGCAGCACGAGGCGTTGGTCGACGATCTCGCCGCGCTCCACGCGCACGAGGACGGCGATCTCCGGCGCGAGG
>CAJPFO010000172.1 GCA_905339255.1 Myxococcaceae bacterium
CACTGGACGCCGCAGCGGAGCGCCCCGTTCGCGCCCGACGCATCGCCCGAGGGGGCGGGAGCGCTCGGGGGCGACGGACAGCCGCGCAACTCGCGACGCCGCCGGCGGCGTCGCGGCCGCGGTCGGCGCGGACGCGGTGGCGGAAACGGATCGCTTCCCGAAGGCTCGGCGCCGCCGGGCGGCGGCGACCACACGGATTCTCCCACCTGAGAGCGCGCACGCGTGAAGCGCCTCGCCCTCCCGGCCCGCCGCCGAGCGAGGCCGGGCGGAGTATGCTGCCGCCCCGAGGAGGAACGGCATGTCGCTCGAGCAGCGCGTTGCTTTGGTCACGGGTGGAGGGCGCGGGATCGGCCGCGCCATTGCGCTCGCGCTCGCCGAGGACGGCGCCGACGTCGCGCTCTGCTACCGGCGCGACGGGAGCTCCGCCGCGGAAACCGTCGCCGCGATCGAAGCGCTCGGGCGGCGCGCGCGAGCCTACGCGGCTTCGGTCGAGGTCGGCGACGACTGCGAACGCCTCGTCCGAGAAGTCGTCGCTCATTTCGGCTTCGTCGACGTCCTCGTGAACAACGCCGGGATCGCGAGCCGCGGCCAGAGCGTCGAGGCGACCGATCCTGCGGAGCTCGAGCGCGTGATCCGCATCCACGCGCTCGCGCCGCATCGACTTTGCCAGCTGGTGCTCCCGTCGATGAAAACGCGCCCTCGCGGCGACATCGTGATGATCTCGAGTGTCGCAACCCTCCATCACTCCGCATTCGGTGCGCCCTCCGACATGGGCAAGTGCGCCATGGAGGCGCTCGCGTTCACGCTCGCGAAGGAAGTGAAGAAGGACGGGATCCGCGTGAACGTCGTGGCGCCCGGCCTCGTCGAGACCGAAATGGGGCGGCGGCTCATGAAGGCGACGGCCGGAATCGACGACCTCCGCAAGCTCGACGCCACGATGCCGTTCGGGAGAGTGTGTCAGCCCGAGGATGTCGCGAACGCCGTCCGCTGGTTGGTCTCGGATCGCGCATCCTACGTGACGGGCGAGAAGCTCAACGTCTGGGGAGGCGGATCGTGAGCTGCGGCGGGCCGTGTCGATGAGGGATCCCGAACGCATCGAGCGGATCGAGCTCATCCCCGTCCACGTCCCCTTCCGCAAGGCCGTTCGCGAGGCCATGGCCCGGGGCGAAGGCGGCCTCGGCATGGCGATCCCCGCCGAAGAGGAGTGGCTCGGTGGGGACTTCGTGATCGTCCGCCTGGTCGCGCGAAACGGCGTCGAGGGGGTCGGCGAGGCCTTCGTCTGGCTTCCCGAGACGGGCGTCTCGCCAGCGCAGATCATCGACGCCGTGGCCGGAGGCCTCGGCCGGATCCTGCTCGGCGAGAGCCCGTTCGCCGTCGAAAGGCTCCGCGCCAGGATGGACGCGAACGTCGCGCGCAGCGAGGTCGCGAAGGGTCTCCTCGACATGGCGTGCTACGACCTCATGGGCAAGCTCTCGGGACGTCCCGCCTGCGACTTCATGGGCGGCCGCGCGGCCGAGACGCTCCCGCTCACCGCGCTCGTTCCGCTCTCGGAGACGCGGTCCATGACCGAGCTCGCGGTTGCGTTCCATCGCGCCGGAGCGCGGAGCCTCCGCATCAAGCTCGGCCGTGGCGCCGAAGCCGACCGGGAGATCGTCGCCCACCTGCGCGAAGCGCTCGGTGCCCCGGTGCGCCTCCGCGTCGATTTCAACCAGGCTTACACGGCCGACGAGGCCGTGGCGGCGATCGCCACGATCGCGCCCTTCGGAATCGACTGCGCCGAACAGCCCGTCCGCGCCGACGATTGGCTCGGCATGGCGCGGGTCCAGCGCGCCGTCACGGTGCCGCTCCTCGCGCACGAGGGCTGCTTCACCCTCACGGATTTCGTCGCGCTCACCGAGCTCGGCGCGGTCGGTGTCCTCGGGGTGAATACCGAGCGGCCAGGCGGCCTCACGCAGGCGCTCCGCGCGATCGACTATGCAGCGAGGCGAGGCATGGGAACCGTGCTGCACAACCAGCCGCTCGGGATCGCTTCCGCGGCGCAGGTGCATCTCGGCGCCGCGCGAGCCACCGTCCTCGGCCATGCCATGGAGCTCTTCGGCCACGTGATGCTCGAGGACGATCTCGTGACCGATGCGCTCGATTGCTCGGGGTGGAGCGTCCGCGTCCCGACCGGCCCTGGACTCGGCGTCACGCTCGACGACGATGCGCTCTCGCGCTACGCGACGGGGCCTCCGACACTCCTCGCGCGTTAGCGGCGAAGCGATTCCTTCTGGCGCACCGCCGGGGCCGAACCCCGGAGAATCGAAAGAGGCGAACGCCGTGCTCGAAGACGACGCGAATGCAGCACTCCCGAAGGTCCGCGCGGCCGAGCCCGGCGATCTCGACCGCCTCGTCGAGTTCAACCTCGCGATGGCGCAAGAGACCGAGGGGCGCGATCTCGACCTCGCGACGCTCCGCGAAGGCATGCGCGCGCTCCTCGGCGATCCGGGTCGGGGCCGCGTTCTCGTCGTCGAGGATGCGGGACGGATCGTCGCCACGCTGATGCTCACGACGGAATGGAGTGATTGGCGAAATGGCTGGTTCTGGTGGATCCAGAACGTCTATGTCGCGCCCGAGGAGCGTCGAAGGGGCCACTACCGGCGACTTCACGAGCACGTCCGCGATCTCGCGGCCGCCCGGACCGACGTCTACGGCCTGCGGCTCTACGTCGAGAACGAGAACGTCCGCGCGAGAGAGACCTACCAGAAGCTCGGCATGGACGAGACGCCCTATCGGCTCTACGAGCAGGCGACTCGCCGCGGCGGCTGATCGCGCCTCCACCTCGACGAAGCCGGGTCGACGACGAGTGCCGGCCTAGAGCCTTCGCGGCACCAGATCCCCACGCTCGACCTCGAAACTCGCGGAGGTGAACACCGGCGACGTCGACTCGGCGACGGTCTCGACGGAACGGTAATCCGCGCGCCAGATCTC
This sequence comes from Myxococcaceae bacterium, assembly GCA_905339255.1. GTDB lineage: Bacteria > Myxococcota_A > UBA9160 > UBA9160 > UBA9160 > MYXO. The sequence continues at coordinate 2,971 of CAJPFO010000172.1, forward strand.
GCGTCCGATCTCGTGACGGACGTAGCCGTGCCAGAGCGCCTCGTAGTTCACCATGTTGGGAAGCGATCGGTACCCGATCTCGAGCACTGCGTGAGCGGCGGGATCGAGCTGCCCCGAGCTCATCCCCGTGGCGAGGAACTCGCTCGCGACGGGGTCCCCGTAGCTCGACGGCGGGCCGGGCGGCGTTCCCGGAACCCACGACACCACGGACGCGTGAAGGTCCCCGGTCAGGATCACCGTGTTGCGCTCCTCGCGAGCGCGAAGCCGCGAGGTGATGCGCTCCCGCGCGAGGGGATAACCGTCCCAGGCATCGAAGCTCAAAAAACTGCCGAGCGGCTTCGGGGAGAACTGCACCTGCTGCGCGAGCACGTTCCAACGAGCCGTCGATGCGCCGAGGCCCGCGAGGAGCCATGCCTCCTGCTCGGTGCCGAGCATGTCGCCGTCGGGGCTCGGGAAGCCGGCGCAGGGAATCCCCTCGCTCCCGATTCCGCATTCCTGGCGGGTTCGATACTGGCGCGTATCGAGTACGAAGATCGCGGCGAGGTTGCCGATCGCGAGCTGGCGATGGATCCGCAGCGATGCGTCCGTCGGCGGAGGCAGGCGAACCGGCATGTGCTCGTACCAGGCCCGGTACGCTGCGGCCCGAAGCGCGAGGAATGTTCCGGTCTCCATCGCGGTCGATCCCGAGAAGTCTCCCGCGTAGTTGTCGGAAACCTCGTGGTCGTCCCAGGTCACGACCCACGGAAAAGCCCGATGGGACTCCTGGAGGTTCGGATCGCTCTTGTAGAGCGCATAGCGGTTGCGGTACCCGGCGAGATCGCGGATTCGCGGGCCGCCGTGCGAGCGGACCGGCCCGCTGTTGCCTCCCTCGTAGATGTAATCCCCGAGGAAGACGACGAGATCGAGGTCTTCGGCCGCGAGCGCCACGTGCGACGTGTAATGACCGTTCGAGTACTGCTGGCAGGTGGCGCTCGCCATGCGAAACGACGCAGGCGCGTCGCCCGGAGCGGGAAGGGTCCTGGTGCGACCGGCGGGGCTCGTGTGGTAGCCCGGCGCCCAGAAGCGATAGTGGTACCAACGCCCGGGCTCGAGCCCGTCGACGTCGACGTGAACCGAATGGGCGAGTTCGGGGTACGCCATCACGCCGCCGACGCGCACATTCGATCGGAAGCCTTCGTCGCTCGCGATCTCGTAGTAGACGGGGACCGCGGCGTTCGGCATTCCACCGAGACCATCCGCGGCCAGAGGATCCGGGGCGAGCCGCGTCCAGAGCACCACGCGGTCGTGGAGCGGATCTCCCGACGCGACGCCGAGCGTGAACGGATAGCCGGGAAGGCTCGGAACCCCGAGGTCGCAGCCCGCCGCTCCTGCGGCAGCGGTCGCCGCCGCGAACGCGAGGAAGCGACGACGCGTGAGGGGCGGGTCGGAGATCCGGGGCGGAACGAACACGGCTCATTTCTACCACGACTCCGATTCGCCCACGAGCGATTCCTGCTGGCGCAGCTCGGCGAACGCATCGATCATGCTCCGGACGCATCCGGAGCGAATCCGGACCTTCCGCAACGGGCTGCAGCCATGACCGATCCGACAGGCACGACGAGAATGGCAGCGCTTCAGCTCGCAGCCGTGCTCGGCGACGTCGACGCGAACCTCGAAGCCTGCGAGCGGCTGGCTCGCGAGGCCGTCGGCGCCGGCGCGACATGGGTCCTGCTCCCGGAGTTCTTCGCGAGCGGAGTGGCGTTCCTCGACTGCATCGCCAGCGCGGTCCGGCCGTTGGCCGGCGAGCCGGCGCGACTCCTCGAGTCCCTCGCCCGCCGCCACGGCATCCACGCAGGCGGATCGTTCCTGTGCCGGGACGAAGATGGCGAGGTGAGAAACGCATTCCTCCTCTTCGGGCCCGACGGGAGCCTTCTCGGCCGACACGACAAGGACCTGCCGACGATGTGGGAGAACTGCTTCTACGTCGGCGGCACGGACGACGGACGCATCGCGGCGCCGGATGCGCGGGTGGGCGTCGCGCTCTGCTGGGAGCTCATCCGGCGACGGACCGCGCGCCGCTTGCGAGGCCACGTCGACGTGGTCGTGGGCGGGTCCTGCTGGTGGACGATCCCCGCCTGGCCTCCCCGCGCCCTCACACAGCGCTCGGAAAGACGCAACGCGACCAACGCATCACGCGCCGCTCCGCGGATGGCGCGGCTCGTCGGAGCGCCCGTCGTGCACGCCGCGCATTGCGGCGCAATCGAATGCCCCCTGCCCTGGACGCCCCTCGCGTACCGTGGACGTGCCGAAGGCGCGGCATCCGTGAGCGACGCACAGGGGAGGATCCTCGCGTTCCGCGACCCGAGCGAGGGCCCGGGGGTTGCGATCGCCGACGTCGCGATCGGAGCGAAGCCGCCCCTCGATCGGGTCCCCGAGCAAGACTGGCTTTGCCGGCGCGGAGCGATCCCGGCGCTGGCCTGGCACGTCCAGCGGGCGCACGGACGACGCTGGTATGCGCGCCATGTCCGCGGGCGGTACGCCTCGCCTTGATTCGTTCAGCGGATCGACTTCGAACCCGTTCGGATCCCGCCCCCCGAGAAGCAAGATCGCGCCGCTCCCGAATCTCGTGGCTCTTCCCGAGCGAGCGGGTCGAGCGAGGGCGCCTTCGTCGTGCCGTCCCGGCGAGGACCGGCTCGCGCGAGCGCGAGCTCGCCCGCCGCAAGAGCGCGGAGCGGAGTCGAGCCATCCGATCCGCTCTGGTCCCGCGCCGGGTATTCTGGCATGGCTTATGCCATAATGCGAAGACTCTCCGGAGCCCACGTGAACCCGACCCCCGCGCCGTACCGCTTCCACGCTTTCGAGGTCTCGTACTTCTCCGCCAAGGTGCGCCCGGCGCTCCGCTACAAGCAGCTCTGGTTCGAAGAGGTGCGCGCGGATCTTGCCGAGGTGCAGCGCCGCACCGGGCTCGGATTCCTCGATGTCACTCGCCGACCGTGCCCTGCGCGGAGCGACAGGGAGAATGGTCGAGCAGCGACGCGTTGGCGACGAGCCTGGTGCGCGTGCTCCACGTGATGGGCCGCGACGCAGCGCCGGTGCTGCTCGCGTCGGTCGATCGCTTCGAGGCGTGGGCGGACGCGAACGGCAAGCCCGGCGATGAGCCACCGCGCGGTGGTCGGGCGTCTCGACACGCAGCTCCGCGGCGCTCCCTTCTGCCCGGCCGCGCGGAGCTACTCCCTGTTCATGCTCCAGCGCACGCTCGACGTCTGGCGCACGATCGGACCCGCCGACCGGGAACGGATCCGCGATGCGCTCCGCAACACCGGCTGGGAAGACGTGCTCGACTACGCGCCCCGCCATCGGCTCGGCAAGCGTCGGTTCCGGCTCGTGCTCGAGCCTGGATGAGGAGGACCCATGAGTGAAGCCGGCCTCGTGTTCGAGGTGAAGAAGTCCCACTGGGACCAATCGCGATTCGTGGAGGAGTCGGTCCCCCCGCTCGCACCCGGCCAGGTGCTGTTCCGTGTCGACCGCTTCGCGCTCACTGCGAACA
>CAJPFO010000173.1 GCA_905339255.1 Myxococcaceae bacterium
CGGCGTTTGCCAACGCCGCCCCGACCCCTTTGACGCCCCATCGCGCCTCTCCGCCCGCCCGCCGCGGCCGCACACCTTCCAAGCCGGGAGGACCGAGCCAGGTGCAAAGCCTCACCCGGGGCCTGTCGCTCCTCGAGGCGCTGGCGCAGGCCGAAGGTGGTCTTACGCTCACGCACATTGCACAGAAGGTGAGCCTGCCCGCTTCCACCGCGCACCGCCTGCTCTCGACCCTGGAGCGCATGGGCTATGTGTATCAAGACGCCGACCTGAGCCTTTGGTACGTCGGCCTGCAAGCCTACACCGTGGGCAGCGCTTTCCTCGCCAATCGCGATTTCGTGAGCCAGGCGCACCACTATCTGCGCCGGCTGATGGAGCAATCCGGCGAAACCGCCAACCTTGCGGTGCTCGATGGCACCGACGCGGTGTTCATCGGCCAAGTGCAGTGCCGGGAGATGATGCGCCTCCTGGTCAAGCTCGGCAGCCGCGTGCCGCTGCACGCCTCGGGTGTGGGCAAGGCCATTTTCGCCGCCCTGCCCGACGACCAGGTGGAGGCGATTCTGCGGGTCAAGGGCCTGCCCAAGCTCACCCACAACACCATCATCGCGCCGGAAATCATGCGCCAGTGCCTGGTTCAAATCAGGCAACGCGGCTATTCCTTCGACGACGAGGAACACGCCTTGGGCACGCGCTGTGTCGCCGCCTCGGTGTATGACGAACACGCCGAGCCCCTGGGCGCGATTTCGCTGGCTGGCCCCGTGGCAAGGCTCACCGACGAGCGCATCAAACTGCTCGGGCCGGTGGTAGCCCACACGGCGCAAGAACTCACCGCCCGGCTGGGCGGTCGCTGGCCGCATCCCTACTGATTCGGCCGCGCCCGCCATGCTCCCGCCCGAGACCGAGCTCGAAGTTCTCTCCTGCCTGCCAGAAATGGAGGACGGCGGGCGCCCGGTGCTGTTCGTGCATGGCGCTTATTGCGATGCCTGGTGCTGGAGCGTCCATTTCCTGCCCTGGTTCGCGCGCCGCGAACATCCCGCCTATGCCTTGTCGCTCCGGGGTCATGGGGGCAGCGGCGGGCGTGAGGTTTTGCTCGTCACCTCGCTCGATGATTACGTCAATGATGTCGCCCGCTGTCTGCGCATGGTCAGCGCCGAACACGGCAAGCCGGCGCTTTTGGTGGGGCATTCCATGGGCGCGGCCATCGTCGAGCGTCTGATCGACGACCGCGCGCACCGGCCCTATTGGCACAAGGCGGCCCTGCTCGCCCCGGTTCCGCCCATGGGCCTGCTCCCCTCAACCGCGAGGCTGCTGGCCCTGCAACCGGATTTTCTGTGGCACGTGCATCAGGTGACGCTGGGCGGGCGCGAACCGGCGTCGCTCGATGCGCTACGTGAGCACTATTTCACCCCCGAGGTACCGCACGAACTGCTGATTGAAGTCACCCGCCACATTCACCCCGAATCGCCCCGGGCGGTGATGGATCTCAGCCTGCCCTTTACTGTTCCCATCAATGGGTCGCGCCGCGTGAAGCCCGAGGACGTGCTGGTTCTCGGCGGCGAGCGGGATGCCATTTTCACACCCGAGCAGGTGGCGCAAACCGCGGCGCGCTACAGCGTGGACCCGATCATCGTGCCCCGCCTGCCGCACATGATGATGCTGGAGCCGGGCTGGGAGGCGGTGGCCGAGCGCATTCAGCTGATCGCCTAAGGTACTTGACCACCCGGTGGTCGAGTTGGCTGCAGCTTCGCGCTAGAATGTTCAGGCAAGTCGTAGCCCCAATGTCGGCAGGTGCCGACGACAAGACGCCCCCGTTCCCGAGGCCCGAACCCATTTTCTAGCCAAGAAATACCATGTCCGCCCCGCTAGTCATCGCCCGCCACGAAACCACCGACCTCGCGCTGCTGCCCGCGCTCGCCAACCGTCACGGCCTCATTACCGGCGCCACCGGCACGGGCAAGACCGTGACCTTGCAGGTCCTGGCCGAACGCTTCTCGGCCATTGGCGTGCCGGTGTTCCTGGCAGACGTGAAGGGCGATCTGGCGGGGCTCGCCCTGCCCGGCGCGACCGGCCCTAAGTTTCAGAAGCGCCTGGACATGCTGGGCATCACCGACTGGGCGCCCCAGGCCTATCCGGTGACCTTTTGGGATGTCTTCGGCGCCCAGGGCCATCCGGTGCGCGCCACCATTTCCGACATGGGGCCCATCCTGCTTACGCGCCTCCTGAACCTCAACGAGGTGCAGGCGGGCGTGCTGCAACTGGTTTTCAAGATCGCCGACGATCGCGGCTTGCTGATCCTCGATCTGAAGGACCTGCGTGCCGTGGTGCAGCACGTGGGTGAAAACGCCCGCGCTTTCACCACGGAATACGGCAACGTCTCGGCGGCGTCGATCGGCGCCATCCAGCGCGGTCTCCTGACGCTCTCGGAACAAGGCGGGGACAGCTTCTTCGGGGAACCGATGCTCAACATCGGAGACCTCATGCAAACCGTTGACGGTCGCGGGGTCATCAACGTACTGGCCGCCGAGAAGCTGCTTTCGTCGCCGCGGCTCTACGCCACCTTTCTGCTCTGGCTGCTGGCCGAGCTCTTCGAGAGCCTTCCCGAGGTGGGCGATCCGGAAAAGCCCAAGCTCGTGTTCTTCTTCGACGAAGCGCACCTCCTTTTCAGCGAGGCCCCCGCGGCGTTGCTGGAGAAAATTGAACTGGTGGTGAGGCTCATTCGTTCCAAGGGCGTGGGGGTGTATTTTGTCACCCAGAATCCTCTGGACGTGCCCGAGACGGTGCTCGCCCAACTGGGCAACCGGGTGCAGCACGCCCTTCGCGCCTTCACCCCGCGCGACCAGAAAGCGGTGAAGACCGCGGCGGATACCTTGCGCGCCAATCCACGCTTCGACGCCACGCAGGCCATCACCGAGCTGGGCGTGGGCGAGGCGCTGATTTCCTTCCTCGATGAAAAGGGACGCCCCAGCGTCGTGGAGCGCGCGTTCGTGCTGCCTCCGACCTCGCGCATGGGACCGCTCAGCGACGCTGAGCGCCGCGCCGTAATGGCGCAGTCGCTGGTGCTGGGTGTTTATGACCAGGCGGTGGACCGCGAATCCGCGCACGAAATGCTCAAGGGCCGTGGGGGGCCGGCGTCGAGCACGGGAACGGGCAGTCCGGTTCCCGGCGCGGAAAAAAGCGGCGGCTGGCTCGACAACCTGGGGAGCATTCTGGGCGGCGGCACCGGTGCCAACCGCAATACCGGCCGCGGCCGCGAAGGTATGGTCGAAGCCGCCGCCAAGAGCGCGGCGCGCGCCATCGGCTCGCAAGTCGGACGGGAAATCATCCGCGGGGTCTTGGGTAGCCTGTTGGGACGGCGCTGACCGACGGCACCGGGGTCAGTTTCGGGCAACCCAAAGAGGCGGCATTAGGCTAGGGAAACCTACGCGCTGCCCTGCTCTCGGCGCAGCACCTCACCGAATTCCGCATCGGTCATCCCCCGTCCGGCGTAGCGTCCGATGACATGACCGCAGCCGCGAGAGGCCAGGAAGGCGCACTGCTCGGGTGTGGTGATACCCTTGGCGGTCACTTCCGTGGCGAAGGCCTGCGCCAGCGTGATGAGGCCTTCCAGCACGGTGGTATCGCGCGGATCGAGCGGCGTACCGGCAGCAAAACCCGCGTCGATGAACACCGCGTCGAGCGGCAGCCGCTTGAGGTCTTCGAGGCTGGCGCGCCCGGCACCGAAACTGTCGAGCGCGAACTGAATGCCTCGGACATGCAGTGCCTCGATCACCGGCACCAGACTCCCCAGCTCATGGCCTGCGGTCGCCTCGTGCAGGGCGAGGCAGAGCCTGCCGGGCGGGCAGGAGATGCCCGCCAGCCAATGCGCCACCTGGTCGGGGAACATCGGTTGTCGCAGCTGCCGCGCCGACACGCCCACGATCAGCCGCGGCAGCCAAAGGCCGCGTATCCCCCATTCACGAGAACGGCTCAGAGCTTCGCGAATCAGCCATTCTCCAAGCGTCGTGATGAACCCGGAGTGTTCCGCCAGAACCAGGAAGCGCTCGGGCTGCACCACCCCCAGATGGGGGTGGACCCAAGTGGGTTCGACCAGCACGCCGCTCATGCGACCGGTTTCCGCCTCGCGTACCGGGTGGTAGGCCAGCGCAAGTTCCGAGCGCTCCAGCGCCTTGCGTAAAGCCGCTTCCAGCGCCACATCGGAGAGCCTTTGTTCGGCCAGCTCGCTGGAGAAGAACTGGTAGGTGTTCTTGCCCAGCTCCTTGGCACGGTACATCGCGACGTCGGCGTTTTTGAGCAAGGCCTCAGGGCCATCGGCATCGTCGGGAAAAAGCGAGATGCCGATGCTCGCCGAAACGCGCAGGTCATGCCGCTCGATGCGCGTGGGCAGGCGCAGCAGCTCGAGCAGTTTTTCCGCCACGGTGCCGGCGTCTTCGCCAACGCCGGTGAGTTCGATCACGATCATGAACTCGTCGCCTCCCAGCCGCGCGAGAAAGTCGCTCTCCCGCAGGGCACCCTGAAGGCGGTGGCCCGCTTCGCGCAGGAGTTCGTCGCCGATGCGGTGACCCAAAGTGTCGTTGACGTTCTTGAAGCCGTCGAGATCGATGAACAATACGGCCACCCGCTCGCCGAGGCGCTTGGCGTTGGCGATGGCCTGATGCAGGCGCTCGGTGAGCAGCAGCCGGTTGGGCAGCCCGGTGAGTGCATCGTGCGTCGCAAGGTGCTGCAGGCGCGCCTCCGCTTCGATGCGCGCGGAGACGTCCTGCGCCAGGGTGAGAATGGAAATCAGGGCGCCTTTTTCGTCGCGCAGGCAGGAGTTGTACCACTCGCACCAGATGAGCTGACCGTCGCGGTGGTAGTTGCGCGTCAGCACCGTGGCCCGGTGCTCGGCGCCGCTTTTCAAGGCCTCCAGGGCGGCTTCGAGCTGGGCGGCGTCTTGTTCGTAGACCAGGCGCCAGTCGCGCAGGGTGGCGCCCAGCGCCTGTTCCTGGCTCCAGCCCAGGAGCCGCTCGGCCTGCGAGGACCAGCGGATGAGCCGGCCGTCGCGATCCCACTCCAGCACCGCCAGTGGCGTGTTCTCCATGTGCGAGAGCAGCATCCAGTTCGCTCGCCGCAACTGTTGCTCGACGAGCTTTTGCTCGTGAATGTCGGTGGCCACGGCGAAATAGCCATCGCACTTGCCCAACTCGTCCACGCGCGGCGTGTAGCTCACGGACATCCAGCGCTGATGCCCATCGGCATACGCCAGCAAGCGCTCCATGGTCACGTTTTCGCCCGCGAGCACCTGGAGGATGTGCGGCTCGATTTCTCGCCACCGCTCCTCGCCAACCACGTCGGGCACGCGCTTCCCTCTGAGATCATCGATGCCGCGGCCGCACCACTGCTCGAAGGCGCGATTGACCATGCGGTAGCGCATATCCGCATCGACCGAGGCGGCCGGTGAGTTCATGCTGTCCATCAGCAGGCGCAGCTCGCGCTCGCGGCGCTCGCGCAGGGCTTCGACTTCCTTGATCTCGTGAATGTCGGTGGCGACCACGTAGACGCCGCAAATGCGCCCGGCGCGATCGTAATCCGGAACGATGCGCCCACGAATCCAGCGGGTTTCATCCCGCGCGTTGGTGATCTGGCGCTCGTAGGACTGAGTTTCGCCCTGCAGCGCGCGATCCCACAGCGGGGCGAACTGGGCGTACAGCGTCGGACTCAGCACTTCCGAGGAGGTCCGCCCATAGACCTGCTCGCGGGTCAGGCCGCGCATGTCGAGGAAAGCCTGGTTGACGAAGACGTAGCGGCGCTGGGTATCGAGATAGGCGATCGGATCGGGGATGCTGTCCACCAGTCGGCGCAGGCGCTCTTCAGTCCCCGGAGGGCTCTCCGGCACGGTTTGGGGCTTCCCCCGTGTGGCGGGGCCGCCTTCGCCTCTGCTGCTCAGCGCTTTGCCATTGGCCATGACTCTGTTTTTTCCTGCCTGCCCGGCCGGCCCCGGAAATTTCCAGAGCCCTGCCCACCGAACAACTCCGCGTTGGTTTTCGACGCGCACCACGCCCCTACCCCCGGGCGCCTCCCTGGCGAAATGGTACACCCGCAGGGACGATGTCGAAAAGACGAATTACGGCAGAATCAAGAGGTGAACCCGGAAGGGGCCGTGCGCCCCCAGAACGATGGTCTGTTCGATATCTCCGGTGCGCGAGGGGCCGGAAATCATGTTGACCGCGCGCGGCATCTGGCCCCGTTCCCGGCGGATCAGGGCAAAGGCCTCTTCCATGCTGCCGACAATGCGTCCGGCGGAGAGCACTGCGATGTGGGTATCCGGTAGCAACAGGGTGGCGCTGGGGGCCTCCGATCCGGCCAGAACGACCAGCGTACCGGTTTCGGCGATGGCGCAGTACACACCGGTGACGCCCACCGGATCGAGCCCCTGAGTCGGCCGGATCGCCAGATCGACACCGGCGGCCGCCCAGTCCAGATCGGCAAATTCTGGCCAGCCGGCCGCGCGCCTGTCCACCCCCAGGCGATCGAGGTAGCGCGCCACCGCCACAGGGATGTCCTTGCGCGTGGCCAGCTCGTCGGTGCTGCTTTCGAGTTTCAGGGCGTTTTCCAGAAAACGCGCCCGCAGGTCCTCCGGCAGCGCGGGGCGCGGTCCGATGGGGTGCGCCGCCATATGGACCTGGGCGGCCGAACGCGCCGCGGGGTCGGCCGCTTGGCGCCCCAGAGCCGCGCGCACGCGGGCCAGGATGTTGTCGCGGGCGCTGCTCATGTTTGCCTCCCGGCGCGGCGACGCGCGGCGTAGAGTTCGCGGAAAGTTTTGCCCGCCGGCGCGGGCAGATCGCGGCCATTGGTCCAGCCGCTGGCCAGCGGCAAGCTGTGAATGCGCCCCTCATAGCCGCCGAGCCATTTCATCACTCTTACGCCCAGGCGCGTCGCCCAGGCGTACAGCGCCGGCCGGCTCGCCAGCCAAGTCCAGAGCCGCAGGCCCAGGCGCTCGCCTACCGGCCGCAGATCCAGGCGCACTTGTGTTTCGCGGTGCTTGCGCAGGAGCTCGGGCAAGGGAATGCGCACCGGGCAAACGCTGGCGCAAGAACCGCACAGGGTCGAGGCGTTGGGCAGGTCGGCGGCGACCTCCTGGCCGATGAACATCGGCGTGATCACCGAGCCTATCGGCCCCGGATAGACCCAGCCGTAGGAATGCCCGCCGATGTTCTGGTACACCGGGCAATGGTTCATGCAGGCGCCGCAGCGGATGCAACGCAGCGCTTCCTTGACCTCGCTGGCAAGCACCTTGCTGCGGCCGCTGTCGACGAGGATGACATACATGTGTTCGGCGCCATGGAACTCGCCGGCACCCTTGATACCGGTGAGTATATCGACGTAGTTGGTGATCGACTGCCCGGTGGCCGAACGGGTGAGGAGGCGCAGCAAGGTGCTGGCCTCTTCCAGCGTGGGCACCACTTTCTCGATGCCGGTAATGGCCACATGAACCTTGGGCAGGGTGGTGCACAAGGTCGCATTACCCTCGTTGGTGACCAAAAAGACGCTGCCCGTTTCGGCGATAAGGAAGTTCGCCCCGGTGATGCCCAAATCCCCGGTGAGGTAGTGCTCGCGCAACACCGCGCGGGCTTCGGCGCACAACTCCTGAATACCGGTCTTGGGTGCCGTGCCATGCACTTTGGCGAACAGCGCCGAGACCTCCTCCTTGCTCTTGTGCAGCGCCGGCGCAATGATGTGAGAAGGCGGTTCATAGTCGTTGATCTGGAGGATGTACTCCCCCAGATCGGTTTCCACCACTTTCATGCCGGCCGCTTCGATGGCGTGGTCGAGTGCGCTTTCTTCGCTCACCATCGATTTGGATTTGATCGCCTTCTTCAGGCCGTGCCGCGCGGCAATGTCAAGCACGTGGCGGTTCACCTCGTCTGGGGTTTCGGCCCAGAGCACCGTGGTGCCTCGGGCCCGGGCATTCTCCTCGAATATTTCGAGCCAGGTGTCGAGATTGTCGAGCACCCGCTGGCGTATCGATTTGGCGGCGTCGCGTGTGGCTTCGAAGTCATCGAGTTCGCGTATCGCCTCGGCGCGCTTGCCGACGAACTTGCCCTTGCTCTTGTTGAGGTTGTACTGCAGCAGTTCGTCCTGAAGCTTGAGCTGCGCTCGGTCCTTGAAATACATCGTGGCGATTTGCATCACGACGCCCCTTCATCGGTTTCGCCCGCGAGCAGTTCGGCCACATGCAGCACCTTGGTGCGCTCATTGCCTCGCCGCCGCAGCCGCCCCTCGATATTGAGCATGCAGCCCAAGTCCCCCAGCACCACCGCGTCGGCCTGGCTGTCCTCGATGTTCTGGCACTTCTTGTCCGCCATACGCGAGGAGATGTCGCCAAACTTGATCGAAAACGTGCCGCCAAAACCACAGCAGGTTTCCGCCTCGTTCATCTCGCTGAGCTTGATCCCGGGAACCTTGGCGAGCAGAGCGCGCGGCTGTGCCTTGACACCCATCTCTCTTAGCCCCGAGCAGGAATCGTGATAGGTCACCGTTCCCGCGAAACGGCCCGGGACCGCTTCGAGCTTGACGACCTTGACCAGGAAATCGGTCAATTCATAGGTCTTGGCGGCGAGCGCCGCGACACGCGCCAGCATCGATGGATCGTCGGCGAAAAGTTCAGGGTAATGGGTTTTGACCATGCCGCTGCACGACCCCGAAGGCGCCACCAGGTAGTCGCAGGCTTCGAATTCCTCGACCAGCTTGGCGGCGAGCCGGCGCGCACCCTCGCGGTCTCCGGAGTTGTAGCCTGGCTGGCCGCAGCATGTTTGGCTGGCCGGGACCAGCACTCCACAGCCGGCGGTTTCCAGAAGTTTGAGCGCCGCAAAGCCGATGGAGGGACGCATCATGTCCACCAGGCAGGTGACCAGCAAGCCGACTTTCATCCTTTTTCCCCCAGGCATCGCGGCCCCGGCAAAGCGCCGGAACGTGGCCATCCCGCCAATTCTAGCGGGTGGCGCCGCCCAGGCCTATTAGGGCAAACCGTTACGCGTGGATAGCGCTTCGCCGGCCCGCGGCCGTACGCCCCCGAGCGCGTTGCCCGCGCCCTGCGAGCGCGAGTCGGTGGGTTTCTGCCGCCACTTGGGGAACGATAGCCAAGCGCTATGCGTTTGGTAATTACAATCAATTGGAATTATTCCCAGGGCATCCCTAAGATTCACTCCGTCGCAGCTTTCTTCCACCCCACCAACGGAGCACCTAGCATGAACACGACGCTGATCAACACCGAAATCCTTCCCTTCAAGGCGACCGCCTTCCACAACGGCGAGTTCCGGGAAGTCTCCGAAGCCAGCCTCAAGGGCAAGTGGTCGGTGGTGTTTTTCTACCCCGCCGACTTCACCTTCGTTTGCCCCACCGAACTCGGAGACTTGGCGGACCACTACGCCGAGTTCCAGAAGACGGGCGTGCAGATCTACGCGGTCTCCACCGACACCCATTTCACGCACAAGGCCTGGCACGACACTTCCGAAACCATCAAGAAGATTCGCTTCCCTATGCTTGGCGACCCCACTGGCCGTATCAGCCGCAACTTCGGCGTGATGATCGAGGAAGCCGGCCTGGCCGAGCGGGGCACCTTCGTCATCGATCCCGAGGGTCGCATCCAGGTGATCGAAGTCAACGCCGGCGGCATCGGCCGCGATGCGGCTGAACTTCTGCGCAAGGTGAAGGCGGCGCAATACGTTGCCTCGCATCCGGGTGAAGTCTGCCCGGCCAAGTGGCGCGAAGGCCAGAAGACACTGGCGCCGTCGCTCGATCTGGTCGGCAAGATCTGAGGCTCATACTCGAGGCGCCGGGACCCCCACCGGCGCCCCGAGGTCCGCGGCAAGGCCCTTCCTCCGAGGCGGCCTTGCCCGTGGCTGAAGGACGAATGGGAGATGATCATGCTGGAGCAGGACCTCAAGACCCAACTGGCGGCGTATCTCGAACGCCTGCGCGAGCCCGTGGAAATCGTCGCTTCCCTCGATGACAGCGCCAACTCTCGCGATTTGCTCACGCTCTTGAAAGAAATCACTGGCCTTTCCCCGCTGCTTTCGCTGCGGCTCGACGGAAGCGAGGCGCGGCGGCCCTCTTTCGCCGTGGCGAGACCGGGGCAAGCGGGGCGCATCCATTTCGCCGGTCTGCCCCTGGGGCATGAATTCAACTCGCTCGTACTGGCGCTGCTGCACACCGGTGGCCATCCGCCCAAGGTGAATGGTCCAACCCTGGAGCGCCTGAGCCTATTGCGCGGTCCCTTGCGCTTCGAGACTTACATTTCCCTGGCCTGCCACAATTGCCCCGATGTGGTACAGGCGCTCAATCTCATTGCCGCGGTCAACCCCGAAGCCCAAAGCGTGATGATCGACGGCGCACTGTTCCAGGACGAAGTGAACGCACGACAGATCATGGGCGTACCCTTCACGCTCAGGAACGGCGAACCCTTTGGCCAGGGGCGCATGAGCCTGGAGGACATCCTCGACCGGCTGGATACCGGCGGCGCCGAGCGCGCCGCTCTGGAACTGTCGGCGCGCGCCCCCTACGATATGCTGGTGGTGGGCGGGGGCCCGGCCGGGGCGACGGCAGCGATCTATGCCGCGCGCAAAGGATTGCGGGTAGGCCTCGTCGCCGAACGCTTGGGCGGCCAAGTGCTGGACACCCTGGGCATCGAAAACTTCATTTCCATGCCCTACACCGAGGGACCCAAGCTCGCCGCCGCCCTCGAGGAGCACGTCAGGCAGTATGGCGTGGACCTCATCGAAAGGCAGCGCGCCTCGGCGCTCGTCCCGGCACCGGCCGGGCACGAAATCAAGCTGGCCAGCGGAGCGAGCCTAAAAGCCCGCGCCGTGGTGCTCGCCACCGGCGCGCGCTGGCGGGAACTTAAGGTCCCGGGCGAAAAAACCTACCAGACCAAGGGCGTGTGTTTCTGCCCGCACTGCGATGGTCCGCTGTTCAAGGGCAAACGTGTGGCGGTGATTGGCGGCGGAAACTCCGGCGTGGAAGCGGCGATCGACCTCGCCGGCATCGCGGCGCAGGTCACCTTGCTCGAGTTCGACCACCAATTGCGCGCCGACGCGGTTTTGCAGGAAAAGCTCAGCAGCCTCGCCAATGTGCGCGTCATGACCAGCGCGCAAACCAGCGAAGTTCTCGGAGACGGCCAGAAGGTCACCGGCCTCGCCTACACCGATCGCGTGAGCGGCGCCGGTGCCCGCCTGGAACTCGACGGCATATTCGTGCAAATCGGGCTGCTACCCAGCACCGAATGGCTCAAGGGGACCGTCGAACTCAGCCGCCAAGGCGAAATTGTGGTCGATGCGCGCGGGGCGACTTCGGTGCCCGGCGTATTCGCCGCGGGCGACTGCACCACGGTGCCCTACAAACAGATCGTCATCGCCCTGGGCGAAGGCGCCAAGGCGAGCCTGGCGGCCTTCGAGCATCTCTTGCGCGAGCCGCCGTCGCAGGTGGCGGCACCACCGCGGGGCGAGGCCGCCCTGGTCGTTTGAGCGGCCAGCGAGCCGCGGTTGGCGAATTGGGCTAACAGGCGGCAGGCCACCGCGGGAAAAGTGCTTTTACCCGCGGGCGCCCGCCGACGGTTCCATCATACGGACGATTGCGCTACGCCTGCTCAATCGGCGAGGCGAGCGCCCCGCCGGGTGGGAACTAGAAGGAAAGTTCCAGGGCTCGGGTGCACACATACATCAACCCGCCCGGCAGAATGCCCAGGCCAAGCAAGGCGAGGCCGTTGAGGCTCAGGAGCACGCGCGAATCGCCGCGAGCGACGATGGGCGCGTGATCGGCGGCGGCATCGAAATACATGAGCTTCACCACGCGCAGGTAATAGAAAGCGCCGATCAGGGAGGCGAGCACGGCCACCACGGCGAGCCAAATGTAGCCGATGTCCACCACCGCGGAAATGACTTGCAGCTTGGCATAGAAGCCCACGGTGGGCGGGATGCCGGCGAGCGAGAACATCACCAGCAGCATCAGGAAGGCGTACCAGGGGCTGCGATCGTTGAGGCCTTTGAGGTCTTCGAGGTTTTCGGCTTCGAAGCCTTGGCGGGAAAGCAGCAGGATCATCCCAAAGGAAGCCAGCGTGGCCAGCACGTAGGCCACGGTGTAGAACAAGGCCGAGCTGTAGCCCTGAGGGTTGCCGGCGAGCACGCCCAGGAGCATGAAGCCCATGTTGGCGATGGTCGAGTAGGCCAGCATGCGCTTCAGGTTGGTCTGCGCGATCGCGGTGAGGTTGCCGATGACCATGGAGAGCACCGCCAGAATCACCAGCATCATGTGCCACTCGCCCACCACCGGCTGCAAGCCGAAGACCAGCAGCCGAATGACGAACGCGAAAGCGGCGATCTTGGGCGCCGTGCCGATGAACAGCGTCACGGCGGTGGGCGAACCTTGGTAAACGTCCGGCACCCACATGTGGTAAGGCACGGCGCCCAGCTTGAAGGCAATGCCCGAGACCAGGAAGACCAGGCCGAACACCAGCACCATGGCATTGGCCTGGCGGGTGAAAAGTGCCCAGGCGATCTTGTTGAGATCGAGCGTGCCGGTGGCACCATAAATCATCGACATGCCATAGAGCAGAAGACCCGAGGCCAGGGCGCCGAGTACGAAATATTTCATCGCCGCCTCGACCGCGGGGCGCGAATCCCGCCGCAGGGCAATCATGGCGTACATCGACAGGCTCATGACCTCCAAGCCGAGGTAGAGGATGAGCAGATTGTTGGCCGAAATCATGAACATCATGCCCAGCACTCCGAAAAGTGCCAGCACGAAGAACTCGCCCCGGAACATGCCCCGATCGCTGAGGTAACTGCGTGAATAGAACAACACCAGCGAAACGGCGGCGTAGCAGCACAGCTTCAGAAGATCGGACAGCTGGTCGTCCACCACCATATTGCTGAAGCTGTGCACGGCCTTGTATTCGCTGGTCGCCAGAGTGATGAAGAAGGCGCCGGCCAGAGCCGCCTGGGTGAGCCAATAGCTCAGGTGGCGCCGCCCGTCGCTCACGAAGAGGTCGATCACCAGGATGGCGAGCACCGCCGAGAGCAAAAAGATCTCGGGGGCGACGGCGTAGAGGTTGGGAACCGGGAAATTCATGACCGGCAATTCCTTACATGAGCTTGGACTTGGCCGCGTGTTCCAAGAGGTCGCGGACCGAGATGTGCATCACCTCGGTAAAGGGCGCGGGGTAAATGCCCATGCCCAGCACGCACAGCGCCAACACGGCCAGCAGCCAAAATTCACGCCGCGAGAGGTCGGTCATTTCCTTGACGTGCGCATTGGTGAGGTCGCCGAAAATGACCCGCTTGTACATCCACAACGTATACGCGGCGCCGGTGATGAGCGTCGTCGCCGCGGCGAAGGCAATCCAGAAGTTGAATTTCACCGCGGCCAGGATAACCATGAACTCGCCGACGAAGCCCGAGGTGGCGGGCAGGCCGGCATTGGCCATGGCGAAGAGCATGAAGAAGGCGGCGAACTTGGGCATGACGTTGACCACACCGCCGTAGTCGGCGATGAGTCGGCTGTGCATGCGGTCGTACATCACGCCAACGCAAAGAAACATCGCCGCCGACACGAAACCGTGCGAGAGCATTTGCACCAGGCCGCCTTCCACAGCCAAGGGGCTGAAGATGAAAAACCCGAGCGTGACGAAGCCCATGTGCGCAATCGACGAATAGGCAATGAGCTTCTTCATGTCGGTCTGCACTAGGGCCACCAGGCCGATGTAGACCACCGCGATCAGCGAAAGCGCGATCACGAAGCCCGCCAGGTGATGACTGGCATCGGGCACGATCGGCAGAATGAAACGCAGAAAGCCGTAAGCGCCGATTTTCAGGGTAATGGCCGCCAGCACCACCGAGCCGCCGGTGGGGGCCTCGACGTGGGCGTCGGGCAGCCAGGTATGCACCGGCCACATCGGCACCTTGACCGCGAAGGCCAGAAAGAAGGCGATGAAAAGCAGCACCTGGGCGGTCATGCTGAGCGGCACTTTGTAAAATTGCGCGAGCTCGAAGCTGC
>CAJPFO010000174.1 GCA_905339255.1 Myxococcaceae bacterium
CGAATCGACCGCATCGGCCTGACGCGCACCCCGCCGGCGAGCCACCACGGGTCTCCCGGCGGGGTCGTACCGCGCGGCGGATCTGGAGCGGCGAGGTTTCGCGGCGGCGGCGTCATCCCGGATCTCGCGTCTCGGCTGCTCCGGAGGACACCGAGCTGGCGCGGCCAGACAGATGCTCCGCAGCGCTCCCGCCCATCGACATGTAGATGCTGACGACCTCGCGGAACCCGCAGTGCGTCGGCTCGACCCATTCGGCGGGCACGAGCAGAAGCGCGCCACCGAAGGGGACCGGCGCAGTGGGGATGATGACGGCGTGGTAGTCGCCCCCGTCGATCTGGACTGGCTCGGGGCTCGGCATGAGCGCGAGGGCGACCGCGCCGTTCGGGCCGCCGAACCTGCACAGCACCGGCGTCATCGTCTGCATCCGATCATCCTTGCGCTCGAACATCGTCTTCAGATGCTTCGCCGTGTCGTAGATCGAACTCACGAGTGGCAGCTTCTGCAAGGTGTTGTCGAACGAGGACTGCCAGCGCCTCGTGACGCCGCTTTGCAGGAGCACGCCGAAGAAGTAGACGAGCGCGAACGTGGTCACCAATCCGACGGCGTAGGCGATCACCTCGCAAGTCACGACGCTGAGACCGATCGAACGGAGTACGGAGCCGAAGACGGTCCCCGGACCCACGACGTCGTGGAGGAAGCCGACCATCCAGGCGAGGACGCCCAGGGTGAGCGCCAGCGGCAGGAGCCCGAACACGCCCACCATGAAGGGGCGACTCATCCGGTCGAAGAGGTCCGGTCGTGTCTGCGAGCTCATGTTCTTCCTCGCGATCGGTGGGAAGCGGGACTTCTCACGATCTCGACCCGGTCGGTCTTTCGGGATCGCGTCTCCCGGGTCGGTCGTCCGATCCGTTCGTAGCACGCCGCTCGGCGAGCCGGGCATCCTTGGCTCGCTCGCGGCGCATCGGTACGTTGGCGCCGGCGACTTCCGTGAAGGAGTGTGGTTGGGCCCGAACACGGCATTGCCTACGGGCTGCAAGACCCTCGAGATGCGCCTCGGCGAGCGAAAGCAGCTCTTCCTCGCGCTCGATGCCGCGCCGTTCCGCGAGCGCGATCTCGATCCCCGCGCCGAGGAGTTCATCGTCGGCTGGGCACGGGAGCAGCGCCGGGACGCGCCACTCGCGCTCGAGATCCACATCGAACGCCCCTCGGAAGCGGGAGACGACGACGGGATCGTCCCGCATGCCATCGCGGAGTACTTCCATGATCGCGCCGATGCCGAAAGGCGCCGGCTCCGTGAGCTGCTGCGAACCGGGCGGATCAGTCTCGTGATCGGCCTCGCCTTCAACGCCGTCGCATTGGTGCTCGCCGACCTTTTCAGCGAGCGACGCTACGGCATCGTCCACGACAGCCTGGTGATCGGCGGCTGGGTGGCGATGTGGCGTCCGATCGAGGTCTTCCTCTACGACTGGTGGCCGATCCGGGCCGAAGCGCGCCTGAACGATCGGCTCGCAGCGATGCCCGTACGGGTCGTGGAGCGGCCCAGGTCCTGACGCGCCCCGCGCCCGGGAGCGCGGCGACCCATGGATCGCCGTAGCGATCGCGTTCGTGGTGCGGGCGATGCAGCGTGCCGCCGCGCGCTGCGCGCGGATTTCTTCGCAGGCCCTAGAAGCGCCATCCCGCGCGCAAGGCGAACCCGCCCGTCCACTGCTCGAAGTCGCCGTTCGAGACGTTTGACCACTCGTACTCGTAGCCGCCGAAGAACTCGAGCGCCGGATGCCCCAGCCAGCGCGCGAGCTCGGGACCGCCGAGCCACCGGTCGGGAACGTCGAACTCGAGCGCGGCAATCGGAAAGAGCGTGGTGTCCTCCCGCGAGAAATCGTCCGTACGGTCGAACCAGCGCTGGATCAGTTCGACGGCCAGGACGGCACTCCAGTCTTCCGAGATCGAGTAGGCGAACGACGGAATCACGTAGAGCGCGGTCGAGGAAGGCGAGGGCTCCCGGAACCTGCGCTGCGCCAGGATCGTCGTTCCGAAAGACCAGACGGTCGCGCTCGCAGAATTGCCGGACGCCGGGACGCGCTCGAATCCTTCCTGGAAGTGGAAGGCCTTGTTGAAGCCGAGATTGAGGTCGTAGCGGGTCGAGAAACGCTCGTAGAAGTCGGGGGTGAAGTCGAGCCTCGGGCTGAAGCCGAGGAAGGGCGAGAAGGCCTGATCGTCCTCGGGGTCGACGTATTGCAAGTCGAGCCTCGGGCGGAGCTTGTCGAAGTCTGCCGAGTCCGAGGAGACGAAGCGGTCCCATTCCACCGCGACGCTGGCGGAAATGCGAAGCGGCAGCGTCGGGATCTGGCTCGCGAAGCCGAGCCTCACTTCGGGGCTCCCCTCGGCCGTTCGGGTTCCCCCCGAGTTCGCCGCCTCGGCATTCGAGTTGTATCCGAGCGGTGCCAGGATCCGGAAGGAAAACACCGGAACGCGCGCCTGCTGCTCGGCACCGGGCGCCGTCGCGAGCAGGCTCGATTCGGGAAACGGAGCCTCGCGATCGGGCATTCCGTAGAGGACCTCGTTGCGGAAGGACTGCGCATCGTCGGCGGAATCGTTGTTGGTGGCCTGAGCCCACGCCGACGAGGGTGCGGAAATCAGCACGACCGCCAGAGCGAACCACCGAAGGGCTGCCGCCTCGTTCTTCCCGCTTCCAACCCGCCGCTTCATGCTCGTTCCCCCCAAAGAAGAAGTGAGATCCGTTGCGACGCCCACGCTACCACGGCAGCGCACGCGGCTCCGGCTCCGGGGAAGCGGATCCGGCTCCGGCGGTGCGCGAGCCGGCGCCCGGCCCGCGCGATGCGTCCTCCTCGATCGCGGCCTCGATCCGCTCCAACACGAACGGGAAGAACGGGTTCGAAGCCGCGCGCCCGAGGAAGTCGAGGCTCACGACCAGCGCTCCGCGCTCGCCGCGGGGAGCCATCGCTCCGAGCCGAACGCCGAAGTCCTCGCTGGGATCGGGCTCCATGCCATAGAGGCCGTCGTCGATCGGGAAGGGAACCGCGACGTGCGAGAGCGAGAAGAGCTCCTTCGGGTAGGCGATGCCGAGCGGGTGGGTCACCTCGGCGGAGGCTCCGGCGGGGAGGGTCCGTGCCTGGACCTCGCCCGTCGTCGAGTCTTGGTTGGTGAGAAGCGTCGTCGAAAATCGCCTCGGTGCGGCCGGAAGAAAGTCGCGCGCCACGACGTCGGAGGCCGCGTTCAGCAGCAGATCGAGCTTCGCGCGGCGGTTCAGATCGAAGAGCACGAGTTCGCTGCCATTTCCGGGGAGTTCGGTGTAGAGCGTGGATACGACCGCCCGCGTGCTGACCGTGAAGTCCACGACGGACTGGAAGGTGAGGACGGGCGCGAGACCCTCGAGGCGCGCGCTCCGCGCTGCTTGCGAGAGGCGATCCTGCAGGGCGCGGGAGAGGAGCGAGGACTGTCGCGCGGCGTTCACCGGGAACGAGTTGTATTTGAAGGGGTTGAATTCCGGTACCACGCTGATCCAGGCCGCCTTGGCGAACGACGGCAGGAGCGCCGGAAGTCCGAGCAAGCCCGCGAACCTCGCGAAGGTCGTGATTCCGATCATGGGCGAGAGGAGGACGATGCGGTCGGGCCGCTCGAGTTTCTCGTCGTCGAGCGCATCGAGGGCGTACTGGAGCGCCAGCGCGCCTCCGGTCGAGTAACCCACCAGATGGAGCGGACCGGCATTGCCCGCTCGACGTCGCGCCTCCCGCACCGCGAGACGCGTGGCGGCCGACCAGTCCGGCCAGGCGACCTCGGCCAGTGATCCGGGGACCGTGCCGTGGCCGGGAAGGCGGATGGCGAGGGCGATCAATCCGAGCTCGCGGTAGCGCTCCGCCACGTGGCGCATGCTGTAGGGCGAATCGGTGAGCCCGTGCAGCAGGACGGCGGCCCCGCGCGGCTCGCCTTCCGGTTCGAGCACGAAGGAACGGTTCCAATCCGTCGCGAAGCTCGCCGGATGCACGGGGCTTCCCGCGAAGTAGCGGTTCACGGGAACGCGGTCCTCGGCGGGAAGCGCCGCGGTGACCTGGGCCAGAACCTCGGCGAAGAGCGCTCGCTCCTTCTCGAGGTAGCCGGCCCAGTCGAGGGCTTCGAGTTCGGCTCGCGTCACTTCGCTCGGGCGGAAGGTGTGCCAGGGTTCGAGGTCGGGGCCTCGCTGGGATTCGAAGGCGCGAAACGCCAAGAGGATCGAGGCGCTCGACGCGAGCACGAGAATCCCTCGAAAGAAAATCCGTCGCAGGCGCGTCAACGCTGCTCCGTGGCGGCGGCGGCCTCGAGGGCCGCGCGCATCTGCTCGACTTCGCGCAGGCCCGATTCGATCACCGAGACGTAGCGGCGTCGCACGCGGCGGTAGCGATCGCCGCGAAGCGAGGCGAAGACGTCGTCGGGCTCGTCCTTGCGCGCGAGGATTCCCCGATACACTTCGTCGAAGTGACGCAGATTCGCGTCGATCTCGGTGAAGCGCGGGTCGTCGAGCATCTCGAGGAGCTTTCTCGTCTTGCGCAACGTGAGCGGGCCCTGGAAGACGAGCATCCGCGGTCGCGGATCGAAGAGCTCGTTGCGCGCGTGGACCGGCAGCGACACGAGCAGGGAACCATGCCGCGTGGGGAGCCAGCCGAACTCGAGCATCGCATCGCGCATCGGGGCGTCGGCAAAGATCTCCGGGTACGAGCCGACGGGGCCCATGGTACCGAGGGCCGCGAGCCGGATCGCTTCGTTGGCGGGAACGGCGAGATGGAAGAGCTGGAGAAGCTTCGCGGTCCGCACCGAGATGGGATCCGAGACGCTCGCTGCGGCGAGCGCGTTTCGAAGCGTGTGCACGCAGTTGTCGGCGTACACGCTCCAGCGGTAATCCTCCGCTCCGGTGGCGAACTCCCGGTTCAGGTCGTTCAGGAAGTGGACCATCTCGTCGAGCATCGCGGGCTCGATGGGCAGGCGTCCGCAAAGCCCGGAGCGGGCGTAGCGGAGGGCGAAGTCGGTCCCGGCGCTGTTCTGGCTCACGAAGTCGAAGAGCGTCGAGCCGGGCGTCTGGCCGGGGTAGGGCCAGAGCTCGACCCCGCGGTAGACCCCAGCGTCGATCGCCTCGCGCACCAGCGAATCGAGGCGTGCTCGTGTCACGGTCTCGTCCGGCCCGACCCGGCCGTCGTAGAAGAGGCTCCGACCGTCGAAGGCCAGCCAGTTCACGTTCCGAAGCCAGCGATTCACGCTGATGCCGACACCGTGCTCCGGAGAAGCCGGGTCGCTCACACCGCCGGAACACCGCCGGAGCTTCGGATACGGTGCTTCGCGGTCGCGGCAGGCGCCCTTCAGATACATGACGGCGTGTCCCGGGCTCCCGCCGCGCCCGAGTTCCTCGGAGCGGAACTGGCTCATCGCGCAGAGCTCGACGTAGTACGGGAAGAGCGCTTCGTAGCGCGCTTCGGGCTCGTGGAGCGAAAAGGCGTCGATCGGCGTGAAGAGCCAGTCACCGCATCCGGTGAGCAGCGCGAGGAGGAGCGCGAAGATCGAACGGTTGGCGTTCACGTCCCTCCCGGCGCCCCGCGAAGGCCGAGGGTGGCACCGCGGCCGGCGGACTTCAATGCCGTGAACGATGGGCCCCATCCGTCTTGATCGAGCCCCCTGGATCGGGTTGAATGCCCTCCGGCGCGCCCGCACGGTGGCACCGCCTTTCGAAGTGCCGAGACACGCACAACGATTCCCACCGATACGAGGAGGCCACTCGCGCCATGGCCAGCCGCGCCGGTTCGTTCGTGGCGCTGACCGTCCTCAGCGTCACGCTCTCCTTCCTCCTGCCCTCCACGCCGCAGCCCATCGCGTACCACGACTTCGCCGATCACCGGCAGTACTTCGGTGTCGCGAACTTCCTCGACGTCGCCTCGAACGTCGGCTTCTTGCTCGCCGGGCTCAGCGGCCTCGTGATCACCTTCCGCCGGCGGACGCGCTTCGTGTTCGAGGCCGAGCGCTGGCCCTACGCGCTCTTTTTCGCCGGGATGTTGTTCACGGCGGCGGGGTCGGCCTACTACCACCTCTCGCCGGACAACGAGCGTCTATTCTGGGATCGGCTCCCGATGACCATCGCATTCATGTCGCTCGTCGCCGCGCAGGTCGTGGACCGCCTGAGCGTTCGCGCCGGTCTCGCACTCGTCTTGCCACTGCTCGCGATGGGCGCCGCCTCCGTCGTCTACTGGAGGGCGACCGAACGGGCCGGGGTCGGCAACCTGGTCCCCTACGGAATCCTTCAGGCCTACGCCGTCGTGGTGCTGCTCTTCTTCGCGGTCTGGCATCCCTCGCGTTACACGCGCGGCAACGATGTCTACGGCGTATTCGCCGCGTACGTGGTCGCCAAGCTCTTCGAGCTCGCGGACCGGCAGGTCCTCGGGGTCGGGAGCATCGTGAGCGGTCATACGCTCAAGCATCTGGCCGCCGCGATCGCCGGCGCCTTCGTCTGCCGAATGCTGCTCCTGCGCGAGCCGGCTCCCCTCGAGGCTCAGAAGTACGACTCGAGGCGCCCCCTTCTCCGGACGTCCAGCGTGGCGCAGTGGAAGGAGCCGCCGAAGGGCGCGTAGTTCAGGAACGAGCAGGGAATCGGCTTGAAGCCCCAATCCGCGAGCTTCGCGATCAGCGTGACCTGGCTTTTCTCGACGATGACGCGCTCGGGATCGAGCATCAGCATGTTGACGCTGATCCAGGGGCTCGTCATCGACACCTTGAAACGCCAGGCCGAGCGCGGCAGCGGATCGGGCTCGGGGGCGATCAGGATGTCCCATTTGCGAACGAAATCGGGAAGACGAGCCGGGTCCATGTATTGCGGGTTCACGAGCACCTTGCCCGGCGCGAGCGGCATGAAGCTCGAGTCGATGTGCATCGGCTGGCGGCAGCGGCTCTCGAGCTCGTGAACGCGATGGGTGTCGCCGAGATGACGGCGAAGCCAGGTCATGCCCGCCGCGTTGGTCACGCTGCTCCGGATGCCGAAGATGTCGCGGCCGCAGCGGATGAAGTCCGCGGCGTCGAAGACCGGCTCGAACTCCGTGATGACGTAACGGCGGGGTTCTCCTTCCTCCGGCGGCACGAAACCCTCGTCGTAGAGATCGTCGAGAAGCTGCGGCTTCGGTGCGGCGGTCCACTTCGCTCCCGCGGCGAAATACTCCTTGAAAAGAGAGCGATACGGCAGCGCCTCGAAGTGCCGGCAGCGCCACGCCATCGGCGTCTCGATGATCTCGTTTCCGATGACCAAGAAGCCGTCGCGCGGACACGTCGAGCAGTAGCCCGACGATCGCCAATGAGGCGTGCGGTAGGGCCGCTTCCAATCCCAGACGTCGGGACGGCGTACCCGCACGCCTTCGCCCTCCAGGATCCGGATGAACTCGTCGAGTTCGCGCTGCGCTGCGGAGGTCATGATCCGGGGGTAGCGCTTGCCGCCGAAGGCGGGATAGAGACGGGCCACCGTCTCCGGCATTCCCGCCGTGATCACCACATGCTTGGAGGGAACGGTGGCGCCCTCGAGCCTTCCGACGATGACCTCCTCGAGGGGATCCCATTCGTTGTACGAGCTCACCGGGCACGCGGCCTCCTTCGACTCGACTTTCGATGCGTCTCGCTGCGGATCCATGTGATCTCCTTTCGTGCACGTCCTGGATCAGGTGGAGCGGCCGGGCCTCTCGGCGGACTCCCGCGCGTCGCTTGGCCGGAGGTGGCGGCGCGCCAGGAGGGCGAGCCCGACGAGGGCCCAGAAAAGCTGGCGGATGCGGGAAAGCAAGCCCAGCGCGAGCCCCTTGGCGGGTGGGAGACCGAGCAGGCTGAAGGCGAGAACCTTGCCGGCCTCCTGCGTGCCGAGGCCTAGCGGGACGAAGAAGACGAGTGTGTCGAAGGCGACCGAGATCACCTCGATCGCGATCGCGTGCTCGAGGCTCGCGGGGAGCCCGAGCAGCCAGAGCGCCACGTAGTTCTCGAGCACGCCTCCGAACCATCCCACGCCGAAACACGCGGCGGAGAGAAGGAAGGGGCTTGCGCCGTCGCGATACGCGTGCCGGATCTGTCCGTCGAGACGCGTGAGGCCCTCGTGGAGCGATTCCGGGAGCGGGATTCCCAGTCGTGCGGCGAGCCGCGATGCCGCGCCGAACATGCCCCGGCGCTGTACCACGACGGCGATCCCGACGAGCAGCGTGAAGGCCAAGAGACCGAGCTCGAGACGCCGGAGCACGTCGGGCGCGAGCGGCATGTCCGGGAGCACGGCCCAGAGGCCGATCCCGAGGAAACCGATCAGTCCCACGGTCTGGGAGAGCCGTGCAACCGCCACCGAGGCGGTACCGACGCTTGCGCTCAGGTAGGGAAGCAGCATGCGCACCCGGACGAACTCGCCACCGACGGTCGCCGTGGGAGTCAGGTAGTTGACGGCGTCCCCGGCCAGTCGGGCGGCGAGCACGGAGCGGAAGGGAACGCCCCGTCCACCGGCCGGGAACGTGAGCCGCCACGCCGTCGCGTTCGCCGTGATCGCGAAGACCTCCTGCGCCACGATGAGAACGACCCCGACGCCCACCTGGCGGAGGTCTGCGAGCACCGTCGAGGCGTCGAGCGCGTAGACCAGGGTCCCGAGCAGGACGATTCCCGTGAAGAGGAGGAGGCGCTCGATCCATGCCGGCAGACGCATCGGGCCTCGACTCACAGGGGGCGGCCACCTTCCTCGGAACGGCGGTGGCGCGCTACGTACCGCGAGCGGTCGCGGGGGAGTTTCATCGAACGCACGGCATTGCGCCCGTCGTCCGCGCGGGCCAGGGAAGCGCGCCGTCGTCGAGCTGCTCCTGGCACACGCTCAGCGCCTCTTGCGGCGACGCAGGTACTTTCCCACCCGTCCGAGCTGGAGCTGCCACGCGCCGAACTTTTCGGTGAGCCATTTGTAGAGCGAGGCCCCCACCAGCGTTCCGAGTGCGATCGAAGCCAGGATGAAGACGGCGCGCACCATGCCGTCGAAGCCGGCTGCGCGATCGCTCAGCATGCGGGCGACGCTCAGCAGCCCGAGTGCGCCGGGAACGAGCAGCCAGAAGCTCGGCAGGAACGTCACCATCGCCGGCGGACCCCGGAAACGGAGCTGGATCAGGTAACCGAGCGGCGTCGCAACCAGCGTGCCGAAGAAGCCGCTGAGCTCGCTTCCGACGAAGCGCTCGGCGAGCCGCTGCGATCCGAACGTGACCAGGAGGACGAGGAGCATCCAGCCGAGGGAGTTCTTCGGCGCCGAGAAGTGGAAGTAGACTCCGACGCCGAAGACGAGAACCCCGGCCCACGGCGCCCAGAAGACCTCGTTCAACGCCGGTTCCGAAGGCAGGAGCTGGTCGGGCCCGACACCGACGAGCGCCGCGCCCGCCGCGAGACCGAAGGCCAACAGGACGAGCTGGACGAAGCCCGTGGTGAGGCGGCTCGAACCGCTCACCATGTCTCCGTAGGCGAGTTCCACCATGCCGAGGGTGAGCATCGAGCCCGGCAGGAAGGTGACGAGGGGCGGCACCAGCGCATGCAGCGGATCCACGGGGAGGCCTTGCCGCACGGCGAAGAAGACGAGCCCCGACACGATCGCGGCCGAGAGGACGGGCAACGGGACGACCAGCACCGCGCTCGACTGGTTCGCGGACTTCACGATCCCCACGATCGCGCCGAGCAGCGCTGCGGCGACCAGGTTCATGAAGGTCGCCTGGAATACGACGGCGAGGCCGAGCGCGAGAATCGTGTGTCCCGCGATGATTCCGACACTTCCGAAGCGCGGGTCCTTGCGGAGGATCGCGGCGAGCCGGTCGAGCCCTTCGCGGGGGTCCACCGCCTGGTGTTGGATCTCGGACCCGAGGGCGTAGACGTCTGCGATCTGGTCGAGGCGAAGCGTCTGCCCGGGGCCCTCGGAGAGCGTGATGCGCTCGCCTTCTCCGTCGTGGAGGCTGATGAAGACCGCCGTCGGGAAGGTCACCACCCGCACGCCGCGCATGCCACAGGCCGTGGCGACACGGCGGAGAATCAGCTCGACCTGGGCCGTCTGCTCGCCGCATGCGAGATACGCCTGCCCGAGGCGGAACAAGAACTCGAGGAGCAGGACGGGATCGGTTTTGGGAGAGTCGCGCTTCATGCCGGCATCGAGGCTCCGTACACTCTCGTAGCGCTGCGCGCCCGCGTCGGCCGCGCAGACGAGCCTAGCCGATCCCCGCACGGGTTCGTTCGCAGATTGCGTCTCGCTCCTCACCCGTTCGTGTAGACTGCCTCGCGGAGGTACCCACGATGACCACGGCATCGATGTTCCGAGCGGGAGTGATCCTGCTGCTCGCGCTCCTCGCACCGCTCGGCCACGCCATCGCCCAGACACCGGCCGCTGCGGGATTCGAGGCCGAGCCCGTCTTCGAGGCCAAGGATCTCGTGGCGGCCGATCTCCTCCAGGGGCCTCACTTCACGATCGATCCGAGGGTCCCGGTCGTGGGCTTCATCGCGCGTTTCACGATTCGCTCGCCCCTCGGTGAGTTCTCGGCCCATGGCCTCCGCAGGCTGCCGGTCCGTGTGAACGAGATCGAGGCCATCGCGAAGCTCGACGAATTCAGCGCCGCGCGGGAGTTCGTGGCGGCGGCGGCCCGCGCGGCCGTGCGTCCCGTCACGTCGGCGGCCAACATGGTCGTTCGCCCGGTCGAGACCATCGCCGGCATTCCCGGCGGTGTGACGCGTTTCTTCGGGAGGGTCGGCCTGGCCGGCTCGCGCGTCGCGCAGGCCGCCACGACCCCCGGCCAGAGCGCCGGCGAGCGGGTCTCGGAGACGACGGGCCGGGTCGGCTCCGTCGCGGTCACGGCGCTCGGCTTCGAGCAGGAGCGCCGGAGGCTGGCCGAGCGGCTGGGCGTCGACCCCTACACCACGAACGAAGTCCTCTCCGCGAAGCTCACCGACGTGGCGTGGGTCATGTTCTCGGGGCGGCTCACGATCACGGCCGTCAACGTGCTGCTCGTTCCCTACTCGATGGCCGCCTCGAGCGTGAGCGTCACCAACCGCGCCATCTATGACGTTCCGGCGGCCGATCTCGTCAATCGCGCGTCGGCCACCTTCGCTGCCACCGGGGCGCCGCGGGCAGAGGTGCAGGCGCTCATGCAGAACCCGCAGTACTCGCTCAGTGCCCTCACCGCGCTGGCTACGGCACTCGGAGAGCTCGAGGGCCTGCCCGGCCGGGACACCGTCGTGGGCTTTGCCGCCGCGGCGCAGACACAGGACGAGGTCTACTTCGTGACCGACGCCATGGCGATGCTCGCACGCCGACACCGGGACGTGGCCCCACTCTCGGGGGTTTCGGCTCCCGGTCCGATCCTCGGCCAGACCGCGGCGAACGCGCTCGAGCTTCCGATGCCGGTCGACTTCGTGTCCTGGGTCGAGGCCCTCGCGACGGACCTCGACCGCGAGGAGTTCCAGGCGGCCGCGAAGGCGGCCTTCGTGACGGGTCGAGCGTCGGCGCTCGCCCGGACGAATCTCGCGTCACGCGGCTGGCGGCTCACCGAGAACGTCGCGATCGCGCCGAGGCCGTAGCGGGGGTCGCGCCGATCCGGCGCGGCCGATCGCGGCAAGAGCGCGAATCCCGGACGCCCGGTTCCGAAAGTTTCCAGGCGCTCTGCGGGCTGTTGTAGGATCGCCGCCGGATCCGGCCGACTTCCCGCGCCGACTCCGTGATCGAGGAGGACCCGCATGGCGTCGGCCGAGCAGAAGATGTCCCGCATCCAGCTCACCGCGATGGTGGTCGGCGGGATGGTCGGTGCCGGAATCTTCTCGCTTCCGCGGACCTTTGCGAACGCCACCGGTCCGGTGGGCGCGATCATCGCCTGGGGCATCGCAGGCGGCGGCATGTACATGCTGGCCCGCGTGTTCCAGGCGCTCGCGGAGCGGAAGCCCGATCTCGATGCAGGTGTCTTCGCCTACGCGAAGGCCGGCTTCGGGGACTACCCGGGCTTCCTCTCGGCATTCGGCTACTGGATCGGAAGCTGCATCGGGAACGTGTCGTACTGGGTGCTGATCAAATCCACCCTCGGTGCGTTCTTCCCGGTCTTCGGGGACGGCAACACCGTCACCGCGATCCTCGTGGCGTCGGTCGGTATCTGGCTCTTCCACTTCCTGATCCTGCGAGGCGTGCAGCAGGCGGCCGCCATCAACAGCATCGTCACCGTGGCGAAGATCATTCCGATCTTGACCTTCATCGGGCTCCTGGTCTTTTCCTTCAGGCTCGATCTCTTCCAGGCGAATCTCTACGGCGGCGATCTCACGGGGAGCATCTTCGAGCAGGTTCGCGCGACGATGCTCGTGACGGTCTTCGTCTTCCTCGGCATCGAAGGTGCGAGCGTCTATTCACGCTTCGCCAAGAAACGCTCCGACGTCGGCGCCGCAACCATCGCCGGTTTCATCGGGGTGACGGGCCTCATGGTGCTCGTGACGATGCTGCCCTACGCCGTGCTGCCGCGCGCAGAGATCGCGTCCATGCGACAGCCGTCGATGGCGGCGGTTCTCGAGGCCGTGGTCGGCCCCTGGGGCGCGATCTTCATCAGCGTCGGCCTGGTCGTATCCGTGCTCGGCGCATACCTGGCCTGGTCGCTGATCTGCGCGGAGGTGCTCTTCACGGCGGCGAAGACGAAGGACATGCCGAAGCTCTTCGCCACGGAGAACGAGAACAAGGTGCCGGCAGCGGCGCTCTGGCTCACCAACGGCATCGTCCAGCTCTTCGTGATCAGCACCTACTTCTCACAGGACGCCTTCGCGCTGATGCTGAACCTCACGAGCGCCGTGAGTCTCATCCCGTATCTCTTCGTGGCGGCCTACGGCCTCATGCTCTCGCGGCGTGGTGAGACCTATGAGGTCCGGCCCGAGGAGCGCCGGCGCGATCTCCTCGTCGCGTCCATCGCCGTGATCTACTCGCTCTTCATGATCTGGGCCGGAGGGATCAAGTTCATCGTGCTCTCGGCCGTGCTCTACGCGCCCGGAACGGCGCTCTACGTCTGGTCGCGGCGGGAGCAGAACGAAACCGTTTTCAGGGCCTCGGACTGGGTTATCTTCGCCCTCGTCAGCGCGGCTGCCCTCGTGGGCCTCTATGGCCTCGTGAGCGGCTCGATCACCATCTAGACACACCGTCGCCATACCGTAGACACAGGAACGGTCGAAGGGATCGGGATCCACATGACGAACGCCAAGGAAACGAAGTTCGGCGTCCACTCGGAAGTCGGACAGCTTCGCAAGGTCATGGTCTGTGCGCCGGGGCTGGCGCACTCGCGGCTCACGCCCTCCAACTGCGACCAGCTCCTCTTCGACGACGTTCTCTGGGTCGAGAACGCCAAGCGCGACCACTTCGACTTCATCCAGAAGATGCGCGACCGCGGCGTGGACGTCGTGGAGATGCACAACCTCCTGGCCGAGACGGTCGCCGTCCCCGAAGGAAAGAAGTGGATCCTCGACAACCAGGTCGTGCCGAATCAGGTCGGCCTCGGCCTCGTGGACGAGATCAAGAGCTACCTCGACGGCCTCGACCACCGCAAACTGGCCGAGACGCTGATCGGCGGCCTCTCGACGCACGATTTCCCGGAAACCCACGGCGGTGAGACCATCAAGATCGTTCGCGCCGCGGCCGGCGTGACCGAGTACCTGCTTCCGCCGCTCCCGAACACGCTCTACACCCGAGACACCACCTGCTGGATCTACGGGGGCGTGACGCTCAACCCGCTCTACTGGCCGGCCCGCCACGAGGAGACGATCCTCACCTCTGCCATCTACAAGTTCCATCCCGACTTCGCGGGCAAGGTCAACGTCTGGTGGGGAGACCCGCTCCAGGACCACGGCCTCGCCACCCTCGAGGGCGGAGACGTGATGCCGATCGGCAAGGGAAACGTGTTGATCGGTCTGAGCGAACGGACGTCTCGCCAGGCGATCAGCCAGCTCGCCGCGAAGCTCTTCGAGAAGGGCGCCGCCGAGCGGGTGATCGTCGCTGCGATTCCGAAGATCCGTGCGGCCATGCACCTCGACACCGTCTTCACCTTCGCCGATCGGGACGTGGTGCTGCTGGCTCCCGACTTCATCAACCAGGTGCGCACCTTCTCGTACCGTCCGAGCAGCCATCCGAGCGGCGTGGAGCTTCACGAGGAGAAGAAGCCCTTCGTGGACGTGGTGGCCGAGGCGCTCGGCTTCAAGAAGCTGCGTGTGATCGAGGCCGGCGGCAGCGACTACCAGCGCGAGCGGACGCAGTGGGACAGCGGCGCGAACCTGGTTTGTGCGTCGCCGGGCGTCGTCTACGCCTACGACCGGAACACCTACACGAACACGCTGCTCCGCAAGCAGGGAATCGAAGTGATCACCATCGTCGGAGCGGAACTCGGCCGGGGGCGCGGGGGAGGCCACTGCATGACCTGCCCCATCATCCGCGATCCCGTGGACTTCTAGTCACGCCGGATGGGCGCTCCGCCCGCCGAGAAGAAGCCGTTCCAGTTTCCGACCGCCGTCACGACCCTCGCGCTCGTGAGCGTGGTGGTGTGGGTCGCGGCGCTCTTCCTGCCGCCCGGCGCCTTCGAGACCGACGCCGACGGCTCGCCGATCCCCGGGACCTACCGGAGGATCGAGACGTCGCTTTCGCTCGGGGAGGCCGTCCGGCAGCTCGTCCTCGCACCCGTGAACGGCGTCTACGGCCTGAAGAGCCCGGAGACCGACACCGTCGACACCACGGCGCTCGGGCGGATGTTCGGCCAGATCGGCGTGATCGTGTTCATCATGTCGATCGGGGCGTTCATCTCGGTGAGCTTCGCGACGCGGAGCCTCGAGGTCGCCGTCGGACGCCTCGCGCACCGTCTCAAGGACCAGGGCTGGATGCTGATCGCCTCGGTGATGGTGCTCTTCTCGCTGCTCGGATCGACCATGGGATTCTCGGTCGAGACGCTGGGGTTTTATGCGCTTTTCCTGCCGCTCATGGCGGCGCTCGGCTACGACCGCCTGGTGACGGCGTCGATGATCATCCTCGGAGCGCTCGTCGGCGTGATGGCGTCGACGGTGAACCCGTTCTCGATCGGAGTCGCGGCCGGCGAGGCCGGAGTCTCGATCGGTGACGGCATCGGACTGCGGCTCCTGCTCTGGGTCGTCTTGACGGCGATGGCCGTGGCGTGGGTCCTGCGGTACGCGGCGGCGGTTCGGCGTGATCCGAGCGCGTCACTCGTGGGGTGGGACCCGGAGGGTGGGGCGGAGGAACCGGCGGCCACGTCGGCGGAAGGGGCAGAAGCGCTCACGACGCAGCAGATCTGGGTGCTCGCGATCACCGCCTTCGCCTTCGGCCTCATGATCTTCTCGGTGATCCCCTGGTCGAGCATCGTCGCCGGCGGGACGGGTCCGGCCGACTACATGCTCGAGCACGAGACCTCCGTGGCGCCTTTCTGGTTCGAGCTCGGTTGGTGGTTTCCCCAGCTCGCCATGCTCTTCATCGCCGCGTCGGTGCTGGTGGGGCTGATCGCGGGGATGGGGGAGAAGGAGACCGTTCGCCTCATCTCCGCGGGCGCCGCGGACATGATGGGCCCCTCGCTCGTGATCCTCCTGGCCGGTGGCATCTCGGTGATCCTCAACAACACGCAGACGCTCGACACCATCCTCCACGCCATGGAGCAGCTCGTTCGCGGCGCGTCGGCCGGTGTCTTCGCCTTCATCACCGTCGTCATCAACGTTCCGCTGGCGATCCTGATCCCGTCGAGCTCCGGCCACGCGGCTCTCGCGATGCCCCTGCTCTCGCCGCTCGCGGACTTCGCGAACGTCGCGCGGGCCACCACCATCACCGCGTGGATCCTGGCCCACGGCCTGGCGCTCCTGGTGTCGCCGACGAGCGTGGTGCTCGTCGGCGGCCTCGCGATCGCGAAAGTGCGCCTCGACCAGTACCTGCGTTTCGTCTGGCCGCTCATTCTCGCTTTCTTTCTCGTCGCCGTGGGCGTCGTGGGTTTCGCCGCGACGATTCCATGAGCGCCGCCGCCGGGCGACGTCGAGAAGGGAGACCTCCATTCGAATCCTCGAGACGACGGCTCTGCTCCGACCGAGCTCCGTGTTGTTGGCGCTGGCCCTGCTCGCCCCGGCCGCCATCGCGCAGCCTCGCGCCTGGGACCAGAAGGAGGTGACGGCGATTGCCATCGAACTCGCCGATGCCCTCCGCGACTTGAAGCACACCGTGCGCAGGAATCCGAAGCAACGTGTCGGCTCCTCGCAGCGTCGGGCGCAGTACCGTGCCCGAGAGAGCCTGCGGTTCCTGGTCGGCCTCTCGAGCCGACTCGCGGCGCAGCTGCGTGCCGGGGACGATCTCGACGCGACCCTCCCCACCTTCCGTCGCCTGCAGATGGTCCGGCGCGACGCCGAGCGCGACGCGAGGCGGGCGTTCCTGCCGGAACCGACCGTCGAGCGCATCGCGGGCGCGCAGGCGCTCATCGACCGGCTCGCGGCGTTCTACGGGAGCGAACCCGATGCGACCGAGTCCGACTCCGAAGCACCCGATTCGTAGCGGAGATGCCTGGGAGACCGACCCGAGACGGGTCGGGTCGATCTCCTATCGGGGGGGGAGATCGGAGATCCTGCGCAGCGCCTCCTGCATCTGGGGCGACGAGCGCAAGAGCGTACGACCCGCAGCCCGCAGCCGATCGATGGCTTCGCGGTCGAGCCGGAAGGTCGTGGGGAGGTTTCGCAGGTAGGTCCGCTCGACGGCGTCGGGAAGCGCGTCGAAGTAGAGATCGACGAGGTGGAAGCCGATCGTGTGACCACGCCGCGCCGAGAGCTCGCGCACCCACTTCTCGAAGCTCGAGCGCACCAACTCCAACGTCTCGAAGTTGGTCGAGCGCGTCTGGATGCCGGCCACCGTTCGGATCAGCGTCATGAGGCTCGTCGCAATCGGACGGCCGTCACGGCCGCTCAGCTCCGGCTCGGTCTCGGCGTTCACGACGATCATCACGATCTCGCGCACGCCGGCCAGGCCGGCGCTCTCGAGCGTCTGCTCGAGATCTCCTTCCCGGACCGTCCTCTCGAAGATGAAGCGCACCCCCAGGTTGTCCTCGATGCCACCGTCCATCAGGTACACGTACTCCTGTCGGGGATCGAGATACGAGTCGAGGATCTCCGCCTGGCGCAGGCGGCGTCGCGAATCGTCGCGATGGACGAGGGCTGAAGCGATCCAGGGAGGCGGCTCGAAGCCGCAGGTGCCGGCGTAGCTGCGCAGGACGATGGGCGTGAGGATTCCGGGTACCGCCGAGGAGGCTGCCACGGCACGCGAGATCGGGATTCCGGAGAGGTCGGCGCAGATGAAGTCGAGCTCCGGCTGCCGGAAGGAGAAACGGCTTCCGCGCACGAGATCCGTCGTGTTGATGACGAGCTCGACCCCGGGACCTCGAGAGAGATCGGCGAAGGTCGCTCCGTCGAAGATCTGCCGGTCGTAGTACTCCGCCGCGAGGTCGCTGCGCGCGAAGAAGGGCGAAGCGAGCCGGAACCAGTTGATCGGGTTCAAGAGGCGCCCGAGCAGGGCCATCTCGACGTTGCGATGCAAGAAGCGCTCGGCGAAGCCGTCGAAGATCCCGTCGCCGCGGAGCCCGTAGTAGGCGGCCGTGAAGCTTCCACCCGAGACGCCGGATACGACATCGACCTCGTCGAGGATGCGGCGCCGCTTCCCCCCGATCTCGACCTCCATGTCGCGGAGTTCTTCGAGGACTCCGTACGAGAACGCCGCCGCTCGCGTTCCCCCTCCGGAGAAGGCCAGCAGGATCACCATGTCCTCGCGGCGACCCGTTTCGGCGGTCGGCACGGGTCCACTCGGCGCCCAGCGCTCGAGCGGGGGATTGATCGGAAAGCTCGCGCAGCCGGACGCGGAGACCGCGATCGCGAGTGCGCACGCGGTGCGTCGCCAGTTCGAGGAGCCACGCATCACGGTCGCGGGTGTGCTCATGACGAGACCGCGAGCGCCGTGGCGAGGCCGAGCAGGAGCGCGAGGAGCGAGAGACCTGCGGCGGGCCACTGCCGGAGACCCGCGTCGATTCGGACGGCCGCCGCGCCGAGTCGCTTCATCGCGGGGGCCGCGCCCTCGGCGAGCACCATCCAGTCTCCGGGTGGGATCCGAGGGAGCGCGCCGGCGAGAGGGCGAAGCCCGAGCGCCAGCGCGCCCCCCAACAAGACGGGCCAGCTCGAATCCCAGAGCGCTTTCGGGGCGAAGAGCTCCGCATCCGCACCGAGCCCGACCACGGGCAGGAGGAGCCACGGAACGGCCACCGCGGCCAGCGCGATCCCGATCCAAGGTCCGGGAGAGAAAGCGGCCGGCGCGTCGTCCGCCTTCTCTCGCGCCGAGCGCACGAGCACGGCGAGGAAATGGAGCATGAGAAGCGTGCTCCCCGCGGCCGCGAGCGCAGCCAAGAAGCCGACGGTCCCGTCGCCGAGGGGACCCTTCACGGCCCACTTCGCCGGGGCGCCACCGGTGAGGGGAAGCCCGCCGAGGCCGAGTGCCACCACGGCGCAAGGGAGCAGCACGGGCCACGCGCGACGGGCGCGCTCCCGCGTGAGGACGCCGAGAGCGAGGAACAGGCCGCCTTTCACGAGCACGTGATGCGCCGCGTAGAAGGCGGCCGCCAGCGCGGCGCCCGTGTCGGCGGCCGTCATGCCTCGGCCGAAGACGGCGGCCAGCAGGCCCATCTGGCTCACGCTCGAGTAGGCGAGCACCGTTCGCGGATCTTGCTGCGTGATGCCGACCGCGACTCCGAAGAACGCGGAAGCCAGGCCGAGGATGGCGAGGGCGTCTCCGAATCCCGGCTCCGCGCTGGCCAGGGGCAGGAAACGGATGAGACCGATCACGCCGGCCTTCACGGCGGCCCCGCTCATCACGGCGGCGGCGGGAAGCGGCGCCGCCGAGTAGGCGAGTGGCATCCAGACGTGGAGCGGGACGAGCCCGATCTTGATCCCGAACCCGGTGAGGAGCAGCGCCAACGTCGCTTCGCGCGACGCCGAATCGGGGAGCGCCGAAACCGCGTCGCGGATCGAGAGGCTCCCGCCCGGTGTCGCGCTCGCGAGAAGCACGAAGCCGAGCAAGAGAGCGGCTTCGCCGAATAGGGCGAGGCCGACGGTGACGGCTCCGGCTCGCCGCGCGTCCGGCGCTTCGTCGTGGACGACGAGTCCCACGGCGGCGAGGCTCACCATCGCGAAGAAGAGATAGAAGCTCGCGAGATCCGCGGCGGCGAAGATCCCGAGACTCCCGAGGAGCGTGAGGAGCCACCATACACAGAATCGCGTTGAATCCGGACGGCCACGCACGAAGGCTGCTGCGTGGACACCGCCCGCGCTCCAGAGGAGCGCGGCCGTGCCGAGCAGGAGCGCGCCGGGCAGATCGAGCCAGAGCGTGATGCCGAGGAGCGAGGCGGGTAACACGAGAGGAGGAGCTCCTACGGCGAAGAGTGCCGCGAGGAGCGCGGGGATCGGCGCCACCGGCAAGAGGGGCGGCACGCGCTGCCGGAGCCTCGGCGAGAGGCACGCCGCAAGAAGCGCCAGGGGCAGGAGCAGGGCGGCGACGAGCAGTGCGCGGGGGTCCGTCACGGTCCCTCCACGGCCACCGCCTCGGGGCGACCGATCTGGAGCAGCGTCGAGGGCTCCGGAGGGACGAAGCCGAGGCCGACTGCGAGAAGCGCCAGGGCGAGTGCGATGGCCTGCCTTCGCGTCGCCACGATCCTCGGTGGTGTGGCCTGAATCTCCCCGCGGCTCGCGAAGCGCCCGAGGACTCCGAACACGTATCCGCCTGCGAGGAGCCCCCCGGCCAGCATCACCAGGGCCCACCACCATTGGCCCGATTCCATGGCGGCCGAGAGCAAGAGCCATTTGGCGACGAAGCCTCCGCTCGGCGGCACGCCCATGAGCGAGAGACCTCCCAGACCGAACGCAACGGCGCAGACCGGCAGGAGCCGGCCGACACCTTCGAGCCCGGCGATGCGATCGTGGCCGACGGCTTCGGCGATGAGTCCCGCCGCCATGAACATCGCCGCCTTGGCGAAGGCGTGGGAGAGGAGCTGCATCCAGCCTCCGGTCCATGCCGTACTGCTCCAGATCTCGCCGACCGGAAGCGCCGCGGCGAGTGGAAAGACGAAGAAGAGGTAGCCGATCTGCGCGACCGTCGAGTAGGCGATCAGGAGCTTGAGGCGCGCCTGTTGCAGCGCAAGCACGCTTCCGACGAGGATTGCCGTCGCCCCGAGCACGCCGAGCAGCTGCGCGGCGTGGGCCGGGAGCAGGCCCGGAAGTGCGTCGAACCAGAGCCGGATCAGCAAGAAGAAAGAACCCTTCACGACGAGGGCGGAGAGCACCGCGCTCGCGGCCGCCGGCGCCCCGGCGTGAGCGGGCGGCAGCCAGAGATGGAGCGGGAAGAGCGCGGTCTTCGCCAGGAGCCCGACGGTCATGAGCGCCGCCGCCGCCAGCACCACCGGCTCGGCACGCGCCTGCGCGGCGAGGAGCTCGAGGTCGAGGGTGCCGTGGGCCCCATAGAGGATCGCCGTCCCGAGCAGGTAGAGCACCGAGCCGAGCAGCGCGAAGATCAGGTAGCGCAGCGCGGCGCGCAGGGTCTCGGCGCGCCCGCCGAGCGAGACCAGGGGAACGGCGCCGAAGGTGAGAAGCTCGAGCGCGACATAGAGATTGAAGAGATCCCCGCCGAGGAAGACGAGATTGAGCGCACCCCAGACCGCGAGCAGCAGGATCCAGAACACGAGCGACGCACGGCTCTCGCGCTCGCGCGCGCCGAACTCGCTCCGCGCGTAGAGCCCCGCGCCGCAGACGACGAGCGCCGAGACGACGAGCATCACGGCGGCCGGCCCGTCTGCACGGAGTGCGAGGCCGAGCGGTGGCGACCAGCCTCCGAGCAGGTACTGCACGGAGCGACCGCCATGCCAGACCACTGCGGCGATCGCCGTGGCCACGGCGAGCCCCACC
>CAJPFO010000175.1 GCA_905339255.1 Myxococcaceae bacterium
GGTCGCGAGGTGCCGGGGGCACCGCACGAGAGCTTGCTCGTGATCGACTCCAACACGGGACAAAACGCCATCTCGCAGGCGCGGGTCTTCACCGAGGCTGCGGGAGTGACGGGGCTCGTGCTCACGAAGCTCGACGGCACGGCGAAAGGCGGCGTCCTCGTCGGTCTGGCGGACGAGTTCGGCATCCCGGTCCGCTACGTGGGGGTCGGCGAGGCGATCGGAGACCTCCGGGACTTTTCGGCCGACGAGTTCGTCGACGCGATCTTCGGCGAGGTCGAGGAGAGGGCCTCGGGTTGAGCGGAGGCGAGGCCGCGCTCTCGAGCCGCCGGTTTCGCGTGGGCCTCGTCGTCGGATCGCTGCGTCAGCCGCGCTGGGTCCATCGCCTCGTCGCCGCGCTCGACGCGCTACCCGGAGTCGAGATCGTGCCGATCGTCGAGTCGGTACGTCGCAAGCGCGGAGTTCCCCTCGTCCGGGTCTATGCGGCGCTCGATCGGCTCGTGTACGCGAAGCCGGAGGACGCGCTCTCGGAGTCCGCTCTCGCTTTCCGGCTCGGCGAGCCGAGCGCGATCGGGCTCGACGCGACGGGGAACGAGGCCGGCTCGGCGAGCATGGATCGGCTGCGCGCGCTCGATCTCGACGTCGCGGTCCGGCTCGGTGTGGACGAGGAGCCCTTGCGTGGCGCGGATCTCGCTCGCCGCGGAGTGCTCTCGCTACGGCACGGAACCGGAGACGATGGACTGCGCGAGGTGCTGCTCGCGGAGCCCGTGACCGCGACCGAGCTCGTCCGTCTCGGGAGCGTCGCTTCGCAGGATGCCGTCCTCGACCGCTCCTGGTCGCAGACCGATTCGACCTCGCTCCACGCGAGCCGTGAGCGCCTGGCTGCGAAGGGAGGCTCGATGCTGCTGCGCGCAATCCGCAGGCTGCGAGAAGACCGGCCTGCACGGGCGCCGTATCCGGCCTCCCCGGTCGAGGGTCGCGTCGCGGCGGTCGCGACGGCGAGGGGCCTCGTCCGGCTCGCGACGCGACGCGCGCGCGAGGTCGGCCTGCGGCTCTGCTTCGAGGACGGTTGGATCATCGCCGCGCAACGTCCACCGACCTGGCCCCCCGATCCGACGCGCTTCGAGCCGTGGGAGCCTCCGCCCGGGATGCTCTGGGCGGATCCCTTTCCCTTCGTCTACGGCGGCCGGCTCCACGTCTTCGTCGAGGAGGCTGCGCTCGATGCTCCGCGAGCACACCTCTCGGTGATCGAGGTCGGAGGGGACGGGCGGCCGGGTGCGGCGCGAAGGATCCTCGAGCGTCCCTACCACCTCTCGTACCCCTTCGTCTTCGAGGCCGGAGGACAGATCTACCTGGTCCCCGAGACCGCAGAAAACCGGACGATCGAGATCTACCGATGCCGGGTCTTTCCCGACCAATGGGAGCTCGCAGGCGTGCTCGTCTCGGGCATCCGCGCTGCCGACGCGACGCTCCTCGAGCACGCGGGGCGTTGGTGGATCTTCGCTTGCGTCGCGATCGAGGACGCTCTGCCCCTCGACGAGCTCCATCTCTTCCACGCGCCCGGGCCGCTCGGGCCCTTCGAGCCGTTCGCAGCGAACCCGGTGGTCTCCGACGTCCGGAGCGCACGGCCGGCCGGGAGGATCTTTCGCCACGGCGACGCCTGGATCCGGCCGGCGCAGGACGGCTCGGGCCGCTACGGACGTGCCGTTCGCTTCGAGCGAATCGTCCGGCTCGAACCGTCGG
The DNA here is from genome assembly GCA_905339255.1 of Myxococcaceae bacterium. Classification (GTDB taxonomy): domain Bacteria; phylum Myxococcota_A; class UBA9160; order UBA9160; family UBA9160; genus MYXO. Next base: position 1,741 of record CAJPFO010000175.1, read on the forward strand.
GCTACGAGGAGCGCGAGGTCGCATCGCTCGAGCCGGGGTGGAGCCCCGGCGTGCGGGCCGTCCATACCTGGAATGCCTGCGAGCAGCTCGCCATGGTCGATCTCGTCCGTCGCCGACGGCGATTCTGATACCCTGCGGCGCACGATGACCGCCCGCTACGTCCTCGCCCTCGACCAGGGAACCACCTCTTCGCGAGCGCTCCTCTTCGACCGCGACGCGAAGGTCGTCGCGATCGCGCAGCACGAGTTCCGCCAGCACTATCCGAACCCCGGCTGGGTCGAGCACGACCCGATCGAGATCTTCGAAACCCAGCTTCGTGCGTCGCGAGATGTTCTCGCAAAGGCGAGGGCGAAGGCCACCGACATCGCCGCGATCGGGATCACGAACCAGCGCGAGACGACGGTCGTCTGGGACCGTGCGACGGGCGAGCCGATCCATCGGGCGATCGTCTGGCAATCCCGCCAGACGACACCGATCTGCGACGGACTTCGATCGCGTGGGCTCTCGGACCACGTGCGCCGTCGAACCGGGCTCGTGATCGACGCGTATTTCTCGGCGACCAAGATCCGCTTCATCCTCGACGCGGTCCCGGGCGCGCAAGCGCGCGCCGAGCGCGGCGAACTCGCCTTCGGAACGATCGACTCCTGGCTCCTGCATCGGCTCTCGAAGGGACGAGTGCACGCGACGGAGCCCTCGAATGCATCCCGGACGATGCTCTACGACATCCATCGGGGAGACTGGGACGAGACGCTTCTCGAAGCGCTCGACGTTCCGCGCGCGATGCTTCCCGAGGTCCGCGACTCGAGCGGGAGCTTCGCGGAGGCCGACCCGGAGTGGCTCGGGGCGGCCGTGCCGATCACGGGGATCGCGGGCGACCAGCAGGCCGCCCTCTTCGGTCAAGCCTGCTTCGAGCCCGGTAGCGCGAAGAACACCTACGGAACCGGCTGCTTCCTTCTCATGAACACGGGGGGCGAAGCGCGCACTTCGCAAAGCGGACTCGTCACCACGATCGCCTGGCGCCTCGGAGGTCGCCTCGAGTACGCGCTCGAGGGAAGCGTGTTCGTCGCGGGAGCCGCGGTGCAGTGGCTGCGCGACGGGCTCGGGCTCGTCGAGACCGCAGCCGAGACCGATCGCGTCGCGAGGAGCGTTCCCGACGGCGGAGGCGTCTACGTGGTGCCCGCCTTCGTCGGCCTCGGGGCCCCCTACTGGGACGAGCGTGCGCGCGGCGCGATCGTCGGCATCACACGGGGCACCGGCCGTGCGCACCTCGTCCGCGCGACGCTCGAGTCGATCGCCCACCAATCCTGCGATCTGGTGGCCTGCCTCGAAGTTGATTCCGGACTCGCGACGACGATGCTTCGGGTCGACGGAGGCGCCTCGTCGAACGATTTCCTGATGCAGTTCCAGGCCGATCTGCTCGGCGCTCCGGTGCGTCGGCCCGCGACGCTCGAGGTGACCGCGCTCGGCGCCGCCGCGCTTGCCGGGCTCGCCACGGGCTTCTGGAAGGATCGGGGAGAGCTCGCGGGTGCCGTCCGCGCGGATCGCATCTTCGAGCCCTCGATGGACGCGGAGTGCCGCGAGGGCCTGCGTGCCGGCTGGCGGCGCGCGGTCGAGCGCGCGAGGGGATGGGAGGAGGCATGAAGCCGCTCGTGATCGCGCACCGGGGAGCTTCGGCGTACCGCCCGGAGAACACGCTCCCCGCCTATGACCTCGCGGTCGAGCAGCGCGCGGACATGATCGAGATCGATCTCCACCGCACGCGCGACGGCGCAATCGTCGTGACGCACGACGAGGACCTCGCGGGGATCGGTGGGCGGGGCGAGATCGCCGACGCGAGCCTCGAGCAGGTGCGCGAGCTCGACGCGGGAGGCGGCGAGCGGGTTCCGTTGCTCGAAGAGGTGCTCGATCGCTACGGAGAGCGGATCCCGTTCAACCTCGAGATCAAGCGCGGGACGCGGGCGGATTACGAAGGCCTCGAGCGCCTCGTCCTCGACGCGGTCGTACGTCGCGGACTTCTCGCGGGGATGCTCTTCTCGTCGTTCTACGATCCGGTGCTCGCGAGGCTTCGAGCGCTGGCCCCGGAAGCGAGGATCGGACTCCTGGTCTCCGCGAAGTTCCCGCATCGGGCCGTCGAGCGGGCGCTCTCGCTCGGCGCCGAGGCGCTGCATCCGGAGGACTCCGTCGTGACCCGGAGCCTCGTCCGCGACGCCCACGACGCGGGCCTCTCGGTCTACGTCTTCACGGTCGACGATCCTGGCGAGATGCGGCGGATGCTCGATCTCGGCGTCGACGGCCTCTTCACGAACCATCCCGACCGGATGCGCGCGCTCGTCGATCGGGAGGGGGGGTAGGGCCGGCGCGTACCCCCCCCAAACCTTTCGGTTGACTTCTACGAGCCGGATGCCCTATTCATTAGGTCAATCCCCCCAGCTCGCCTAACGACGTTCGGCGGCTCGGGGGTTCTCATGAGGGCACGATGCGGACCCCGCGACCCGAGGCCGAGCTCGACGCCACCGATCTGCGCATCCTCGACCTCCTGCAGGAGAACTGCAAGCGGCCGCTCGCCGCGATCGGCGAGAAGGTCGGTCTCTCGGCGCCTGCCGTGATGGAGCGCGTGCACAAGCTCGAAGAGGCGGGCGTCGTCCAGGGGTACGTCGCGCTTCTCGACGCGCGGTTGCTCGGAATGGACGTGACGGCCTTCATCGGCGTCTCGGTGGCGCATCCCCGGATGATCGGCGCCTTCGAGCGCGAAGTGACGCACATCGATGCCGTTCTCGAGTGCCATCACGTGACCGGCGCGCACACCCTGCTCCTCAAGGTGCGGACCGAGAATACGGAGACACTCGAGGAACTGATCGATCGGATCCGCTCGGTCGAGGGCGTCACTCGGACCGAGACGAACGTCGTGCTCTCGACGCAGGCCGAACGGACGCGGCTCCCGCTCGACCTCGACGATCCCGAAGCAGGACGACGCCGGCGACGTCGGCTCCGCGAGCGCCCGAGGCGACCGTCTCGCGCGCCCGACTGAGGAGGACCTCATGACCCGATCGCATGGACTTCCGCCTCGCCAGGGGCTCTACGACCCGGCGAACGAGCACGACGCGTGTGGCGTCGGTTTCGTCGCGAACATCCGCGGAGAGAAGTCGCACGCGATCGTTCGTCAGGGAATCCAGATCCTCGAGAACCTCGCGCATCGAGGAGCGACCGGCGCCGACCCCGAAACCGGAGACGGCGCGGGCGTTCTCGTCCAGCTTCCCGACGCCTTCCTGCGCCGGGAACTCGGAAGGGCCGGGGTCGGCCTCCCGGCGCCCGGACTCTATGCCGCGGGACCCGTGTTCCTGTCGCCCGACGCCGCCGAGCGCGAGTTCCAGACCGCGACCGTCGAGCGCGCGGTGGCCGCGCAGGGGCAGCGCGTCCTCGGCTGGCGCGAGGTGCCCGTCGACCCGGCGCGGATCGGAACGCTCGCACGCGAGGCGATGCCGGTGATCCGCCAGATCGTCGTCGGTGCCGGGGACGCCTCGATGCCCCAGGACGACTTCGAGCGCAAGCTCTTCGTGCTTCGCAACCTCGCGCACAACGCGGTCGCGGCTCGCGGCGGACCGCAGGCGAGGACCTTCCACGTCCCGAGCCTCTCGAGCCGGACGCTCGTCTACAAAGGGCTCCTCCTCGCGCACCAGATCCGCGGCTTCTATCTCGATCTCTCGGACCCCGAGTTCGAGAGTGCGATCGCGCTCGTCCACCAGCGCTACAGCACCAACACGTTCCCGACCTGGGATCTGGCGCAGCCCTTCCGCTACCTCGCGCACAACGGCGAGATCAACACACTCCGCGGAAACGTGAACTGGATGCATGCGCGGGAGGGCACGCTCGCCTCCGAGTTCTTCGGCGACGACCTCGCGAAGCTCTTCCCGATCGTCCGTCCGGGAGGGAGCGACACCGCGCAGTTCGACAACGCGCTCGAACTCCTCGTTCTCGCCGGCCGCTCGCTTCCCCACGCGATGATGATGATGGTTCCCGAGGCCTGGGACGGGCACGAGTCGATGGACGAGGATCGTCGAGCCTTCTACGAGTATCACGCGTGCCTGCTCGAGCCGTGGGACGGCCCTGCGTCGATGGCCTTCACCGACGGCCGCAAGATCGGGGCGCTTCTCGATCGGAACGGCCTGCGGCCTTCGCGGTACACGGTGACGAAGGATGGTCTCGTCGTGATGGCGTCGGAGGCCGGCGTGCTTCCGATCCCGCCCGAGAACGTCGAGCGCAACGGCCGTCTCCAGCCCGGACGGATCTTCTTCGTCGACACCGAGCAGGGACGGATCGTCTCGGACGAGGAGATCAAGAGCGAGCTCTCGCGGCGCCGTCCCTACCGGCGCTGGGTCGAGGAGAACCGGGTCCGGCTCGATTCGTTGCCGACGGTCGGCGAACCCGAGCCGCTCTCGCCGGAAGCCCGCTTCCGCCTCCAGGAAGTCTTCGGCTACACGCTCGAGGATCTCCGGATCGTCCTGCCGCCGATGGTGGCGACGGGGGTCGAGGCGCTCGGCTCGATGGGCGACGACACCGCGCTCGCGTGCCTCTCGGACCGCCCGCGGCTCGTCTACCACTATTTCAAGCAGCTCTTCGCACAGGTGACCAACCCGCCGATCGACTCGCTCCTCGAGCGCCTCGTGATGTCGACGCTCTCCACGCTCGGTGCCGAGCGGAACCTCCTCGACGAGACGCCGGAGCACGCCCGCCTTCTCGAACTCGAGCATCCGATCCTGACGAACGAGCA
>CAJPFO010000176.1 GCA_905339255.1 Myxococcaceae bacterium
GCGGGAAACGCCGGCGCGGAACCTGCGCGACTGATCTAGGCGAGCCCGCGGCCGCCAGGAGACCGACTCGAGTCGAGTCGGTCTCCTAGGCCCTCGCGGGCTTTCGCGCCTTGTGAGCCGGCTTGTCCGGCGCACCGCCGAAGCGTCGCTCGAGCACGAGGAGCATCGGCGCCGCAACGTAGATCGACGAGTACGTCCCGACCACGATCCCGATCACCATCGCGAGCGCGAAGGGGCGGATGATCGGCCCACCGACCGCGAGCAGGGCGAGCACGGCGAGGAGCGTCGTCCCCGACGTGAGGAGCGTGCGCGAGAGCGTCTGGTTGACGCTCCGGTTCAGCACCTCCTCGAGGTCGTGCTTGGTGTGCAGCGCGAGATTCTCGCGGATCCGGTCGTAGACGATGATCGTGTCGTTCAGGCTGTAGCCGAGGATCGCGAGGAGCGCCGCGAGCACCGTGAGGTCGAACTCGTAGCCGAGGATCACGAAGAAACCCGACGTGACCACGATGTCGTGGACGAGCGCCACCACTGCGCCCGGCGCGTAGCGCGGCGAGAACCGGAAGCCGATGTAGACGAGGATCAGCAGGCACGCGATGCCGATCGCCTTGATCCCGGCGCTCTGCAGCTCGGCGCCGACCTTCGGGCCGACGAAGCCGACGCGTTCGAGTTCGACGGGGCCGATCCTCTCGCCGAGCGCCTTCGCGAGCGCGTCGGCCACCTCACCCTGCTTGCCCTCCTCGCCACCGAAGCGGATCAAGAAGTCCGTCATCCCCTCGTCGCCGAAGCGGACGACCGTCGGCTCTGCGACGCCGAGCGCCTCGACGACGGCCCGCACCGAGCCCTCGTGATCCGGAAGCTTCTCGGTGAACTTCACCTGGATCTCGTGGCCGCCCGCGAAGTCGAGGCCCATGCGGATTCCACGGACCGGGATCGCGAGGACCGAGAGGACGATGAGCGCGACGGAGACCCCGACGGCGATTTGCCACTTCCCGATGAAGTCGATGTTCGTATCCGGCCGGACGATCTCGACGAACGACAAGGAAAGTCCCCCTAGATCGAGAGCGCGGTGACCCGGCGCTCGCCCGGGTACAGATCGAAACACAACCGTGTGACCACCATCGCCGTGAACACCGACGTCACGAGCCCGATGCACATCGTGACCGCGAAGCCCTTGATCGGGCCGGTTCCGTACTGGAAGAGAACGAGCCCGGAGATGAGCGTCGTCACGTTGGCGTCCATGATCGTGATCCAGGCCTTGTTGAAGCCGGTCGAGATGGCGGCCCGGACGGCCTTTCCCGAGCGGAGCTCTTCTCGGATGCGCTCGAAGATGATCACGTTGGCATCGATCGCCATTCCGACCGTGAGCACCAGGCCGGCGATGCCGGGAAGCGTGAGCGTGGCGCGGAAGGCGGACATGACGCCGAGGATCATCACGAGGTTCGCAACCAGCGCAATGGTCGCGTAGCCGCCCGCGAGCCGGTAATAGAAGACGGCGAAGCCCGCGACGAGAACGAGCCCGACCAGCGACGCGCGGAGGCCACTGCGGATCGAGTCGGCGCCGAGCGCCGGCCCGACGCTACGCTCCTCTTCGATCGGAACGGGAATCGAAAGCGATCCCGAGCGCAGGACGATTGCGAGGTTCGCGGCGTCCTGCGACGTGAAACGCCCGTCGATCTGCCCCCTCGCTCCGATGCGTTCGCGGATCACCGGTGCGCTCGCGACGTCACGATCGACCACGACCGCGAGCCGCTTGCCGACGTTCTTCTCGGTGAGCTCCTGGAAGATCTTCCCGCCGGCCGGATTGAACGTGAAGCTCACGATCGGCCGCTGCTGGTTGTCGAAGGCGACCCGCGCATCGTCGAGGTAGTCGCCGGTGATCGCCGGCGCCTTCGGAACGAGGAGCGCCTCGAGCACGCGCTTCGTGGTGCGGTCCTTCTCGAAGACGATCTCACGGTCCTCGGGAATCCCCTGCGGGTACTTGGCGCGCAAGAGCTCCTCGGTCGGCGCCTGGTCTTCGACGATCTTGAACTCGAGGAATCCGCCCACCGTGAGCAGCGCCCGAGCCGCGTCGCGATCGGCCTGTCCGCCCGGGATCTGGACGAGGACACGATCCTCTCCCTGCGGAGTCACGACCGAGTCCTGCACCCCGTTCACGGGATCGTCGATCCGACGCCGGAGCACCTCGAGCACCTGCTGCAAGCCCTTGCTCGCGACGTCGCGCTTCCAGGGCTCGGTCAGTCCGAGTTCGATCCGGTTTCCGTCCTCGGTGACGACCCGGACCGCCTGCGTCTCACCGGCGAGTCCCCGCAGCCGCAGCGCGTCCTCGGGCGTCGCCATCTCGGCGAGGATCCGATCCTCGGAGACCGAGATGTTCGCCGGGACGATCTGCTCCTCGGCGAGCTGTTCGACGAGCTGGCCCTTCATGTGGTCGAGTTCGTGCTCGTAGGCCACGTCGAGATCGGCGCCGAGCACCCAGTGGATGCCGCCCTGCAGGTCGAGCCCGAGCCGCATGGCATTGTCGGGAAGCCACCAGTGCGCGCGCCGCGTCTCGGCCGAGAAGAGGTTCGCCGTGGCCAGGTAGGCGAAGAGCAGGACCGTCCCCGCGACGAGGATGGCTCGCGTTCGAAGGCTCACTCCCCCTCCCCCTTCGCCTTCTTCTCCGCTCCCGCGCGGGCCACGACGCGGTCGATGCGGCCGCGATCGAGCTTGAAGCGGACCCGATCGCCACGGCTGGTGCTCTCGGTGAACTCGACCGTCAGCACGTCGTCCGTGGTCCCGACGACGACGACGTGCTCCCCGCCCGCGGTCACGACGCGGTCTCCCTTCTCGATCGCCTTCAGCATCGTGTCGTGCTCGCGCTGCCGCTTCTGCTGCGGCCGGATCAGCAGCAGATAGAAGATCAAGAAGATCGCCGCGAACGGCACGAGCATCCCGAGCGGGCTCGAGCCCGGGCCGCCCGGCGCCGCCTGGAGCAGCAAGAAGCCGGCCGCGAGCGTCACGGCGCCTCCCGGCGCAGCGCCTCCGCGCGGTCCGTGCGCTCCCAGGGGAAGCCCTGGTCCTCGCGCCCGAAATGGCCGTGGTACGAGGTCGCGCGGTAGATCGGCCGTCGCAGGTGGAGGGTCTCGATGATGCCCTTCGGCGTCAGATCGAAGTGCTTGCGCACCAGCCCGACGAGCGTGTCCTCGTCGTGCCGGCCCGTGCCGAATGTATCGACGCGGATCGAGACCGGCTCGGCGACGCCGATCGCATAGGCCACCTGCACCTCGCAGCGCTTGGCGAGGCCGGCCGCCACGAGGTTCTTCGCGACCCAGCGCGCGGCGTAGGCTGCGCTTCGATCGACCTTGGAGGGATCCTTCCCGGAGAACGCCCCGCCTCCGTGGCGACCCATTCCGCCGTAGGTGTCGACGATGATCTTTCGACCCGTGAGGCCCGCGTCGCCCATCGGCCCGCCGACGACGAAGCGCCCGGTCGGGTTCACGTGGAAGACGGTGCTCGAATCGACGAGGGTCTCGGGGAGCGCGGGGCGGATGAGCTTCGCAACCACGTCCTTCTTGATCTGGTCGTAGGACACGTCCGGCGCGTGCTGGGTCGAGAGCACGACCGCCGCGATCCGCTTCGGCCGATCTCCCTCGTACTCGATCGTGACCTGCGACTTCGCATCGGGGCGCAGATACGAGAGCTGGCGGGTCTCGAGCAGCTCGCGGTGCTTCTCGATCAGGCGATGCGAGAAGCGGATCGGGGCCGGCATGAGCTCGGGCGTCTCGTCACAGGCGAATCCGAACATCATGCCCTGATCGCCGGCGCCCTGCTCCTTGTGGAGCCCTTCTCCTTCGCTCACGCCTTGCGAGATGTCCGGAGACTGGCGGCCGAGCGAAACGAGCACCGCACAGGTCTCGCCGTCGAATCCCATCGACGAGTCGGTGTAGCCGATGTCGCGAACGACCTCGCGAACGATCGGAGCGATCTCGACCTTCGCCTGCGTCGTCACCTCGCCTGCGACGACGACGAGACCGGTGGTCGTGAGCGTTTCGCAGGCGACTCGCGAGCGCGCGTCCTGGGCGAGCATCGCGTCGAGGATCGCGTCCGAGATCTGGTCGCACATCTTGTCGGGATGGCCCATCGAGACGGATTCCGACGTGAAAAGGGATCGGGTGGCCATGCATCACTCCTCGGGAGGCACCGGTGGACGGCGCAGTCTAGGGGACCCCTGCGGGGCGATCAATTGCTCCCGCGGAAGGCCTTCCCGAGCCGATCTCCAACCTCGCGTGCCGTCGGCAGGGCGAGGAGCCCCCCCGCCAGCGAGCGCGCGTCGGCCAAGGACACCGCTCGCAGCCGCGCCTTCACGCGCGGAATCGCCGGCGCCTGCATCGAGAGCTCGTCGACGCCGAGGCCGACGAGCACGACCGCCGCCGCCGGGTCCGCTGCGAGCTCACCACAGACGGCGACGGGTCGCCCCGCCGCGTGCGCCGCGTCGACGACGCCTCGAACGGCTCGCAGGACCGCTGGATGCAGACCGTCGTAGAGGTAGGCAACGCTTTCGTTCTCGCGGTCGACCGCGACCGTGTACTGGATCAGGTCGTTGGTTCCGATCGACAGGAAGTCCACCTCGAGCGCGAGTGCGTCGGCGACCGCAGCCGCCGCGGGCGTCTCGACCATCGCGCCGAGTTCCACGCTCGACGCGAGGCCGGCTCCCGAGCCCTCGAGCTCGAGCCTCACGTCTTCGAGCAGCTCTCGCGTCCGCCGGATCTCCTCGATCCCGGAGACCATCGGGATCAGGATCCTGAGCCGGCCATGGGCGGCCGCGCGGAGCATGGCGCGGAGCTGGACGCGCAGGATCTCGGGCCGCGCCAGCGACACCCGGATCCCGCGCAGCCCGAGGGCGGGGTTGGCCTCCGATCGCCTCGGGAGTCCTGCCGGAACCTTGTCGGCGCCGAGATCGAGCGTGCGGATCACGGCCGGATCGGGACGTGCCCCCAGGACCACGGCGCGATAGTGCCGGAACTGCTCCTCTTCGTCGGGCGGAGTGGAGCGGTTCAGGTAGAGGAACTCGGTCCGGAACAGACCGACCCCCCGTGCCCCGTGTCGCGCGAGCGCCTCGAGATCTCGGGCCGAATCGACGTTTCCACACAGCCGGACGCGACGCCCGTCGCGTGTCTCGGCCGGAAGCACGGCGTGGCGGAGCCAGGCCCGCTCGAGTGCGGCGCGGCTGCGCTCGCGGCGACGTTCGTTCTCGACCTCGCGCGCGCTCGGACGGGCTATCACGCGGCCGGTATCGCCATCGACCACGACGACGTCGCCGTCGCCGATGCGGGCCGTGGCGCCGTCGACTCCGACGACCGTCGGAAGGCCGAGGCTCGTCGCGACGATCGCGGTATGCGAGGTCCGCCCGCCCGCCTCGGTCACGATGCCCGCCACCCGCTCGCGGTCGAGCTGGGACACCTCGGCGGGGGAAAGGTCGCTCGCCACGATCACGGCGGGCCCGCGAAGCTCGACGAGACGATCCGGCTCGTGTCCGAGCAGATTCAGCAACAAGCGCCTCGCTGCGTCGCGCACGTCGGCGCGCCGCTCGCGGAGGTACGCATCCTCCATCTCTGCGAAGAGGCGATCGAGCCGACGCATCTCGAGGCCGAGCGCCCATTCGGCGTTGATCCGCTCGGAGCGGACGCGGCGCGCCACGTCGTCACGGAGCTGGCGGTCCTCGAGGATCATCGCCTGCGTCGAAAGGATCGAATCGACGATCTCGACCCCGACGAGCGGGCGGCGGATCGCGTCGATCTGCGCGAGCGCATCCCGAGCGGCCCGCTCGAAGCGTTCGATCTCTGTTTCGATCCGATCGGGGTGGAGGCTGTACTCGGGAAACACCGGCTCGGTGCGGACCCAGACCACGGCGACGCCGATCCCGATCCCCGGCGCCGCCGCGAGGCCCTCGAGCAGTAGCGTGCCGGATTGCTCACCCCGTCGTGCCATCGGCTCCTTCGTGCGGGCTCTCGATCAGCGTGCCGAGCGCGCGGACGGCCTCCTCGGCGTCGTCCCCCACGGCACGCACGCGCAGCCTGGTCCCCGGCCCCGCAGCGAGCGAGAGAAGCGACAGCACGCTTCGCCCGCTCACCCACTCTTCCCCCCTCGCGACGCTGACCTGCGCGCGGTAGCGGCCTGCCAGTGCGACGAAGCGCCCGGCGGGCCGGGCGTGGAGGCCGAGCTCGCTTCGCACGACGAACTCCCGCTCGACGGCCACCGCGCTCATCGCGCCGGCTCCGGAAGGATCTCGCTCGCCACCGAGATGTTGCGCTGGCCGTAGTTCTTGATGAACGGGGCGAGATCCTCGAGCGGGCGCTCTTCGACGAGCGTCGCGAGCTTGATCAGCATCGGGAGGTTCACGCCCGTCACGACCTCGACGCGGTGGTCCTTCAGGAACGACAACGAGATGTTCGAAGGAGTGCCGCCGAACATGTCGGTCAGCACGAGCACCCCTTCTCCCGCGTCGGCCGCTCCGATCGCCCTCGCGATGCTCGCTCGCATCTCGTCGACCGACTGCTTCGGATCGATCGAGACGGCATGGAAGGTCGGGCCCTCGGGGACGATCAGCCGGAGCGCCTGCAGGAACTCCTCGCCGAGGCGGTAGTGGGTGACGATCACGACTCCGACCTTCATTCGCCCTTCCCCAGGTCGCGATGCGACACGTTCACCTCCCGACCGGCGGCTCGGAGCAGCCGCGCCAGCGCGAGCGCGATGGCGACCGAACGGTGCTGCCCGCCCGTGCAGCCGATGCCGATGGTCAGATAGGCCTTTCCCTCCCGATCGTAGAGCGGGAGGAGGAAGCCGAGCAGGTCCTCGAGCCTCCGCAGGAGCTCTTTCGTGCGGGCATCGTCGAGCACGTAGCGGGCCACCTCGGGATCCTCGCCGGTCTTCGCGCGGAGTGCCGGTTCGAAATGGGGGTTCGGGAGGAACCGCACGTCGAAGAGAAGCTCGGCGGAGGTGGGGGGCCCGAAGCGGAAGCCGAACGAGATCAGGCTCAGCACGGTCGCTCGAACTCCGCCCGAAACGTGACGGGCCATCGCTTCCTTGAGCTGGTGGACGTTCAGGACGGTGGTGTCGACCCGGAAGTCCGCGAGCTGGGCCACCTCGAGGAGGAGCTTCCGCTCACGATCGATCCCCTCCTGGACGGACCCCGCCGGCGAGAGCGGATGAACCCGCCGCGTCTCGCGATAGCGGTTCACGAGCACCTCGTCCGCGCAATCGAGGAAGATCACCTCCACGTCGTGACCTTCGGCGCGGAGCTGCTGGACCACTCCGGGGACCTGGACGAGGAATCCCTCCTCGCGTGTGTCGACTGCCACGGCGACCTTGCGGATCGGCGGTGTCGCCTTCGAGCAGAGGTCGACGAACTGCGCGACGAGCTGCGGAGGGAGATTGTCGACGCAGTAGAAACCGAGGTCCTCGAGCGCGGCCATGGCGGTGCTCTTGCCTCCGCCGGAGAGGCCCGAGACGAAGACCGTCCGCGGCGCGATCGAGGGGTTCAACGGGCGGCTCCCGAGCCGCGGATCCGCTGGTCGAGCGTCCTGGCCGCGTTCGAGCCCGCGCGCCGTCGAAGCAGATCGCGGACCGCGACCTCGACGAGCGTCGCCATGCTTCCGGCCGGCCGCAGCGGCAGGAGCAGGCTCGGGAGCGCAACGCCGAGGATCTCCTCGGTGGGGCGGTCGATCCCCACGCGCTCGTACTCGACGTCCTCTCGCCAGCGCTCGAGTCGGCACACCAGCGCGAGCTCCGTCTCCTCGCGCACGGAACCCTCGCCGAAGAGCTCGGGGACCGAGAGCAGTCCGAGGCCGCGGATCTCGAGGTAGTACCGGATCAGCTCGGGTGCGCGAGCGACGAGCAGCCCGTCGGCGCTGCGCCGGATCCGGACGACGTCGTCGGCGACGAGCCGATGCCCTCGCGTGACGAGTTCGAGGGCACACTCGCTCTTGCCGATGCCGCTCGGCCCGACGAGGAACGTGCCCACTCCGAGCACCTCCACCACCGTGCCATGGGCCTGGGTCTCCAGGATCCACTCCCGTCGTCCCGAGCGGGACACGCTCTAGAACTTGGCGTCCTCTTCCTCGATAGCCTGGAAGACGTCCTCGAGCGCCTCGGCCTCGAGCAGCCGCTTGCGGAACGCCGCATCCCGGAAAAACCGCGAAATCCGCGCCAGCGCCTTCAAGTGCTGACCGCCGGAGTGCTCCGGCACGACCAGCAGGAAGAAAAGGTGAGTCGGCTGCCCGTCGATCGACTCGAAATCGACTCCCGGCCGGCTCCTCGCGAACGACGCCAACAACCGATCGAGGCCCGGCAGCTTCCCGTGGGGAATCGCGACGCCCTCGCCGATCCCCGTGCTCTGCAACGACTCGCGCTCGAGCAGCACCTCGAGGAGGCGGTCCGCATCGAGCCGGGCCTCGGAACTCGCGAGCGCGCGCGCCATCTCTCCGATCACGTCGTGCTTGGTCGCCGACGCGAGATCGAGGACGACGGCGTCCCGCACCAGGATGTCCATGATCTTCATGCCGCCCCCCGCTGCCGCCCGGAGGCTACCCGACCTCGCGCCGTCGCGTCGAGGACAGGATGTTGAGCGCCTCCCGGTACTTGGTCACGGTACGGCGCGCGATGTCGATGTTGGCGGCCTTGAGCATCTCCGCGATCCGCTGATCCGAGAGCGGCCGGCGGGGGTCCTCGGCCGAGATGATCTTGCGGATCCGCTCTCTCACGCTTTCGCTCGCCACGGCGTCCCCGTCGGTCCGGTTGATGCTCGAGTTGAAGAAGTACTTGAGCTCGAAGATCCCCTGCGGCGTGTGGACGTACTTGTTGCTCGTGACCCGGCTCACGGTCGATTCGTGCATCTCGATGTCGTCGGCCACGTCTCGGAGATTGAGCGGTCGCAGGAAGTTGATGCCGCGGTCGAAGAACTCGCGCTGATGGCGGAGGATCGACTGCATCACCTTGTAGATGGTCCGCTGCCGCTGGTGGATCGACTTGATCAGCCACACGGCCGAGCGCACCTTGTCCTGGACGTAGTCACGCGTGTCCTTGGGAACCCCGTTACCTCGCTGCAATACGTCGCGATAGAGATGGTTGATCCGGAGCTTCGGGAGACCGTCCTCGTTCAGCATCACGTGGTACTCGTCGCCGAGCTTCACGACGTAGATGTCCGGCGTGATGTAGACCGGATCCTCCCCGCCGAACTGTCGCCCGGGCCACGGCTCGAGATTCCCGATCACGCGCGAAGCGGCCGCGACCTCTTCGATCGAAACGCCGAGCGTTCGCGCGATTCCCCGCAAGTCGCGCTTCTGGAGCTGATCGAGGCATTGCCCGACGATCCGACGAACCAGGACGTCGTCGACCCCGAGCGCGTCGAGCTGGAGCGTCAGGCATTCGCGGAGATCTCGCGCAGCGACTCCCGGCGGGTCGAGCTGCTGGATCTTGCGGAGCGCGGATTCGACGACCTCGACCGGAAGCGAGGCCTGCGCGCAGATCTCCTCGACGCTCTCGCGGAGGTAGCCGTCTTCGTCGAGGTTCCCGATCAGGAAGCGCGCCGCCTCGCGCTCGGCCTCGTCGAACGCCGAGAGCTGGAGCTGCCACTCGATGTGCTCGGCGAGCGACGGCCTCCGCGTGAGCGTGCTCTCGAGCGATCGGCGCTCGTCGTCGTCGCGCGCCTCCGAGAACGACGTCTGCGGGTTCGACTCCATGTAGTCCTGCCAATCGACGTCCGCGATCTTCTCGGCGTCGGTGGCCTCGCGCTCCGGGGCCGGTTCCGGAGCTTCCGGCGCGGCCGGCTCCGGACCCTCGACCTCGGCCTCGACCTCGGGAGCCACGGGCTCCTCGCCTTCGAGGTTCTCTTCGAGGACCGGATTCTCCTGGAGCTCCTGCTGGACGAGATTCACGAGTTCGAGGCGCGAGAGCTGGAGCAGCTTGATCGCCTGCTGCAGCTGCGGCGTCATCACGAGCTGCTGCGCCAGGCGAAGCTGCTGCTTGATCTCGATCGCCATCCCGTCCCTCCTCCCGCCCGTCCTAGCCGAGTCGGAAGTTCTCGCCGAGGTAGATCTCGCGAACCCGCGGATCGGCCGCAACGTCCTCGGGCGCACCCGAACGCAGGATCGCGCCGTCCTTGATCACGTACGCCCGGTCGCAGATCGACAGGGTTTCCCGGACGTTGTGATCGGTGACGATGATCCCGATGCCACGCTGACGGAGCTGATCGACGATCTTCTGGATCTCGATCACTGCGATCGGGTCGATTCCCGAAAACGGCTCGTCGAGCAGGATGAACTTCGGATCGAGGACGAGCGCCCGGGCGATCTCGACGCGCCGCCGCTCGCCTCCCGAGAGCGACTCGCCGCGCTGCGCCGCCCGTTCGGAGACGCCGAGCTCGGCGAGGAGCGCATGCAGCCGCTCTTGCCGGAGCCCGCGATCGGGCTCGACCGTCTCGAGGATCGCGAGCACGTTCTCCGCGACGGTGAGCTTGCGAAAGATCGACGGCTCCTGGGGCAGGTAGGTGATCCCGAGCCGGGCCCGCCGGAACATCGGAAGTGCCGTGATGTCCTCGGTGCCGAGGAAGACCCGCCCGGACGTCGGACGCACGCGGCCGACCATCATGTTGAAGGTCGTCGTCTTGCCGGCCCCGTTCGGGCCGAGCAGGCCGATCACCTCGCCCGCGGAAACCTCGAGGTCGAGCCGACGCACGACATCGCGGTCGCCATAGCGCTTGCACAGGTGCTCGGCGCGAAGCGTCGGCGTCACGAGCCCTGCTTTCCGACCGCCGCGGGGCCTTCTCCCTGGCGAGGCTGGATGTGGACCTCGGCGCCTCCGCGGACGATCAACTGCTCGCTGTCGAGCCGGATCTCGATCTCGCGCCCACGCACGCGATCCTCGCCCTGGCGGAGTTCCGCGTTGCCACGGCAGAAAATCCGCTGTTCGAGCTTCATGTACGTCGCCGCGTCGCAGCGCGCCTCCTGGTCCTTCTGCGTGACGACGACTCTTCCGGTGGCGACGAGACGATCGGGTTCGTTGCCCTCCGGCGGATAGAAGGCCTCGAGCCGGTCGGCCTTGAGTGTCATCACGTCCTGCTTCACACGGACATTGCCGGTGAACAGGAAGCGGCGGCTCTTGTCGTTCGAGAAGGCCTCGAGTTCGTCGGATTGGATGTCGAGGGGAGCGTCCTTCTTGAGGCCGCCGACGTCGATCGGCAGCGCTGCGCCCGGCGCGAGCCCGCGAGGAGAGGATCCCGACGACGACGCGACCTCCGACTTCTGGCTCGACGCCGCGAGCGCGGGGAGGCCCTTCGAGACGATCTGTTCCGCGAGGCGTCCGACGACGGGCGCGAGATCCTCGGGCCGCGACACCTCGGCGACGTAGGTGCCGACGACGCTTCCCTTCTCGCCGCTTCGAAGCCGCGCCTCGATGCCGAGGCCTTCGCCGGAACGAGTCGCCCTTCCCACCACGATTCCACCGACCCGGTTGCGGGCAGCGATCCCGCGAACTTCTTCGTCGGTCGGCTCGGCGCTCGACGGAGCTCCGAGCCGCGCGGGCCCGATCACCCGTCCGACGCCCTGTGCCGCCAGGCGATCGGCGAGCAGCGCGCCCACGTCCGGAACCTCGGCGCTCGCGGGCGGAACCTTCTCGAACTCGGCGACTCCGAGTGCGGCAGGCGCCGGATCGGCCGCGCGAGTGCTCGTCGCGATCACGATGAGCGCCAGGAGCGAGATCGAGCAAAGCAGTCTCCTCAAGGCGCAGTCTCCCGGCGCACGCTCGCGCCGCCCGGAAAGTGGAATCGACCCTCGCGGATGTAGTAGCGGAAGCCTCCTCCCGCGAGCCGGCCGCCGCCGTCTTCGATCTGCACGGGGGCATCCGTGAAGGCGAGCTCGCGCTCGGGGTCGTAGCGAACCCAGGTCGTCGAGAAGGCGCGCCCGTCGGCCGTCCTCCCGCGCACGTTTCCCGAGGCGTAGAGACGGTGATCGTCGAGCGCGAGCTCTCCGCGATCACAGGTCATTTCGAAGCCCTCTCGCTCGCGGTTGCCGCTCACGCGCGTTCTCACCTGCTCGAGATGGACGATTCTCGTCTCGGGATCGAGCCGGCCTCGCTCGGCCTCGACGACCATCTCCGCCGTCCCGCCTTCGCTCTGGACGAAGGTCATCCCGCGGATCTCGAGGCCCGCCGCAGCGACCGCCGCGCGCGATTGTGCAACGGGGCCGAGCATCGAGATCGCGAATGCCGCGAAGGCGAGGAGCAGCCGGGATCTCGGGACGCGGAGGCTCGGCATATGCAATAAACATACCGCCGACGGCCGGCGCAGGACAATGGGGGAATCGCCGGATCTCCGCCGCGACTTCAGTCCTCGACGCCGAAGAGCGTCTTGAACGGCTCCTGGTGACCAATCCACCAGGCGGGACGGAAGATCAGGTAGTCGAGAATCACGCCGATCGGATGCGCCACGTACGCGGCGATGCGGACCGGATTCCCGGCGCGCTGCGGATCGTACGGCTCCTCGGCTCTCGCGGGCAGTGCGGTGACGAACCAAGCCGCTGCGACGAGGACGACCACGCCCGCAAGCCCCCCGCGTCGCCTCGAGACGCGCCGAGCGGACGCTCCCGAAGCTCCTTGCTGGGTCATCGGAGTCCCTCCTCCGGCCGATGGCAACCGGTTCCGACCGATCCCGCATCGGATCGGAAGCACGCTAGCACAACCTGAGGGCGACCCGTGGCCGCATCGAGCTTCCACGCGCCCGCAGCAGGGTCGACCACCGGCGCGTCCCTGCGTAAGATTCGCCGCCGTGGACCCGTCTCCCCTCCCGGATCCGCACGTCCAGCTTCGCGGCGTGCGACTCGCCTTCGGCCGCAGACGGGTCTTCGATGGGCTCGATTGCGATTTCGAACGCGGATCGATCTGCGTGCTGCTCGGGGGCAGCGGCTCGGGCAAGAGCACCCTCCTGCGTCTGGTCGGAGGGCTGCTCGCCCCGGACGCGGGCCGCATCGCGGTGGCCGGGCAGGAGGTGGTGGGCAGCTCGTGGCGTGAGCTGCGCGAGATCCGGAACAAGCTCGGCATGATGTTCCAGGGGGGCGCATTGCTCGATTCGCTCTCGGTCTACCAGAATCTCGCGCTTCCGCTTCGAGAGCGGCTCCGGATGCGCGAGCCCGAGATCGCTGCCCGGATCCAGCTCCAGCTCGCAGCCGTCGGCCTCGAGGGCACGGAGTCGCTGCTGCCGCGGCAGCTCTCGGGCGGCATGATCAAGCGGGCCGCACTCGCGCGGGCGCTCATCTCGGAGCCCGAGATCCTGCTCTGCGACGAACCTTTCTCGGGGCTCGACCCGCTCACCGTCCACCGCATCGAAGCGCTGCTCCTCGAGGTGAACGAGAGCCTCGGCATGACACTCGTCCTCTCGAGTCACCACATCCCGTCGACGCTGCGCATGGCGGATCGCCTGCTCCTGCTCATGGACGGCGGAGCGGTCGCGGGAACGCCGCAGGAGTTGCTCCACCACGGTGACGCTCGCATCCGCGAGTTTCTCGACGAGGACGCCGCGCCGGCCGGTGCCCACGCTTCACGTCGGAGCCACTCCTGATGGCCAGGCTCCTGCAAAGACTCGGCCTCCGGTGTCTCGGGATCGTCGAACAGCTCGGCCGGATCGCGCTCTTCGCACTCTCGCTCTCGAGAGCCGTCCTCTCGCCGCCGGCTCGTCCCGGACGCGTCGTCCAGGAGGTCTTCGACGTCGGAGTGCTCTCGCTCGTGATCGTCTGCATTTCAGGCGCTGCGGTCGGAATGGTCCTCGGGCTCCAGGGCTACAACACCCTGATCCGGTTCGGGGCCGAAGAGTCGCTCGGTGCCGTGGTCGGGCTCTCGCTCATCCGTGAGCTCGGCCCGGTCCTGACCGGGCTGCTCGTCACGGGCCGGGCGGGCTCCGCGATGGCCGCCGAGATCGCCACGATGGTCGCCACCGAGCAGCTCGACGGCTTGCGGATGATGTCCGTGGACCCGGTCCATCTCGTGGCGATGCCGAAGGCCGTCGCGATGGTCGTCGCCATGCCCCTGCTCTCCGCGCTCTTCATCGTTTGCGCGATCTTCGGGGGCTACGTCGCGGGCGTCGAAATCCTCGGCGTGGATTCGGGCACCTATTTCTCGAGCCTCGAATCCTCCGTCGACTTTCGCGACGACGTCGCCGGAAGTCTGTTGAAGGCGTTGGTCTTCGGCGTGGTCGTGGGACTGATCGCAACGTACCGCGGCTACACGAGCGAGCCGACGTCCGCCGGGGTGAGCGCCTCGACCACCGCGACGGTGGTGGTTTCGTCGGTGACGATCCTCGTGTTCGATTACTTCATCACCGCGCTCTGGGGGGTCTAGCGTCCATGCAACCTTCGCCGTCCCGGGACCTCGCCGTCGGGCTCTTCGTGTTGGCCGGGCTCTGCGCCGTGGCCTGGCTTTCCGTGCAGGTGGGGGGTCTTGCCCTCGGCCCTTCGGACCGCTCCGTCTTCCACGCGTCGTTCGATCAGGTGGGCGGGTTGAAGCCCCGCGCCCCGGTGGTGGTCGCAGGGGTGCGGGTCGGAAGCGTCGTCGCCATCTCGCTCGGCGAGGATCTTCGAGCCCATGTGACCCTCGATGTCGACGGAACACTCAAGCTTCCGGACGACACGTCCGCTGCGATCCGTACGTCCGGCCTGCTCGGCGATCAGTTCATCGCCTTGGAGCCCGGAGGATCCGAGACGGCGCTGGCGCCGGGTTCTACCATCGCCTTCACGCAGAACGCGCTCTCGATCGAGAGCCTGATCGCCAAGTTCGCCACGGGCCTCGGAAGCGGAGGGGAGAAATGAGAGTCGGGATCGTTCGCACACTCCGGATCGGGCTCTTCGCCTGCCTCGTCGCAGGAGCCTCGTGGCAGGCGCCGGCCCGAGCCGAGGACGCGGGAGCATCCACGTCCACGCCGGTGGCCGACCCCTGGGAGGCGTTCAACCGCCCGGTCTTCGCCTTCAACGAGGTGCTCGACCGCTGGCTGCTCGAGCCGGTCGCCACGGGCTACGACTTCGTCGTGCCGGATTTCGTGCAGGGTTCGATCGATCGCTTCTTCGACAACATCCGGGTTCCCATCGACACCGTGAACGCCCTGCTCCAGGGCAAGCCTCGCGACGCCGGGATCGCCGTCGGCCGCTTCGTGGTGAACTCCACGGTCGGCTTCGCGGGATTCTTCGACCCGGCGCGGGAGGAACTCGGCCTCGAACCCGTCCGCGAAGACTTCGGGCAGACGCTCGGCGTCTGGGGGCTCGGCTCCGGGCCCTTCCTGGTCCTTCCCGTCCTCGGGCCGACCACACCGCGCGACGCCGTCGGCCTCGGTGTCGACAGCGCCCTGGCGGTCTACCCGTGGTTCGTGCCGGCAGCGGCCCTCTACTCGTCCCGGGGGACGGCGCTCGTCAACGGCCGTTCGCTCCTGCTCGATCAGGTGGCAGACTCGCGGAAGTCGGCGCTCGACTACTATGTCTTCGTGCGGAACGCTTACCTGCAGTACCGCACTGCGCTCGTGGAAGACCGCAAGACGACCGAGAAGCAGCGGACGGAAGGCAGCGAAGATGACGATCTCTACCGCATCCTTCCGGGGTACTAGGGCCGGCCTCGTCTTCGCCCTGCTCCTCGCGAGCCTCGCCGCTGTGGCGCAGGCCGACGAGGGGTCGGCGGAGGCGCGCGCCGTGGTGGCCTCGACCTCGGAGCAGGTCCTCGAGATCCTCCGCCGGAAGGAATCCCCGACGGACCAGCGCCTCGGTGAGCTGCAGCAGATCGCCTATCAGCGCTTCGACTTCCCGACCATCGGCAGACTCGTGCTGGCCCGGGGATGGGGGCAGCTCTCGCCCGCGCAGCAGGCCGAGTTCCTCGACGACTTCAAGCGCCACCTCTCGCTCGACTACGGACGGCGGATCGATGCGTACACCGACCAGAAGGTCGAAGTCCTTTCCGACCGATCCGAGGCGAACGGCGATGCCACCGTCCGGACCCAGGTCCACGGGGCGAACTCCGGGCTCGTGGCGGTCGATTACCGTCTCCGCAAGGTCGACGGACAATGGCGTGTGATCGACGTGATCGTCGAGGGCGTGAGCCTCGTCTCGAGCTACCGCTCGCAGTTCCAGGAGATCATGTCGAGCGGCGGCCCGACGCGCGTCTTGCAGGTGCTGCGGGAGAAGAACTCTCGGGCTCCGATCTCGGCGTCGGCAGGCTGATCGGGGCCGCGCCACCGGCGACGAGCCCGACCCGGGACGGCTCGGGTCGGTCTCCTAGTCGATCGCCGAAGCGGCGACCGCGCCGACCGAGCGCTTGCCCTGTAGCGCGGCACGTTCTCCGCGCCGGTAGAGCGTGCGCCTGTTGATCCCGAGGATCCGCGCCGCCTGCACCTTGTTGCCGCTCACGAGCTTCAGGATCTCCGCGATGTAGAGTTCCTCGAGTTCGTGGAGGGAGAGCCTTCGCTGCACGGCGCCCCGGAGCAGCGCGTCGCTCCCGACCCCCACCGCAGCAGACTCGCCACGCGGAACCGGGAGATCCTCGATTCCGATCTCCGGAACGTCGGTGAGCGCGATGGCACGTTCGATCACGTTCTCGAGCTCTCGCGCATTGCCCTCCCACGGAAGCCGCAAGAGGCGGTCGAGTGCCGCACGCGAGATCGTCCGTCTCTCGCCGCGGCCGTGCCTGCGGAGGAAGAAATCGACGAGCGCCGGAATGTCGTCCGGCCGTTCGCGCAGCGGCGGGATGTGGATCGGGATCACGTTGAGGCGGTAGAAGAGATCCCGGCGGAAACGGCCCGCGTCCATCTCCTCGCGAAGATCCTTGTTCGTCGCCGCAACGATCCGTACGTCCACCTTCACCGACTGGGTGCCGCCAACGGGGCGGATCTCGCGGTCCTGGAGTGCCCGTAGGATCTTGCCCTGTAGCCCGAGCCCCATGTCACCGATCTCGTCGAGGAAGAGCGTGCCTCCGCTCGCTTTCTCGAAGAGGCCCCGCTTCGTCGTGACGGCGCCGGTGAATGCTCCCCGCACGTGCCCGAAGAGCTCGCTCTCGAGGAGCCCCTCCGGGATCGCCGTGCAGTTGATCGGAAGGAACGGCTGGTCGCGCCGCGAGCCCACGAAATGGATCGTCCTCGCGACCAGCTCCTTTCCCGTCCCGCTTTCACCCGTGATGAGCACGCTGCTGCGGTTCTCCGCGACGCGGCGGATCAAGGCGAAGATCTCGCGCATCGCGGGGCTTCGTCCGATCAGGTCGCCGAACGATCCGGTCTGGTCGACCGCGGCGCGCAGGCGCTTGTTCTCGCTCGCGAGCTCGCGGTGCTCGAAGGCCCGCTCGAGGACCACCAGCACCTCATCGCGCTTGAAGGGTTTCGGGATGTAATCGAAAGCCCCGGCACGCATTGCAGCGACGGCCGAATCGATGCTCCCGAACGCGGTCATGAGCACGACCGGAGTCTCGGGCCGGATCTCGCGAAGCTCACCGAGAAGCTCGAGGCCGTCTTTTCCGGGCATGCGGATGTCCGAGAGCACCACGTCGAACTCGCCATCGCGGAGCGCCTCGAGCGCGCTCTGCGCCGACGCCGCGGCAGCCGCCCGGATCCCCGCTGCCTCGAGCATCGAGACCATCATCTCCCGCATCGCGACGTCGTCGTCGACCACCAGGATGGAGCGCACGGTGTGACCTCCCACCCCGGCGGAGAGCACGTGCCGTGCCAAGGCGCCGACGCGTTTCGCGGGGATTCGAGCCCATCAGATGCGTCATAATGCCTCATTCCATGTCATTTCGCCTCGCATCGCCCGTGGGCCGTATCGGCAACACCACCCGGAACTCCGTTCCGACGCCCGGCTCGCTCGTCACCTCGATCCTTCCATCGTGGTCGAGGACGATCCCATGGGCGACGACCAGGCCGAGGCCGCTGCCCTGCCCGGCCGGCTTGGTCGTGTAGAAGGGCTCGAAGATCCGATCGAGCGCCTGGGCCTCGATCCCGACCCCCGTATCCGCGACGCGGATCTCGACCTCCGAGTCGCCGCCCGGTGCGAGAACGACGCGGATCTCGCCGCCCTTCGGCATCGCGTCCACCGCGTTCAGGAGCAGGTTCAGCACCAGTTGCTGGATCTTCTCGGCGTCGCCGACGAGGATCGGCACGGGGCGGAAGTCGGTCTCGAGACGGATTCCCCGACGCCGGAACTTCTCGGCGAGAAACGAGATCGTATTGGCGAGGAGCGGAGCCAGCTCGACCGGAGCCCGCTCGAGTTCGCGCGGCCTCGCGCTCGAGAGCACGGCCTGGATGATCCGCGAGATGCGGTCGATCTGCTCACGGATGGTCCGGACGCGCCACTTGTCCTTCTCGGCGGTCACCGCCGGCTCGAGCAGCTCGGCGTGGCCCTGGATCACGCCCATCGGAGTCCCGATCTCGTGGGCGAGACCGGCCACGAGCGTCGCCACCGACGCCAGTTCCTCGGCCACGCGCGCCCGCCGTCGGGTCTGCCGGAGCTCGACCTGCTGCTCCTCGATTTCGCGTGCGAGTGTCCGCCCCTCGTCTGCGAGCTGGCGATTCCTCACCTCGAGTTCGCGCCGATCGCGCTCGATGTAGGCTTCCATCGCGAGCTGCGCATCGAGCATGAGCATCTTCTGCAACGCGACGAGCGCACGCTCGGCCGCTGCGCGATCACCCGGGTAAGCTTCGCAGACGAGCGGAACGAGCAGCGAGTAGTAGAGCGCGTAGGCCCCGAGGTACCAGCGCGGGGCGAGCCCGACGCGCTCGTGGGTGGCCCCGATGCGGAGCCTCTCTTCGGCGTGGTCCGGGGCTCGCGGATCTTCGGCGAGGCTCAGCAGGTACTCGCGTTGCCGCGCGAGGAGCCGCTCGCTCACTCCGGGCGCCGTGAGAAGCGCCCGCGTATGGTCGAACGACTGGAGATGCTCGTAGAAGGCGCCCACGAGCCGATCCGCACTTCGTTCGAGGACGGGCCGGAGCGCGCGGAGCGCAGCCAGATCCTCCGGCCCGAAGCCGAGGAAATCGAGTCGCTGGTCGAGGTCCCGAGGCGAAGACATGGACGCTCCCGCGCTGCGAGGGAGGCTATCGCCCTTCCAGACGTCCCGCCCCGACCGAAGCGAGCGCGTCCACGCGGGCGTCGTCGACGACGGCCTGGAACGCCTCACGGATCGTCCGCCTCGCGACCGCGAGCGACTCGCGCAGCTCGGCCTCGCTCTCCGCGCAAAGTGCGACGATCCATTCGAAGCTCTCCGCCGCCGGATCGAGGGACTCGGCCGCCCGGCCGAGAACCCAGCGCGCACGCGCTTCGACTCTACGCAGGACCGTGTAGGCCTCGAGAACGCGATCCGTGGCCGTTCCGGGCTCCGCTGCGCGAAGCAGCGCACCGTTGCCGGGGATCGCCGGGCGCTCCATCCGGCTTCCCCGCTCGAGGGTGGCGCCGGCGGCCAGGAAATCGACGTCCATGAGGCCCCCGGCCCCCGTCTTGATCGCGATCTTTCCGGAGCTCTCGTCGGCACGCTGCTCTTCGACCTTGCGGCGCATGTCGGAGACCTCCGCCCACGGAGACTTCGCCCGGGCGGCGAGTCTCTCGCGCACCGCAGCGAGTGCCTCCTCGCCCCCGTCGCGATCGCCGGCGACCGTCCGTGCGCGCGCGAGGGCGAGATGTTCCCACGTCTGGGCCTCGTCGCATTGGTAGTGGACGAAGGATTCGTAGGTCGTGACGAGCGCCCCCTGATGACCCGACGGTCGCAGGCGGCTGTCGACCGCGTACGCCACCCCCGCGCCCGTCCGAGTCGTCAGGTAGGAGATTCCACGTTGCGCCACGCGAGACGCGTAGGGGATCGCTTCGATTCCGCCGCCGCAGAGGAAGATCAGGTCGAGGTCCGAATGGTGCGTGAACTCGCGGCCGCCGACCTTGCCCATTCCGACGACGGCGAGATCGGGTGCGTCCGCTCCGGGCGCGAGACTCGCGCGCGCGCGAGCGAAGGTTTCGCCGAGGATCGCCTCCGCGAGGATCGAGAGGAAGTTCGAGACCTCCTCGAAGGGCGAGACACCGCCGAAGTCGAGCGCTGCCGCGAGCAAGGTCTCGTCGCGCCGGAGCAGACGGAGTGCGTCGAGTGCGCCTTCGAGGTCTGCCGGGGTGTTGCGCGCCTCGTCCGCGAGCGCAGCGGCGCGCGCGGCGAGTGTCGCCGGCCCGGCATCCGCCAGCCGCTCGAGGAGCGCCGGCCGGAGCGCGAGGTAACGAGCCGCATCGACGCTCGAAACGAGCGCGCGCGCGAGCCCGGCGAGGACCGGACCGTCGAGCCTCGACACCGCCGCGTCTCCACCACGCCGCGCGACCAGCGGGTCGAGGACGAGGTCGACCCGCGCGACGAGCGGAGACCCCGCGAGCGCAGCTTTGAGCCGCTCCTCGAGCCCCCGGCTCACGAGCCGCCTCCGAGCACCAGCGCGTCGAAGTGGCGCCTCACCGTCGCTCGAGCCCGGGCCCAGTCTTCGAGGAGGCGCTCACGCGCCCGCTCGGCCTCCGGCTCTTCGTATCCCATCCGCCGCGCCAGACCGAGCTGCGCCTCGCGCTCGCGCGGGAAGCGCTGTGTCTGTCGTTCCTCGATCATCTGGAGCGCATGCTCGGCTCGACGCAACCAGGTGTAGGACTCCGCGAGCGAGGCCGAATCGGCTTCGTCGAAGAGCCCCGCCGCGGCGAGCGCCGCCAGCGCGTCGAGAACGTTTCCCGTCCGGATCGCCGGGTGCCGACCGCCGTGGAAGAGCTGGAGCGCCTGCACCAGGAACTCGACGTCGCGGATCCCGCCCGGCCCCTCCTTCAGCTCGAACTCGAGGTCACGGCCCGCGATCCGGCGTTCCTCCTCGATCCGCAGCTTCATGGCGCGAACGGCGCGGGGAGCTGCGGGATCGATGAGCCGCCGGTACACGAAGGGTCGCACCCCGTCCGCGAAGCGCCGCGCCGCCTCGGGCGAACCTGCCACGTGCCGGAGTCGGATCAGCATCTGGCGCTCCCAATCGTGCCCGAACGATTCGTAGTAACCGAGCGCCGCCTCGACGCCGTTCGCGAGCGGTCCCTGCGCGCCCTCGGGGCGCAGATCGAGGTCGACGCGATACGCGAAGCCGTCGACTGCCGCCTTCTCGAGTCCCGCCTTGAGGATCCGCACCAGGCGAGCCACGCCCGCACCGCGCGCGCCATCTCCGTCGTCGACGGAGTCGTAGAGGAAGAGGAGGTCGACGTCGGACGAGAAGTTGAGCTCGCGGCCTCCGAGCTTCCCGAGCGCGAGCAGCGCCGGTGGTTCGACGCCGGTGATCTCGCCCGCACACACGAGGGCGGCCGCGAGGCAGCCGTCGGCGAGGTCCGAGAGCTCGCGGAGACTCTCCGCGAAGGCGCGTCCCGCGAGGTCGCGCGCCGCGATGCGCAGCAGGCCGCGGTACTTGGCCTCGCGAATCGCCCCGAAATCCGCCGCCGGATGGAGCTCGGGAGGAGCCGGTGGGGCGCCGAGGAGCTCGTCGCCGAGCGCCGGAGAGCGGACGAGGAGCCGCGCGAGGAAGTTGCTCGAACCGAGCAGGATCGGCAGCCACGGCGCGTCCTCGAGTGCGAGCGGCGGCAAGCCTTCTCGCATGCGGGCCTCGACGAGCTCGCGGAGCGCCCTCGCTCCGAAGCCCGGTCTCGCCGAGCGCAGAAGCCCTGCGATCCAGACGCGGCGCGATGCGTCGAGGCCGGACGTGGCGGCCGCCTTGCGAAGCTCCGCAAGCGCCCCAGCGGGGTCGGGCTCGCCGATCCTCGCGAGCCCTTCCGCCACGTCGGCGTCGCAATCGAAAGCCTCGAGAAAGCGCTCGATGAACCGTTCCAGGAGACCGCCTCCCGCGTCGGGCTTTAGCAGATCGGCGGTCCCTCCGGCATCGAGGGACGCTCTTCTTCTCTGCTCGCAGGACGCTCGGGGCAACGATCGTCGTCGCAGACCATTCGCGCCGCCGGCCCCTCGGGATCCTCGAACTCTCCTCGCTGGACCGCGCGGATCACGAGCCACAAAAGCGTTCCGGCCAGAAGGAGTGTCGCCGGGATCGTGATCACGAGGAAACTCACGAACGGTACCGGAGCAGGCGCAACGCGTTCAGCGTCACGACCAGCGACGAGAGACTCATCGCGATCGCTGCGGCGAGCGGCGTGAGGAGGCCGGCTGCGGCGAGCGGAACGGCCACCGCATTGTAGCCGAGTGCGAGAACGAGGTTTTCGCGAATCCGGCGGAGCGTCGCCCGGGCGAGGCCGACCGAGTCTGGAATCGCAGCGAGCCTCGGGCTCCGGATCACGGCATCGGCTGCGTGCACCGTAACGTCGGCGCCTCGCGCAAAGGCCATTCCGGCGTCGCCGGCGGCGAGCGCAGCCGCATCGTTCACGCCGTCGCCCGCAACGAGAACGCTGCGCCCCGCACGACGCAGGCTCGACACGAGCTCCACCTTGGCCTCGGGGGTGAGCTCGGCGCGCGCGTCGGAGATCCCGGTTCGTGCGGCGGCGTGCTCGACGGCGCCGCGGGTATCCCCGCTCGCGAGCACGACCGAGACTCCGAACGCTCCGAGCCGGCGAACGGCATCTTCCGCGTCGACGCGCGGAGTGTCGACGAAGGCAACCACTCCGAGCGCCTCGTCTCCTCTCGCGACGAAGGCGACCGACGCTCCCCGTGCCGCCGCCTTGGCCGCCGCCTCGCGAAGCCCCGGAGCGCACGCCACCGCCCGATCGCGAAGCAGCTCCTCGCTCCCGACCAGGACCCGGATCGCTCCCCCGCAGGCCTCGACTCCCTTTCCCGCGATCGTACGCCGGACCGGGAATGCGGGAACCTCGACACCGAGCGACTGCGCCCGCCCCGCGAGTGCCCGCGCCACGGGATGCACCGACGCCCCTTCTGCCCCGGCCGCGACCGCGACGAGCGACTGCTCCGAGACGCCGGGAGCGACGTGGACCTCTGCGACCGAAAGGCTCCCCTGCGTGAGCGTTCCGGTCTTGTCGAGGACGAGCGTATCGATGCGCGCGCAGCGCTCGAGCGCGTCCCCGCTCTTGAAGAGCACACCGAGGCCGGCGGCGCGCCCGAGCGCGGCTGCGATCGCCGCCGGCGTCGCGAGCCCGAGAGCGCACGGACACGCAACGATCAGGACGGCGGCGGCCGTGAGCGCCGCTTCGAGCGGCGTCGACCCGAGTGCGAGATGCACCCCGACCGTCGCCGCGGCCGCGACGACCACGGCCGGAGCGAAGACGCGCGCCACCCGGTCGGCGATGCGCTGGATCTGTGGCCTCTCGAGCTGCGCGCGCTCGAGCAGGGCGGCGATTCGTGCGAGCGTCCCCCCGCTCGCCGGCGCCGTCACCTCGACCTCGACCTCGGCGAGCACGTTCCGGGTCGCCCCGATCACCGGATCTCCCGGCGCGCGAAGCCGCGTGCGGGATTCGCCGCTCACGAGCGACTCGTCGACCTCGGTCTCTCCGGCTCGGATCCTTCCATCCGCGGGGAAGGACTCCCCGGGTGCCACGACCACGAGGTCGCCCACCACGAGCTCCGCCGCCGCGACCTCCTCGGTCCGCGCCTCACGGATGCGCCGCGCCGTCTTCGGAAGCAGGCCGACGAGCCGCTCGACGGCTCCCGTGGCTCGAGCTCTCGCACTTCTCTCGAGCGTGCGCCCGAGCAGGACCAGGAAGACGATCATCGCGGCCGAGTCCGCGAAGACGTGCTGCACGTCGAGCCGGGTGGCGACGATGCTGGTCACGAAGGAGACGGCGATGCCGAGCACGACCGGCACGTCGAAGGGAAGCTCACCACGTCGCAGCCCCGACCACGCCCCCTTCCAGAAGGGAGCCGCGCACCACGTCGCGGCGGGAAGCGAGAGCGCGATCGCGAGCCAGC
>CAJPFO010000177.1 GCA_905339255.1 Myxococcaceae bacterium
ATGTCCAGCGCTATCGCGAGGCGCTGATGATGAGCAAGGCCGAGCTCGCCCGCAAAGCGGGCCTCTCGACGCTCACCATCGATCGGCTCGAGTCGGGGCGACCGTGCCGGCTCGACACCAAGCGGAAGGTCCTGATCGCACTCGGCCTCAAGGTCTCGGACAAGGATCGTGTCTTCGGAGCGGGCGACGATTCGCACGCGGCTGGCGAGCCGCTCCGAACGCTCCAGGCAGGCTTCGAGCGCTCGTAGGAGCGATGGGGAGGAGGCGGCTTTGCAGCTCCCGTTCGGTCGGTTCAAGAACAAGTCGATCTTCGGCCTCGACATCGGCTCCTCGTCCGTCAAGGCGGTCGAGGTGAAGGTGAGCCCGAAGGGTTTCGAGCTCGTCCACCTCGGAGTGGCCCAGGTGCCGCACGAGGCAATCGTGCAGGGGGCGTTCTTGAACGCCGGTGCGATTGCCGACGCCATCCGCGAAGCGGTCTCCGGCGCGAAGATCAAGAGCAGCCAGGTCGCCGTCGCCGTCTCCGGCCATTCGGTGATCGTGAAGAAGATCTCGCTTCCGACCATGACGCGAGAAGAGCTCGAGGAGTCGATCCGCTGGGAAGCCGAGCAGTACATCCCGTTCGACGTGAACGAGGTGAACCTCGACTTCCAGATCCTGAACCCGGGCGCCGTCGAAGGTCAGATGGACGTTCTCCTCGTCGCGGCCAAGAAGGAGCTGATCGACGACTACGTGAACGTCCTGGCCGAGGCGGGCGTGACGCCCGCCATCATCGACGTGGCGGCCTTCGCGGTCGCGAACGCCTGGGCCGCGAACTTCGAGGTCCGTCCCGACGAGGTCGTCGCGATTGCGAACATCGGAGCCCAGAGCACCAACATCAACGTGATCGCGGCGGGGGTTCCGGCCTTCACCCGCGACATCTCCGTCGGGGGCAACGCCTACACCGAAGAGATCCAGAAGGCGCTCTCGATCACCTTCGACGAAGCGGAACGGATCAAGCTCGGCGGAACCAGTGAAGAGGACAGCCAGGACGTCGTCCCGCACGAGGTCGAGCAGGCGATGCGGAACGTGAGCGACGCCGTGATCGGCGAAATCTCGCGCTCGCTCGACTTCTTCTCCGCGACGTCCGCCGAGAGTCGGATCTCGAAGGTCTTCCTCGCGGGGGGATCGTCGAAGGTTCCGGGCCTCGAAGCGCGCTTCGAGGAGAAGACCGGCCTCCCGGTCGAGAGGCTCAACCCACTCGCGAACATGCTCCCGAGCTCGATCTACGAGTCGGACTTCGTGGTCGACATGGCCCCGTTCCTGGGAGTCGGAGTCGGACTCGCGCTGCGCGAAGGGAGTGAACGATGATCCGGATCAACCTGCTGCCGGTTCGCGAGGCGCGCCGCCGAGCGGACATGCAGCAGCAACTCGCATGGCTCGGTCTCGTCGCCGGCGTCTCGATCGGCACCTGCATCCTCCTCCAGGGATGGACGATGGCGAGCATTTCGAGCGGGCAGAGCCGCGTCGCGACGCTGAACGAGCAGATCTCGCAGTTCCAGACGCAGCTCCAGCAGGTCGAGGATTTCAAGCGGAAGGCGACCGAGATCGAGAAGAAGCTCGAAGTGATCCGCCGACTCGACCTCTCGCGGACGGGGCCGGTCCGGCTCCTCGACGAGATCGCGACGCGAGCGCCGCAAAAGCTCTGGCTGAGCGATCTCGTGGTCGAAGGAAACAAGGTCGAGCTCGAAGGAATGAGCCTCGATACCGAGCTCATCGCCGAGTTCCTGACGCGGCTCAACGACTCCCCGTACCTCGACAACGTCGAACTCGAGAGCACGGAACTCGCCGAAGCCGACGGGCTCAAGCTCAATCGCTTCATCGTGACGGCCGAGCTCACGAACCCGGAGCTCGCCGAACCGGAACGAGCCCCCGCTCCCGCTGCCGCCGCCGGCGCGGCGCAGGGCTAGGAGGAAGACGATGGAGCTCGGTCTCGACAAGTTCCAGGACGTCTTCGTACGTCTGGCGAGGTTGCCTCGGATGCAGCGGGTCGCGTTCCTCGCGGTCCTCTCCGTCGGCATCGTCGGGCTCTACGTCTACACGTTCTTCCTTCCCGCGCAGGCGACGATCGAACAGCTCGAGGCGCAGCAGCTCGAGCTCCAGCGCAAGTTGAACGAGGTGCGTTCGGTCGCGGCGAATCTCCCTGCGTTCGAAGCACGTCTCGGGGAGCTCGAGGTCGAACTGAAGACCGCACTCCGACAGCTCCCGAACAGCAAGGAGCTTCCGGGGCTGCTCACGGACATCTCGAGCCGCGGCAAGAACGCAGGGCTCGAGTTCCGGGCATTCCGTCCGAAGGACGAGATCCCGCGCGACTTCTACGCCGAGGTTCCGATCGAGATCGAGTTCACGGGAACCTTCCATGAGATCGCGCGGTTCTTCGACGACATCGCGAGGCTCCCGCGGATCGTGAACGTGAGCGATCTGCGGGTCGAGATCGAGCGCGAGGGTCCGCAGGCGACGCGGCTGGTCGTGAAGGGCAACGCAACGACCTTCCGCTTCCTCGAGCAGGCGCTCGCTCCCGGTGGGAAGGCGCCGACCGCGAGCCGGACGCCGGCGGGCGGGAAGGAGGACCAGGCGTGATGCGGCGCAGCGTGGCAGTGATGCTCTGCGGCTTGTGGCTCGCGGGCTGTAGCGAAGAGCCTGCGGGGCCGACGACGGCGGATTACGAGGCGGCGCGCCAGCAGAAGCTCCAGACGGGTCTGGCGGGCAAGCGCAAGCCTCCCGTCCGGCCCGAGGAGACTTCGGACGAGATCGCGCAGGGCAACGTCGAGAAGGGGTACGTCTACGACGCGACGGGGAAGCGGGATCCGTTCCGATCGTTCGTACTCGAAGAAGCGGCGCGAAAGAACAAAGGCGAGCGCGGCCCGCTCGAGCAGTTCGAACTCGGCCAGCTCGCGCTCCAGGCGGTCGTGTGGGGCACGGACAAGCCCCGCGCGCTCGTGACCGACCCGCAGGGCCGCGGATACATCGTGAAAGAAGGAACGCCCATCGGGAAGAGCTCGGGCGAGATCACGCAGATCGGCGCCGACATGGTGGTGGTGCGCGAGATCTACGAGGACACGACCGGGGTCCGGACCGAGAAGAACATCGAAATGCGGATTCGTCAGAGCCAGGGGGGGTAGCGATGATGCGAACCAAGCGAACGAGGATCGGAGGCGCACGAGGGGTGGCGCTCGCCGGGGGGCTCGTTGCCGCCGGGCTCGGAATCGGTGTCCGGCACGCGGTCGCCGTCGACGATCTCGGCGAGGTACGCGCCGTGGTCGAGGCGGCGGGCGTGGACGAAGCGATCCCGACCGTCGCGGCCGCGCGCCGCTTGCTCGGGATCGAGGCGGAGCGGAGCGAAGGCGGTACGCTGCTTCGGCTTCGCGCCGACGGCGAGATCGCGGGAGCGAAGTCGATGCTCCTCGACTCTCCGCCGCGCCTCGTCCTCGATCTGCCGGGGATGAAGAGCAGCACGGGGATCCATCGGCTCGCGATCGAATCGGAGCACGCCGCGCGCGTTCGCATCGGCCAGCACGACGATCGCCTGCGAGTGGTCGTCGACGGGGGGAGCGCCGAGCGGCCCTTCGCGGGTCACGTGATCGTGCCGCAGCCCGATGGGCTCGCGGTGGGCTTCGGCGCAGAGGCCGCGAAGCTCACGGGCGGGACTCCGGCAATCGCGCAGGTCGAACCCGCTTCGCAGGCGACGACCACGCTCGAGCCGCCGACTCCGGCTCCCGGAGTCGAGCTTCCTCCGGTCGCGAGCAGCGCGCAGACGGACTCGGCCGGCGAGCCCGGAGCGGGCGCGCCCACCCCGGTGGCAGCGACGGCCGAGAGCGCCCCGCTCGGAGCGCCCGAGTCCGCGCCGGTAGAAAGCCCCGCCGACGCCGCGCCGATCCCGGCCGCTCCCGCGCCGACCGCCGCCACGCCCGCAAGCGCAGCGCCCACGACGCGGGTCCACGGCGTCCAGTTCGACGCGCAGCCCGAACGCGATCGCCTCGTGATCGTCGTCGAAGGGCGAACCACGCATTCGATCCTGCGGCCGGATTCCGAGACTCTCGTGATCAGCCTTCCCGACGCCCGGCTCGATACTCCGGATCCGATCCGCGTGACTCCGCAGGAGCCCGGTCCGGTCTCGCTCGTGACGGCCGTCCAGATGCCCGACGCGGAGGTTCCCGAGGTGCGCGTGGCGATCGCCCGCGCTCCGGGGGCCGAGCCCAGGCTGAGCGAGGAGGCGGGGCTATTGATCCTCGACTTTCCCCGCTCGACCACAGCGACGAAGGTCCGGGCTGCAGATCCCGTCGCCATCGAGCGCGTCGCGCACCGCGCGATGCCGGCGCAGAAGGTCGAGCCCGCGAAGGCTCCGCCGGCGCAGGCCGGAACGACGGGCGGCTCCGACATGCTGCAGGAGGGCGGGCTCGTCGGTGGCAAGACCTACACCGGACGCCGCATCTCGCTCGACTTCAAGGACGTCGAGATCGCCGACGTGCTGCGACTGATCGCCGAGGTCTCGGACCTGAACGTGATCGCCGGGGACGAGGTGAAGGGGCAGGTGACGATCCGCCTCACCGACGTTCCCTGGGATCAGGCGCTCGACGTGATCCTGCTCACCAAGGGCCTCGGCTTCGTCCTCGTCGGCAACGTCCTGCGGATCGCTCCGCAGGAGGTCTTGAAGGCCGAGGAGGCGGCTCGACTCGAGGAGCGCCGCGCCAAGGAGAAGCTCGAGGACCTGGTCGTCAAGATCCTCCCGGTCAACTACGCGAGCGTCTCCGAGGTCGAGGGCATGGTGAAGAAGCTCCTGACCTCGCGCGGATCGGTCAACATCGACAAGCGGACGAACACGCTCATCCTGAAGGACATCCCGTCGGTCGTCGACGAGGCCGTGGCGCTCACCAAGGCCATCGACACGCCGACCCCGCAGGTGCTGATCGACTCGAAGATCGTCGAGGCCAAGCTCGACTTCCTTCGTGACCTCGGCGCGCAGTGGGGGGTTGGCAGCAATCCGGAAGACGCCGACGGCGACTTCAGCGACGACTTCACGATCGGCGACGAGACGATCCTGACGCGAGGGACCTCGAGCTTTCCGTTCCAACAGGCCAACAACGTCGTCGTGCAGAACCCGATCACGTCGACCGCGAACGGCATCCTGAACCTCGGTGGCTGGATCCTGAACGAGCGGCTCAATCTCTCGCTGCGACTCGCAGCGGCCGAGAGCGAAGGCGAGGGCAAGGTGATCTCGAGCCCCCGCGTGGTGACGCTCGACAACCGGGAGGCCAAGATCGAGCAGGGTGTGTCGATTCCCTTCCAGACCTTCGAGAACGGCGACGCCCAGCTCGAGTTCATCGACGCAGTGCTGAGCCTGCTCGTGACGCCGCACATCACGGCCGACCGCAGCATCATCATGAAGATCACGGTGACGCGGAATGCTCCGGACTTCGCCGTGCCGACGCCGACCGGTTCGCCCGCCATCGCGAAGAACGAGGCGCGAACCGAGACGCTCGTGAAGAACGGCCAGACCCTGGTCCTCGGAGGGATCTACACGATCGACCGCTCCGAGAGCCAGACGCGGGTTCCGTTCCTCTACCGGCTGCCGATCATCGGGGTCGCGTTCAAGGAGGACAAGGTCACGGACAAGCGGCGCGAGCTGCTGATCTTCGTGACGCCGCGGATCGTCGAGGCGCAGACGGCCCAGAACTAGGACCGGAGCGCCGCGAGAGGGTGGATGGCGACGGGGGAGCCTCGGCTCCCCCGTTTGCCGTTATAATCGGCGCCGTGGAACGGCGCACGGTCTGGCTCGTCGGGATGATGGGCTCGGGAAAGACGACCGTGGGCCGCGCGCTCGCGAGACGCCTCGCGCTGCCCTTCGTGGATACCGACGCCGAGATCGAGCGCGACGCCGGGATGAGCGTGGCCCGGATCTTTTCGGTGGAGGGTGAGGCGGGCTTCCGGAGGCGGGAGCGAGACGCGATCGGCGCGGTGGCCGGCCGCGCCGCGGTGGTTTCGCTCGGCGGTGGAGCGATCGCGCAGCCGGGGAGCGCGGATCGGCTCGCCGCGACCGGGACGATCGTGTATCTCCGCGCGCGGCCGAGGACGCTGCTCGGCCGGCTCGGAGCGGCGGAGAGCCGGCCGCTGCTCCGTGGGCTCGACGAGACCGAGAGGCTCGCGAAGATCGAGAGCCTCCTGGCAGAGCGATCGGCGCAATACGAACGTGCAGAAGTGGTGATCGACACCGACGGCTCGACCCCTGCGGCCCTCGCCGCAATGCTCGCCGGACGGCTCGCTGGAGGTCGCGGGTGAGGGGCGACGCTTCGCTCGGAGAGGCCCGTTCGGTCGAGGTCGCTCTCGGGGAGAGGAGCTATCCGATCCGTATCGGCGTCGGGACGCTCGCCCGGGCAGGCCCCGAGCTCGCCCTTCGAACCGGTGCGAAGCGCGCGGTGATCGTGTCGGAGCCCACCATCGCTCGTCGCTACGGCGCGACGCTCGAGCGCTCGCTCCGGAGCGCGGGGCTCACCGTGGGGCGTGCGCTCGTCCCGAGCGGCGAGAAGTCGAAAAGCCTCCGCGAGGCCGGAAAGCTCTACGAAGCGCTGATCGGTTTCGGTGCGGATCGCTCGACGGCCGTGGTGGCGCTCGGTGGGGGCAAGGTCGGCGATCTGGCCGGCTTCGTGGCGGCCACCTACTTGCGTGGCGTTCCGTTCGTGCAGGTGCCGACGACGCTGCTCGCGATGGTCGATTCGAGCGTGGGTGGCAAGGTGGCCGTGAACCTTCCGCAGGGAAAGAACCTTGCGGGGGCCTTCCACCAGCCGCGGCTCGTCTGGATCGACGCGGCGACGCTCTCGAGCCTCGATCCTCGCGAGCGTGCGGCAGGGATGGCCGAGATCGTGAAGGCGGGTGCGATCCTCGATGCGGGCTTCTTCGCGTGTCTCGAGCGCGACGTCGAGCGGGCACTCGCGCTCGATCCCGATGCGCTCGTGCCGATCCTCGAGCGCGCATGCGCGATCAAGGCCGAGGTCGTCGAGCAGGACGAGCGCGAGATGGGTTTGCGAATGCTGCTCAACTTCGGACACACCCTCGGCCACGCCGTCGAGACACTGAAACGCTACCGGGGCATCCTCCACGGAGAGGCCGTCGCGATGGGGATGGCGTACGCGGCGCGTCGCTCGGAAGAGCTCGGGCTCGCGCCGGCGCAGACCGCCACGCGGCTCGTCGAGCTGCTCGGCCGCTGCCGGTTGCCGACGCATCTTCCGCCATTTCCGAGGAATGCTTATCTCGCGGCGCTGCGCGTCGATAAGAAGCGGAGGGACGCGCACGTCCGGTTCGTCGTGCTGCGCGGCCTCGGGCGGGCCGAGACCATGCCGCTCACGCCGGAGGAGATCCTGCCGGTGGGGGCGATGGCGACGGCAGCACGCGGGACGAGTCGCTCGCGGAGGAGCCGAGATGGTCGTTGATGCCTTCGAGCGGGAAGCTCCGGCCGAGCTCTACGATGCCGAGCGAGCGCGGGCGGCAGGCAATGCAGGAGAGGCCGAGCGGATCGCCCGCGACGCGCTCGCGCGGCGCCGGCATCCCGCCGCGCACGTGGCGCTCGCGCTCGCGCTCCTCGACCGCGGCGAAGGCGAACAGGCACGGCATTGCCTCGAGGGCTTGCTCGAGGTCCTCCTCGAGGGGGGTGTCTCGCGCGAGGAGTCGCCCGACGCGACGCCTGCCTCCTTCGGGGTCCTTCCGGACGCGACACTCGCCGAGGCGACGGCCGCGACGCTCGAACTCGTCGGGAGTCTCGAGGCCGAGGGTCTCGACCGCGCCTTCGAGGCCGCAGAGGTCGAGGACGAGCTCCTGGTTCGCGCCGAGGACGTGGCCGAACGGGTGCTCGACGAGCTTCCCGCCGAGGCCTCCGAAGAGATCGTCCCCGACGACGGATCTCCGTTCGCGACGCGGACCTTTGCCGAGCTGCTCGAGCGGCAGGGTCACGAGGCCGAAGCCGCGCTCGTGCGAAGTCGTCTCGCCGATCGGCCTTCGGGCGAGCCGGCGGGCCCCGCGACGCGAGTCGAAGCGCCGGACGCGCTCGTCCTCGCGACCCTCGAAAGCTGGCTCGAAAACCTCCGGAGGACCGCCGCATGAGCTTCGACCGAATCCTTCAGAGCATCGTCGACGAGTGCGGGGGAGGGCTCGGAGCGGCGCTCATGGGAAACGATGGCATCCCGATCGCGCAGGTCTCGGCGGCCCGGCCGGTGATCGCGCTCGATCCGGACGACGTCGGAGCCGCCGGGGTCGAGTTCGGCCGCATCCTCGACGAGATCCGCAAGGTCTCGAATGCCCTCGGAGGGGGGGCCGTCGGAGAGGCCGTCGTCTCGCTCGGACGCTTCACGCTCGTGCTCCGGGTGGTCGACGCGGAGACCTTCTTGGTGCTCGCACTCGCCCCCGATGGCAACCTCGGCAAGGCGCGCTATCTCGTCCGGCGACACCTGCTGGCGTTGCGCGAGGAGATGTAGGTCGCGACGCCGGCTCCGATCCGAGGGACGGCCGTGCCGAAAATGCCTCGCGTCCTGGTCGTCCACGGACCGAACCTGAACCTGCTCGGCTCGCGAGAGCCGCACGTCTATGGAACGACGACCCTCGACGAGATCGATTCGCGGCTCGCGAGTGCGGCGCGAGAGGCCGGCGCGAACGTCGATTGCTTCCAATCGAACCACGAGGGAGCGCTCGTCGACCGGATCCAGGAATCTCCGGCGTCGTTCGACGGGATCCTGATCAACCCCGGGGCGTACACGCACACGAGCGTGGCGCTCCGCGATGCGCTCGCTGCGACTTCGCTTCCGGTCGTCGAGGTTCACCTCTCGAACGTTCACGCACGAGAGGAGTTCCGCAGACACTCTTTTGTGTCTCCCATCGCGATCGCGGTGGTTTGCGGCTTCGGCTGGCGAGGTTACCTGCTCGGCCTCGAAGGGCTGCTCGCGCACCTGCGCGACCGCGTCGCCGCGAAGCCGTGAGTCGCGCCCCGCTGCGGTGGCTCGACGAGGGCGCCGCGGACGGACGCTGGAACATGGCCGTCGACGAAACGCTGCTCCTGGCGCTGGAAGAGGACGGCGCTCCGACGCTCCGGCTCTACGCGTGGAGGGGCCCATGGCTCTCGCTCGGACACGCGCAGGCGCTCGATCCACTTCGCGAGGCGGCGTGCCGTGACGTCGGGGTCGGAATCGTGCGGCGACCGACGGGCGGGAGCGCCGTCCTCCACGGCGCGGACCTGACCTACGCACTCGTGGCGCCGGAGAGCGCCGTGCCGGCCGGTCTCGAGGCGAGCTACGCGTGGGTCGGACGCGTGCTTCGAGAGGCGCTCGATCGGGTGGGGGTCGTCGCCGATCCGCCGGCGGGACGATCTGCGGGCCGGCGCGAGCAGCCCTTCGATTGCTTCGCGCGCGTGGGGATCGAGGAGATCACGGTCGCGGGGCGCAAGCTCGTCGGAAGCGCGCAGCGCCGCATTCGCGGTCGGATCCTCCAGCACGGATCGATCCGCCTCGGGCCGGATCCTCCGCCCGCGGCCGCCGCCGCGGGACGGCTCGCGGGCGTCGCGACGAGCCTCGCAGAGCTCGGATTCGAGCCGCCCGAGAACCGGCTGCGCGACGCCTGCGTGCAGGCGTTCGCGGCGGCATTCGACCTGCCGATCGATCGCTCGAGTCTCACGGAGCCCGAGCGGGCGCGGGCGGCGGAACGGGCGAGGGGTCCTGCGGGAAATCCCCGGGTCGGCCGGCGAGATCCCGGGGCAGGCGCCTCAAGGCCCCCCTCCGCCGGCCGATAACGCTCCGAGAGGGGCGTTCCCCTCGGCTTCCCCCGAACCAGGCTGAGGGCGCGTTGGCCGTCAACAAGCGCAAGATCCTCGAGGCAGCTCAGAAGTTCCTCCAGAAGGGCGCTCTCGACAAAGCGCTCAAGGAGTATCGGACCCTCCTCGACCTCGATCCGCGCGACTGCGGCGTTCGGCTCAAGCTCGGCGACATCTATCTCCGGCTCGGGTCGCGAGACGACGCGGTGGCGTCGTATCTCAAGGTCGCGCACCAGTTCATGAAGGACGGGTTCGACGCGAAAGCGGTCGCCCTCTTCAAGCAGATCGCGAAGCTCGCACCCGAACAGATCGAGGTCCACGTTCCACTCGCCGAGCTCTACCAGCGGCTCGGCCTGGTGCCAGAGGCCATGCTGGCACTCCAGACCGCCGTCGAGGCCTATCAGA
Organism: Myxococcaceae bacterium; assembly: GCA_905339255.1. GTDB lineage: Bacteria > Myxococcota_A > UBA9160 > UBA9160 > UBA9160 > MYXO. Next base: position 10,229 of record CAJPFO010000177.1, read on the forward strand.
AGGCCGGCCGCAAGCGCGAGGCGCTCGAACTCCTGCGCAAGGCCGCCGCGCTCGACCCCACGAACACCACGAGCCGCCTGAAGATCGCCGACCTCCTGCGCGCGCAGGAGATGGTCGACGAGGCCCTCTGCGAATACGAAGGCATCGCGGGTGAGCTCGAGCGGCAGGGCGAAAGCGACGCGCTCGTCGGTGTCTACGAGCGCGTGCTCGAGATCGACCCCGAGCGGATCCCGGCGATGCTCGCGCTCGCGAAGCTCCTCGGGCGTGGAGACTCTCCGGAACGCGCACTCTCGCTCGCCGCGCGCGCCGCCGAGCTCGCTCCCGACTCGATCGACGCCGTGCAGGCACATGCCGAAGCGATGCAGGTCGCCGGACGATCGACGGAGGAGCAGGAGCCCGTCTGGCGCCAGCTCGCCGAGCTCCATCGCGCGCGCGGAGACGAGGAAGGCTGTCGCGCGATCCTGCAGCGCTTCTGCTCGGCGTACGATTTGACACAGAACGGTGTGGATCTCG
>CAJPFO010000178.1 GCA_905339255.1 Myxococcaceae bacterium
TCCTTGTCGAGCTCGCGCTCGGCCAGGGCCACGACGATGGCGTCCTTGTTCGGGAAGTACTCGTAGACCGAGCCGACCGAGACACCGGCCCGCTCCGCGATGCGGTTCGTCGTTCCTGCCGCATAGCCAGAACGCTCGAAAACCTGAGCTGCTCCGTCCAGGATGGCGTCGACTGTCTCACGAGATCGGCGCTGTGTCGGTCGTTTCCTGGGCCCGACTCGGGAATCCCGCCCCACGTCTCGTCTCCTCTGCAACCCGAGTAGCGAAGCTGAGCAATGCCTCGGATCCTACTGCACGACAGCGCGACCCCTGGAGGAGAGACGAATGGATCCGGCACTCGTAGGCCGCGTGGCCCTTCCCGCGCTGCTTCTCGCGTTCGTGCTCACGCTCTTCGTCTGGCCGGTGAGGCGGCTGCGCCGGGAGACCGGTGCGAGTGCGATCACCCTTCATCGCGAGGACTCGCCCGGTCAGCGGGTAGGCGCCGTGGCCTTCCTCGGGGTGCAGCTCGGGGTTCTGGCACTGGCGTTGGTCTATGCCGTGGGTGGGCCAGGAGCCGTCGGTGTCTGGTCGTCGTCTGCGACTCTCGTCTGGAGCGGGATCTCCCTCGGAGTCGTGGGGATGCTCCTGGTGTCCATGGCGCAGCGCCAGATGGGCGCCTCGTTTCGGATCGGGATCGACAAGGAGCGCACTGACTTGGTCGCGTCCGGCATGTTTCGCGTCGTGCGGAATCCCATCTTCTCGGGGCTTCTCGTGATCCTGGCGGGCGTGGTGCTCATCGCTCCGGGCGTCTGGAGCCTTGGGCTGTCGGTAGCGACGTACGGCGCGATCGCCTGGCAGACGCGTCTCGAGGAGCGCCATCTGCTGGCCATGCACGGCGATGCCTATCTTCGCTACGCGCAACGGACGGGACGGTTCATTCCTGGTCTCGGGCGCCTGCGGAACGCGCACTGAGAGGAGACGGTGCGGTCGGCGGTCGTGGGAGCGCCTCCTTTCCGCTCCTCGCGCCCTCTCGCAAGGAAGGAAGTGCAAGACCGCGTGATTGCCTGGGCTTCTTGCCATCTTCCGAGCTGAATGTCGCGATTGGAGTCGGCTCGAGATCAAGTTTGGACCGCAACCGCATTTATCAGGCTCGTCGGCGGAGCTGACGATCCTTCGCTTGATCTGCTCCAGCGTCGGAAGTCGAGCGGCGTCGTGCGCCGTCGATGTAGCGGTCAAGCTCGACTGGGTCGTAGCGGACAGCGTGGCCGAGCTTGACGAATCTCGGCCCGTTGCCTTGGAGCCTCCACTTCTGGAGCGTCCGCGCACTGAGGCCAAGGATGTTCGAGGCCTCTTGCTCTGTGACCAGTCCCGCCATCGGCAGATACGTCCAGCAAGGGGCGTGCCGGCCGCGTTCTGCCTGGTTGCGTTCCGGCTCTTCGCAAGATCTGTGTCTTGGGCTCACTTGGAAGCCTTCGAGACGCGAACGCTGGCGCCGCGAAGTCTTCGACGAGGTCCCTGGTCGCCCGTGGCGATCGATGGGCTGCCAAACCAATCCGTATCGTCGCTTCATCGCGAAGAGCGAGTTGCCACGAGACGGAGTGGGCTCCGCGAGCGGCGGGCCGGGATGGCAAGCGCGGCGGGGAGCCGAGTGGTTGCCATCTGGTTGCCAGGAATCGATCGCTCGCTGTTCGGCTCGCGTAACATCCCGGAATGATGGAGCCGACGGCCGGAATCGAACCGGCGACCTGCTGATTACGAATCAGCTGCTCTACCAGCTGAGCTACGTCGGCGTGGACAGGAGCGCGGAACGGGGGGGCAGGATAGGGCCGTGTGCGGGGTGTCGCCATCGTGGCGCAGCCCCTCGTTTCCGGGGGCGGATCGGCTCGTTTCGGTTGACCCCACGGTGGCGCGGCGCGTAGGATGACCCCGGCACGCTACCTGGCGCATCCGGGCCTCGGGGAAGGGGACACGATGCCGACGCTGCCGCTGATCGACCTTCTCATCCTGATGGGGTGGACGAGCCTCTTCGTCGGCGCCACCCAGAAGGCGATCTGGATCACGACCTCCTACCGGCCGACGATCCTGACCCTCACGCCGATCGACTTCCTGTGGGTCGCAGGGGTCTGCCTGCTCTTCGCGCTCTCGCTGGCCGCAAGGACCTGGGTGAAGCTCCACGAGGGCAAGGCGCTCGTGCTGGCTCGCTCGAGGCGGCGCGCGCCCGTGGGCGTGCCGGCACGCGACGACGGCGAGCCGGGTGTGCCGCTCGATCGGGCGCTTCCGCTCCGGGATTGACCGGTCGCGATCGGGACGCCGCCGAGTCCCCGACCGGCCTACCTCGCGCCCGGGTGCAGCATCCGAGCCTTTAAGCACCTGCGCCGACCGTCCCGTGGGGGCGGCCGGCGCAGTGTTTCCGGGGCAGGTGGTTGGTTGGCGCGCCAGGCTCGCCCCTGCACCCGTTATGAATCTCTTCGGCAGATCCCGTGCGGATCTCGAGCTTCTAGCGGCGTACCAGGCGGAGCGCGGAGAGCGCCATCTCGCGGTACAGGCCCGCACCCGTTCGGATCACCTCGGCTGCCTTCTCGACGGCTCGCTTCATCGTGGCCTCCAGTTCCCAACCAGATGTAGACGCGAGGGGGGGCCGCGTGTCACGGTCACGGCGGAAACCTGGCGTCGGACGAGGCCCACGACCCCGCTGCGCAGGCCTCGGCACGCTCCGGCGGACGCTCCGGCGCTATGCTGCGCGCCATGTCGCAATCCGGACCCGTCGATCGGCTCATCTGGGTGAACGGCGAGCTCGTGCCGTGGGGGGAGGTCAAGGTCCACGTCCTCTGCCACAGCATGCAGCGGGCCTCGCTCATCTTCGATTTCTACTCCGTCCACGAGACGCCCCGCGGCCCGGCCGTCTTCCGGATGGCCGAGCACACCCGCAGGCTCCTCCGCTCGGGCGAACTCCTCGGTCTCCCGATGCCGCTCGGCGAGGACGAGATCAACGCCGCGATCGTCGAGACGGTGCGCGCGAACCCCGGCGCGTCCTGCGTCAAGGTGTGTGCATACCTTCCCTCGATCGAGGTCGAGGTCGTTCCCGCCGACGATCGCGTCAGCATCGCCATCGCCGCCTACGATTCGCTTCGCGACGTCGTCGCGTACAACGCCGGCACGCCCTGGTACAAGCCCGAGCTACGGCTTCGTCTCGAGAAGGATCGCCAGAAGATGCGGCCGGAGATCATTCCGCCGCAGTGCAAGGTCTCGGCGAACTACACCTCGCCGATGATCGCCAAGTGGGCGGCGCGGCGCGCGGGTTACGACGAGATCCTGCTCGTCGACCACCGGGGCTACGTCGCCGAGGCGTCGACCGAGAACGTCTTCTTGATCGAGCGGGATGGCAGGCTGCGTACCCCTTCTCTCGATTTCGTCCTCCCCGGCGTCACGCGCGACTCGATCCTCGCGATCGCGAAACACGACGGGCGCGTCGTCGAGGAATGCGCGATCCGCCCCGAGGAGCTCTTCGGCGCGGCCGAGGTCTTCCTCACCGCGACGTCCGCGGGGGTGTGGCCCGTGCTCTCGATCGACGATTCCCCGATCGGAAGCGGCTCCGTCGGCCCGGTGAGCAAGGCGCTCCGTGATCGCTTCCACGACGTGACGTGTGGTCGCGATTCCGCGTTCCACGCCTGGCTCCGCTTCGTGAACGAGTAGGCGATGCGGGTTCTCTCGGGGACGCAGCCTTCGGGGCAGCTCCACCTCGGAAACTACTTCGGAGCGCTCCGCCAGTACGTCGCATTGCAGGAGCGCTATCCCGAGACGCTCTATTTCATCGCCGACTACCACTCGATGACGTCGCTTCGCGACGCCGCGCTGCGCCGGCGCCTCACCGAGGACGTCGCGCTCGACTATCTCGCGGCCGGGCTCGATCCTTCGCGCGCGATCCTGTTCCGCCAATCCGACGTTCCCGAGGTCTGCGAACTCGCCTGGATCCTCTCGACGGTGACGCCGATGGGGCTTCTCGAGCGCGGCCACGCCTACAAGGACAAGGTCGCGCAGGGGATCCCGGCCGAGCACGGACTCTTCGCGTATCCGGTGCTGATGGCGGCGGACATCCTGCTCTACCACTCGGATCTGGTTCCGGTCGGACAGGATCAGAAGCAGCACCTCGAGATGGCGCGCGACATGGCGCAGCGCTTCAACCACGCCTATGGCGTCGAGGCGCTCAAGCTTCCCGAGCCGCACATCCTCGAAGACGCCGCGATCGTGCCCGGCACCGACGGGCGCAAGATGAGCAAGTCCTACGCGAACACGATTGCGATGTTCGCGCCTCGCGCCGAAGTGAAGAAGGCCGTGATGGGGATCGTCACGGATTCGACTCCCGTCGCCGACCCCAAGGACCCCACGGCGACCGTATTCCAGCTCTGGAACCTCTTCGCGACGCCGCAGGAGCGCCGCGAAATGGCCGAGCGAGCGCGAGCGGGTGGCGTCGGGTACGGGGACGTGAAGAAAGACCTCCTCGCTCGCCTCGAGGCGTACTTCGCCCCGCTGCGCGAGAGACGCGAGCAGTACGCAAGTCGGCCCGAAGCGGTCGAGGCGATCCTCGAAGAGGGGGCACGCCGGGCGCGCGCGCTCGCGCTCCCCGTACTCGCCTCCGTGCGAGAAGCCGCGGGCCTCGGCACGCCTCGCGCGAGGAACTGAGCCCGCGCGGAGCGTTCGGCGGCGCGCTGCCTTCTCGTGTTGCGAGGCTGCGCAGGCACTGCCGCCGACCTGCCGCCCCGTGGGCCGTTCGTGCCCTCGATCCGGGGTGTGAGTTCTTCAGACCCACCGTGGCGTTGCCGAAACGTGACTCCGTGCGCGTCCTCCTTGCAGACGACGAACTCGTCTCCTCCCGCAAGCTCGCCTCGATGGTGAAGACCTGGGGCTACGAGATCGTCGTCGTGAACGACGGCAACGCCGCCTGGGAGGTGCTCCGATCGGAGGAGTCTCCCCGGCTCGCGCTTCTCGATTGGATGATGCCCGGGCTCGACGGGCCCGATCTCTGTCGCCTGCTCCGCGGGCGCAGTGGACCCTACGTCTACGTACTGCTCCTCACCTCGCGAGACGGCAAGGACGACGTCGTGGTCGGCCTCGAAGCGGGCGCCGACGATTACGTGACGAAGCCCTTCAGTCCGCTCGAGCTCCGCCATCGTCTGAACGCGGGCCGCCGCATCGTCGAGCTGCAGGAGAAGGTCGAAGCGCAGAACGAGGAGATCCGCTCGATGGCGCGGCGCGACGCGCTCACGGGCGTTCTCAATCGCGGTGCGATCTTCGAGACGCTCGGTGTCGAGCTCACGCGCGCTCGCCGCGAACGGGCGCCGATTGCGGTGATGATGGCCGACGTCGATCACTTCAAGCGCGTGAACGACACCCACGGGCACCTCGCGGGCGACCAGGTGCTCCGCGCCGTCGCCGAGCGCCTCGGCGCGCAGCTCCGCCCCTACGACGTTCTCGGCCGCTACGGAGGCGAGGAGTTCCTCGTCGTGCTCCCGGGCTGCGGGGTGAGTGAGGCCGAGGAGGTTGCCGAGCGGCTTCGCGAGTTCGTCGCGGCGACTCCGATCGTCGCCGAGAAGAACGCCTTCACGATCACGATCAGTCTCGGCGTGACGAGCGTCGAGCGCGTCGTTTCGGACGCGCCCGAGCCGCTCATCGCCGCGGCCGATGCCGCACTCTACGACGCCAAGCACGCCGGCCGTAATCGGGTCTGCACGGCCATCGAGCCCGCGCAGGGCCCCCTTCCCGGCGACGCGCCGAGGGTCGGCGCCGCGTAGTTCCGGCGGCCGCTACGCGGCCTTCCGGAACTCGAGAGCCTCGCCCGAGAGTCGCGCGTCGGCCGAGACCTTCGAGCCTTCCGGAAACTCGCCCTCGAGAATCTTCACCGCGAGCGGGTCCTGGACCATTCGCTGGATCACGCGCTTGAGCGGCCTCGCGCCGTAGTGCGGGTCGTAGCCGCGCTCCGCCAGGAGCTTCTTCGCCTCGGGCGTGAACTCGAGCTCGATCCGCCGGTCGGCGACGAGGCGCTTCACGCGATCGAGCTGGATCTCGACGATCCGCTCGATCTGCTCGCGTCCGAGCTGGCGGAAGATGATGATGTCGTCGATCCGGTTCAGGAACTCGGGCTTGAAGCCCGCGCGGAGCGCCTCCATCACGCGCCGCTCCATCTCGGCACGATCACTCTCGCCGAGCTCGATGATGAACTGCGAGCCGACGTTCGAGGTGAGGATCAGGACCGTGTTCTTGAAATCGACCGTTCGTCCCTGGCCGTCGGTCAAGCGCCCGTCGTCGAGGACCTGCAAGAGTACGTTGAAGACGTCGGGATGCGCCTTCTCGATCTCGTCGAAGAGCACGACGCTGTAGGGCCGCCGCCGCACGGCTTCGGTGAGCGCGCCTCCCTCCTCGTAGCCGACGTAGCCCGGAGGCGCGCCGATCAGCCGCGAGACCGAGTGCTTCTCCATGAACTCGCTCATGTCGATCCGCACCACGGCGTGCTCGTCGTCGAAGAGGAACCCGGCGAGCGCGCGGGCCGTCTCGGTCTTTCCGACTCCCGTCGGGCCGAGGAAGATGAACGAGCCGATCGGCCGGTTCGGATCCTGGAGCCCGGCTCGCGCACGGCGCACGGCGGCCGACACCACCGCGAGCGCCTCGTCCTGGCCGACGACCCGCTCGCGGAGCTTGTCCTCCATGTGGAGGAGCTTCGCCTGCTCGCCCTCGAGCATCTTCGACACGGGAATCCCCGTCCACTTCGAGACGATTTCGGCGACCTCTTCGGCCGTGACTTCTTCGGAGAGCAGCGATCCGCCCGCCTCGTGGAGCGAGGCGAGGCTCTTCTGCTCGGCCTCGATCTCCTTTTCGAGCGCCACGAGCGTCCCGTAGCGGATCTCGGCGGCACGCTCGAGGTTGCCCTGACGCTGCGCACGTTCGAGTTCGGCGTTCAGATCCTCACGCTTCTCCTTGAGCTCGCGGAGCTTGCCGATCGCACCCTTCTCGTTTTGCCAGCGGGCCTTCATGGCGTCGCGGCGTCCGCGCAGGTCGGCGACTTCCTGCTCGACGCGCGTGAGCCGGTCGCGGCTCGCGGCGTCGGATTCCTTCTTCAAGGCTTCGCGCTCGATCTCGAGCTGGACGAGCTTTCGCTCGAGCTGATCGAGCTCCTCGGGGAGCGAATCGATCTGGACGCGCACGCGGCTCGCGGCCTCGTCGACCAGGTCGATCGCCTTGTCCGGGAGGAAGCGGTCGGCGATGTAGCGGTGCGAGAGCGTCGCTGCGGCGACGAGGGCGGCGTCCTGGATCCGCACGCCGTGGTGCACCTCGTAGCGCTCCTTGAGCCCGCGCAGGATCGAGATCGTGTCCTCGACGCTCGGCTCGCCGACGAGGACGGGCTGGAAGCGGCGTTCGAGTGCGGCGTCCTTCTCGACGTGCTTTCGATACTCGTCGAGGGTCGTCGCGCCGATGCAGCGGAGCTCGCCGCGCGCGAGCGCGGGCTTGAGCATGTTGGCGGCGTCGGCGGCTCCCTCGGCGGCGCCAGCGCCGACGATCGTGTGGAGTTCGTCGATGAAGAGGATCACCTGGCCGTTCGATTCGGCGACCTCGCGCAGCACGGCCTTCAAGCGGTCCTCGAACTCGCCGCGGTACTTCGATCCGGCGATCATCGCGCCGATGTCGAGCGAGATGAGCCTGCGGTCCTTGAGCGATTCGGGGACGTCGCCGGCGACGATCCGCTGCGCGAGACCCTCGACGATCGCGGTCTTGCCGACACCGGGCTCGCCGATGAGCACGGGGTTGTTCTTGGTGCGGCGCGAGAGCACCTGCACCACGCGGCGCACCTCTTCGTCGCGGCCGACGACGGGGTCGAGCTTGCCGCGCCGGGCGACGTCCGTGAGATCACGGCCGAACTTGGCGAGCGACTGGTACTTCGACTCGGCGTCGGGGTCGGTGACCTTTGCGCCGCCTCGGACGGCGGCGAGCGCCTTCGCGATCGCCTCGCGAGAGGCCCCCGCCGCGCCGAGCGCGCGGCCGGCGGGATCGGAGGTCTCGGCGGCGATTGCGAGCAGCAGATGCTCGCTCGCGATGTACTCGTCCTCGAGGCCCTGCGCTTCGCGAGCGGCCGCCTGGAGTACGCGTTCGAGCGCATTCGACGAGCGCGGCTGCCCGCCTCCCGAGACGCGCGGAGCGCGTTCGAGCGCCTCGTCGACCGAGCGCGCGAGCGTGCCGACATCGATGCCGAGCTTCTGCAGGATGGGGACGGCAACCCCGTCGGCCTGCGTGAGAAGTGCGCGGAGAAGATGTGCGGGCTCGACGCTTCCGTGACCGCGCGCAGAGGCCTGCGACACGGCCTCGGAGAGAGCCTCCTGGGCCTTGATCGTGAGCTTGTCGAGTCTCATGCCCGTTTTCTAAGCACGGGTGGAGGCGCTGGCAAGCCACGAGCGCCCGCCCCCGCGGGCGGTGCGGTCTCGCCTGCGGACCCTTCCTCGTGGACGGCCCAGGGTGTCGCGCGGATCACCGGGACGCGCAGCGGGGGTTCGTAGAGGG